>JAPHRJ010000066.1 GCA_026196045.1 Gammaproteobacteria bacterium
TGTAGGTACAGTAGCTGGTGAAGCAATAACTACATCTGCAGTTCCAGTTCCAGCTGCAGTATGGTTATTTGGTTCTGGCCTGTTAGGTCTGGTAGGTGTTGCGCGTCGTCGCAAAGCTGCCTAATTGGATACTCTTTTAAAGAGAATCTGATAAAAAAGCGGGGGCTTTGCTCCCGCTTTTTTTTTAAATAATAAAAATTATATTGTTAGTTAAACGTTATTTTTATTTCGTTATAGTATTTAATTGGGGGTAAGGAATGTTAAAAATTAATAATAAAATTCATCTTGCAGTTATTTTTGCATTGTCAGCAACGGGCAATGTAAATGCGACGGAGTGGGTAACGTCTATTACAAATGGTACTGCAACATTTGATGATTGGGGCTATGTAGGACCAAATGGTCGTACCGCACAGGATTTTGGCTCGATTAATGGTTTTGGTGGATTGGCTGAAGGTAATACTTTGGATTCCAATGGTGGTATTGGCCAAATTCAGCATGTTATAACCACAGGCCCCGATGGTTTGACCCCTGATGCGATGTCAGCAGATAATTTTGGTTATTATCCCGAACTATTTACAGATTCAGTTATGGATTCACAGGTCAATTTCTATGACCAGGCGTATACAACGGTTGCGGGTTCCACATTTAATAATATGCAGATAGATTATGACGGTGATTATCATATTGCGCGCGAAGATATGTCGTTTGAATATTATAAGACATTTGATTATGTAAAAGATCCTGATGGGTCAAAACTTCGTTTTGCTGATGATGGTACCTATGATACCGCCATTCAATTTAAACCCTACGCACTTTCAGATGCAACAGGCTGGTGTGGTTCGGTACTTGCAAGTAACCCTGGGGCATTGGAAGCCATGGCTGGCCAGGTTCAATTTGATTTTGTTTTTGAATCGTTTGTAGGACGAAAAGGTCTTGAGGGTGAAGGAACGCCAGGCGAAGGTTCATTACAGATTGTCCCTGATTTTCAAATGAGGAGCTATGGCTCTTTAACCATTGATATGGAACAACCTGACGGTACAACATACACATACACGGCTGATGCTGTTGTTAATAACACAAATCCTACGACTGGATCGGTTAATCCCGACACCGGGCTTAATGAAGTAGGAGGAGCCGGTGTAGATGAAGATTACTATAATAAGGTCTCATTTATGGGGGGAGGCTCAGTTTCGCCGACAGTCTTTGTACGTCTCTTTGATACATCGACATATGATGCAGCTACGCAAACAGTATTCTATCAACAAAATATTGATCAAGTATTTGCTGATGATGGAAGCATAATTGCTATATATGATGCAAATGGTAATTTTGTCGAAGCTCAAGACGCCGTTACAGGCGAAGTCTTACAAAATGTTGTACGCCATAAGAATGCATTTTCTGGTTATGGATTTATATTACGAGCTGATGGTGATCGAATCATTGATGGGTTTGATTTTTCTACATATAGTGATTTTTCTGGAGTTCCTGCATCTGCCTATGATGCTGCTGGAAACTTGATTAACCTGGAAGGAAATATAATTCAGGATTTATCTGCTTCAGCTGTTCCCGTGCCTGCTGCCGTTTGGTTGTTTGGCTCAGGTTTATTAGCTTTGGTAGGTGTTAGTAGACGTAAAAAATAACAATAATAATAAATCACCATAAGGTGAAAGAGTAGTATATGCAGGGTGGGTTATATTTTTAAAAACCCACCCTTTTTTATTTTTATCCTGAACGGTTATTTAAAAAAATATATTAATTTTTAATGTTTATTACCTATATAACGTAAATTATATGAAACATATATTAACCTTCATTATTTTTATTTCTATTTTATTACAGGGGTGTGCAGGGGTTAATACCTTCCCAACAGTAGCGCGAACTGGTGATACGGTCTCTGTAATGATTGGTGGTTCTGAAAAAGCCCGAAAAGAAACCACTCTTGTAACGCTAACAGATGTTAATGGTACAGAATGGGATTTACAGGCGCTGGGATTGGTTCGCTCTGTATTCAATTTGCGTGCAGATGGTCGTGCTGAAGGCA
This sequence comes from Gammaproteobacteria bacterium, assembly GCA_026196045.1. Taxonomy (GTDB): domain Bacteria; phylum Pseudomonadota; class Gammaproteobacteria; order UBA6429; family Thiohalophilaceae; genus JAPHRJ01. The sequence continues at coordinate 2,042 of JAPHRJ010000066.1, forward strand.
TGCATTATTCAAGTTATCTTGATTCTTATTACCCCTGGTATTATGGGCATGAACCTGTGCAGACGGTGTTAGTTGTCGATATCCCCGCAAACGTTCCAGCAGGTTCAGCATATTTTACGATTGATACTGTTGCTGGTGGTGACAGTTCAGGTATTGCTTCACCTTATAATATTAATTTAGATATTGTTCCTGGACTGGGAGAGAGTGACAATTTCTTACGCAAATCTGTGTCTTCGGGATATTTGCCAGTAGACTTTGACCGATTAGAGCCAGCGCCCCATGCCAAAATAAGTTTTGGAATTACAGATGGTTTAATTATTGGTGCCGCTTCGCTAGTGGTTGATTTTGACGAAACAGTGGTTAGTCCAGCAGATATTAATATTTATATTCCAGAATCCACTGTGAGAGGTTCTATTTCTAATGTGGGTTCATTTGGAGAAACGCAGCGTATGGTGTATTGGCACCAGGATGGACAACAGCTGTATATTGATATTATTGCTCCTCAAGGTATTAAGCAGATGTATTTGATGGCTTATATCATGCACCCACGGGGGATAGTTGGTAATCCTGCGTTTAGCTTATCTAGTTATACTATTTATGACTTTGATGGTAATGAACTTCTATTAACCCCCAGCTTGGAGTATTTCCCCTAAGCTATTTTAAATGGTATATAAGAAGCTTAATCCAAATAATAAAACCGCATCTGCGTTCCAGCTAGCTCAATAATATCTCCCTCTTTTAATCGAGTTGCTTCTACCGGTATAGCTTTGCCATTGTGCATGGGTGTATCACTATCACGGCGTAGTTTACTGCTTTTCAACGCTGAAATAGTGTAATGGTCACTGGCTCTTGAGATAATAGCCATTTTAATACCATTAAAGCCAATCGTGTTGAATGGCTTACGTAATTCGAGTGTTTTGTTAGCCAGAGGGCCATTTAGTATTTTTACTGCACCAAGTCTTTCACCTTTGATTTGCTTATTCGCAATAGCATTTTGATCGATTATCTGAGTTTCTTCAATTTCAGCCTGAATAAACATGGTTGGCTCATACTCTGTTTCGGTATCATCGTAGAATGTGAACTGATAGTTACCAACCTGAATGACATCACCGTGTTTGACTAATGTCTTGCTGATTCGAGCACCATTGAGGAGGGTTCCATTGGTGCTGCCAAGGTCATCTACGTAGATATGTTCGCCCATTGATACAATTAGTGCGTGACGACCGCTGACGGTCAGATCATTGAGTTGGATATCATTGCCGTGTTTACGTCCGATGCTGATACTATCTTTCTCTATCGGATATTCTTTTAGTACGGCGCCATCAAGTGTAAGTATTAGTTTGCTCATAATTAACTCTTGGAAATTTGGTTTATTTATTTTAAGTAAGCTCTGGTTAATTTCAATGTTCGTGGTGAGTCCTTCGCACTTTAGAACCCCTCCGGGTTTCGTTAAGTATTTCCTACGCTGCGCTACGGTCACAGGCTCAGGACGAACGGTTTTTTTAGCCTTCGACAGGGCTCTCCTGCGTAATACCGAAGGACTCAGGACGAACGGGTTTCTTTTGTTTTTGAATTTCTGTCCAGTTTAGACCGTTCGCCCTGAGCCTGTCGAAGGGTAAATGGACACAACAGATTTCACACTCATGGTTCGACAAGGCTCTCCTGAGTAATATCGAAGGGCTCACCACGAACGTGAAATTCGAACATAAACAGGAATTCAGCACTTTTTATTCAGATTCATTTGTTTCATTACTTTCTTCATCGTCCAGGTTAGTACTATCACGAAATTTATCAAATTCAGCTTTGTTGCGGGCTTTCATGTAAGCATCCTCGCCAGTAATAAGTTTAGCATCCATCAGGCGGCGTAATGCGGTATCCATTAATTGCATACCTTGCATGCCACCACTCTGGATCACGTTATCAAGTTGTTCCGTTTTACCTTCACGAATAACATTCGCAATCGCTGCATTGTTAATCATGATTTCCAGTGCGGCAGCACGCCCTTTGTTATCAGCCTTTCGCACCAGTTGCTGCGAAATAACGCCACAAAGAGAAGTTGAAAGCATGGTTCTCACAAAAGATTCTTCACCTGGAGGGAAGACGTTGATAATTCGATCTACAGAAGATGCCGCACTACTAGTATGCAATGTAGCCATGACCAGGATACCCATTTCAGCGGCGGTTAATGCGAGATGGATAGTTGTGAGATCGCGTAATTCACCAACAAGGACAACATCGGGATCTTCACGTAAGGCGGAATGGAGAGCTTCAGCGAATGAATGTGTATGTTGACCAACTTCGCGTTGGCTGATCAGGCTGCTTTTATTTTGGTGTACAAATTCAATTGGGTCTTCGATAGTTATAATGTGACCTTTTCTTTCTGTATTAATAAAGTCAATAATCGCAGCAAGTGTGGTTGATTTACCAGAACCTGTTGGACCCGTGACCAGAATTAATCCCTTACGCTGTCGACTCAGGTTTTTAATAGCAGGGGGGAGACCAAGTTGGTTGATGGACTGTATGATACTGGGAATAACCCTGAATATGGCTCCGATACCATTGAGATGCTTAAATACATTTACACGAAAACGGGCCAGGTCTTTGACTTCGTAGGCGAAGTCCAGATTGCTTTCTTCTTCAAAGGTTGAAATTTGCGTTTCTGTCATAATCTCATGTAGAAGCTGTTCCATTTCAGAGACAGTTAGTTCACGATATTTGACAGTATGTGTATCCCCATCGAGACGAACTCGAGGAGGATTGCCTGCTACCATGTGCAGGTCGGAACCTTTCTGCTTTACCACCAGTTCAAGAAATGTGTCGATTCGATTCATAAAATCAACTATCCAATAACCAGGTTAACTTGTGGTAATAAATCAGGGTTAGTAACGAAACGTTGAAATAACTTTTTGTCAGTCGCATTTACATAGGCATCATCAGGATCAATTTCTTTATTTTTAACGGCTTCTAGTAAGGCCTGATCCATTAACTGCATACCCTGTTCACGACCTGTTTGCAGGATCGATGGGATCTGAAAGTTCTTCCTGTTGAGTATGAGGTTACCAATACCGGATGTATTAACCATTATCTCAAGCATCGCTTTACGTGATTTCCCATCACTACTACGTAATAATTTTTGACAGATAACCCCTTTGAGGTGTTGTGCAAGAAAGGTAGCCGCTAGCATCTTCTGTTCAGCGGGCATGGCATCAATAATACGATCAATGGTTTTAACCGCTGTTGTAGTATGTAAGGTGCCTAAAACAAGATGGCCGGTTTCTGTTGCGGTCATTGCCATATTAATGGTTTCAGGATCACGTAACTCACCAACCAGGATAACATCAGGATCTTCACGTAAAGCCGCATGCAGACCATCGGCAAAGCTTTTTACATGGGTGCCCACGCTTCGTTGTATAACAAGCGATTGCTGACTGGTGTGAATATATTCAATAGGATCTTCCAGTGTGATGATATTGAATTTTCGATTTTTATTAATCCAGTCAATCATAGCGGCAAGGGTTGTTGATTTCCCCGTGCCTGTCGCACCGGTTACAAGTATTAATCCCTGATGGGCGTGTAGCATTTTTTGCACACTTTCAGGTAAACCCAATTCATCCATTGTTGGGATAGTGGGGGATATCACCCTGAATGCGCCGCCAAAACCTGTTATTTTTCTGTAAAGGTTAGCACGGTAGCGGCCTGCTTCGGCTGATTCATAGGAGAAATCAAGATCATATCCATCCTTGAATCTCTGGAGTAAATTCTCAGGAATAATTTCCTTGATCAAATCTTCCATCTCATCGGCCGTTAATGCACGGTATTTGATTTCAGAAAGCTCGCCATGCATACGGATGAGGGGGGGACTGCCAACGGCAATATGAATATCAGATGCCCCCTGGTCACGACCTAACTTAAGAAATGCATCAATCCTGGCCATTAGTAGCATTCCTTTTTATAGAGCTCAGTCAGTTCATCGGCTAATTCATCAATACGCTGGTAGCGTTTTTCCGGATCAACATGGATAGCGCGCATGATAATCGCATTGAGTTCTTCATTGATCTCTGGGTTCCTCTGGCTGGCAGCGGGAGCTTTTCCTTCTACATGCTTAAACAGGGTGGCCATGTGATCTTTTTCTTTATAGGGAGCTTTACCCGTAAACATTTCGTACATGACAATGCCCAGGCTATAAATATCTGTACGGGTATCGATTTTTCTTCCACGTACCTGTTCGGGTGCCATATAAGTGGGTGTTCCCACCAGAATTCCACTTTTGGTCAGTCTGGAATCTCCCTGTGAAGCAGCCGCAGCCAGACCAAAATCCACAACCTTTACAACATCGTTATCATCGACAAGTATATTGGCGGGTTTGATATCACGATGTACCACATTCAGGTCATGGGCTACTGCGAGACCATTACACATATCAATAAGAAGTTTAATGTTTCGTTGGAAATCAGTATTTAACTTGTTTTTTATTTCATAGCTGATTGAATGGCTGTCAAAAAACTCCATACTAATTGCATAAGAACGACCAAATGTTAGAAAGTCATATATACGTATTACATTAGGGTGAGTGATTTTACGTGTATATCTGAGTTCATGAACAAAACGCTGTATGACACTATCATCCGTTGCCATTTGTGGGTTAAGGAATTTCAGGACAATGTCTTCTTCAACCATCATGTCTTTTACAAGGATGACAAATCCGAAGGCACCTTTACCGACATGCTGTAGCACCTCATACCGATCAGAAAGGACCATTCCGGGCTTAAGTGTGGCTGGATCAATAAATTGTTCTGTCGCCTGTGCGGCTGGAGGTGGTGCTTCCATGTTATCAAGCGTCGATGCATTACTTACACCTGACTGACTGGTTCGCCCATGTCCAGATTTTGCAATAACAGTTTCAAGAGTTAGAGAGGCAAGATCCTGAATTTCTTTATTACTGGTATCAATGGTTTTCTTTAATGCATCTTTTATATCACTGTCATGTGATACATTTGTGAGTTCACCCAAAGCACGAATAATTTCTTTCTTGATCGAAATATCGCTATTTTCGAGTTTATCGATTAAAGGTTGTACAGCTTCAGGTTTACCAATTTCACTTAATGCTTTAATTGCGATTTTGGCAGAATCAGGCTGAGTTTCCAGCATTTCAATCAGGGCGGGTATGGCTCGTTCATCTTCCATTTTTGCAAGTGCATCAGCGGCACGTTCACGCACCCACCAGTCTTTATCTTTTAGTGCATTGATCAGATATTCAATAGCGCGTTCATCTTTGATTGAATTCAGGATTTCAACGGCAGTTCGTCGCAGGAAATCATCTTCATCATCCAGCATGCTAAGCACGGCATCAACAACCTTCGGGCCACCAATCGAACCCAGTGCATCAGCCGCACGTACTTTAACCCACCAGTCCTGATCTTTCATGGCATTCAGTAAGTCCTTAATGGCTTCGGGATTGCCAACTTCATTAAGTACTTCTACGGCGGCACGACGGATGTATTCAGATTCATCCTGTAAAATATCAACCAGGTATTTAACAATGCGCGGATCATCAATACGTATCAGCGTGTCAATCGCTTTGGATTGTACCGTTAAATTGGAATCTTTTAGTGAAGGGCAGATTTCTCTTGCTGAAACTGGGATCTTCATCTTGCCCAGGCCATCGAGCGCGGTTAACCGAATTTCATTATGTTGATCTTTGAGTAACTGTACTAACTTGTCACGAGTTTGTTCTGTACTAAATTTTGATAACATTCTCGCAACATGCAGACGTGTATTAGGATCTTTGCTATCTGCATATTTCAGCAATTTGGGTATCATACTGTCCTGTACGATATCTTCCAGCACCTTGAAAACGGCGACACGAATATTTTTATCGAGCTTATCAACCAGTTCAAATAACTTGTTGCTGTTTAAAGCTTCTTTGTGTTGAAGAAGAATTTGTACCAGTACATTTTTTGGGATATCTGGATCTTCGAAGAGTCCAATTAGTCGGTTGGCATCAAACATAGTTGATGTGCTGAGAATACGCATTACACCCGTAACGATACGCTTATCTTCATCTGCCAGAGCATCGATATAATGAGGAAGCGTTTTATTATCGAGAAAATTTAATAATAAATTCTCAAGGGGTTTGTTACTGGATGATTCGGCCAGAGCATTAATTAACCTGGGAACAGCAGGTTCACCGATTTTTTTAATTTTAACAATAGCTTCTTTGAGTTCATGGGCATCAACCTGATTGTGCGCAAGAACAACAGATATGGCTTTGTTAACTTTGAATGAGTCTAAGAGTGCCATGAATCATCTTGTAGCAATTGTAAAAAGCTATCCCTGGTTAAATGTTCCGTTATTCGTCTACAGTGGTGACGTAGTTGATGTAGGATTTATTAATTAAACAAATCTCATCAGTATCGGTATAAATTTTTATAAAGCGTTCTTTGTCCTGATTCAGATAATCGAATGTACGGCTGTGACTTTGCGGTAAAATTTCAATAATTTGACCATCGATCATTGAACCATCCATCAAATGTACCTGGCAGGTGAGTTGTGTGACGGAACCATTGGTAACCACACCTTTGTTTGGGTATTCCACCCTAATAACTGAGCTGCGATTATAAAAACGTAACTCAGATGGATCTTCCATACTTATTACGACAAAAGGACTGTCATGGTTCAAAGCTTCAATGGGTTCTTCGGGACCTGCGTGCAGGGCACTTTGTTCCAACAGAAAAAGTGAACCTATGACCTTGCCATCTGGGTGTACCCAGAGGCTGACCTGTTTTTTTTGTTTGGGTACTTTAAACAATTCGTCTGCTGCCACCATACTTTCCTTGAGTAGTTATCGGCCGATTTGAGGCTAGAATTAAATTATATAGCTAAATGTAATATTATGATATTAAAAGATATTTTAATACAAAGTAAAAAACTCAGGCAATTACTCTATTGAGATACTTAAATTTTGGCTGATTATGCCGATTACATTAGTAATGGTATGGGAGCATACGGGAAAGCAATATTCCCCTATAATTATTAAGAAAATCGGATGAATTAGGGATAATAAATGGCCCATTTGATAGTCAAAAGTGGGAAGCGGCTTGGCTGCTTATTTAGCTTTAAAGACGAGCTGATTGTCGGGCGTGCTGATGAGACTATTCGTCAAAATGCTCAATTTCTGGGTATTGAAGACGAGATGGTAAGTCGTCGGCACTGCAAGTTATTCTTTAATGAGAATGGATATCATGTAAAAGATCTGGGTTCTACCAATGGAACCCTGTTGGCCAATGATCTCCTGACACCAAATAAAATTTATCCAATACACGACGGTATGATTTTGCAGGTGGGTGACACCCAGCTGTTATTTACGAACCTTGAAGTAGGCCGTTCCACGGGCATGTCGTTCGATTCCCATGCGACCGTGTCTTTCACAATCCCCCAGATGGACATTGACTCAGCACCTGAGATCGAAATTCGCCCAGATACCGAAATGCCTCAGGACATCAGCATGTTCGTTGATGCAACCCAGTTTATCCATGATATGCATGATCAAGGCCTGGTCCAGACTGAACCCGGACATGATTTGGTAAAGCGCATGCAGGCCATGATACAGGTGAGTATGGCGCTGGGTGCTATTACAGATGTGAAAGAACTTACCGCCAAAATTATGGAACTATTGTTTGATCTGTTTGGTGAAGCAGAACGGGCTTTTGTCATGCTAAGTGACCGAACAACGGAAAAGCTGGTGCCTCTGAGTATCCGATATCGCGAGGGCCATGATGAGGTCAAAGAGACCATTGATATTTCAGAAACTATCGTCAACACGGTAATTAACGAAAAACAGGCTCTGTTGCTCAAAGATGCCCAGCGGGAGCAAAACTTTGGTAATCAGGAATCCATCATGGCGATGGCCGTGCGCAGTGTTATGTGTGCACCATTATTGTATGAAGACACTGTTTTAGGCCTGGTTCAGGTGGACAATCGAACGGGTTATAAAGAGTTTACCGGTGAAGATCTGGAAGTTTTAACAGCTGTTTGCTCTCAGTTGGCGATTTCACTCAAGAATTCTCAACTGTACCAGGATATTGAGCACCTGTTTGAAGGGTTTGTGCGAGCGTCTGTGCAGGCGATTGAATCTCGAGATCCGGCTACCGCAGGTCACTCTTTCCGTGTGGCAGAATATACTGAGAGTCTGGCCAGGGCTGTGGATATGGCATCAATACCGGAATTACGGGATACGACATTTAACCGTGAACAAATCCAGGAACTACGCTATGCGGCTTTGCTTCATGATTTTGGTAAGGTGGGAGTGCGTGAACATGTTCTGACCAAAGCCAAGAAACTCTACAGTCATGAGCTAAAGCATCTGAGGTTACGTGTACGTTATGCGGAAGCCTGCATTGAAACACTGGCTTATCGACGTCTGGTTGAGGAGCATGCGAGCAAAAACTATACCCACGAAGAATTTTTGATTAAAAAGCAGGCCGTCGCTCAGGAAATTTTGAAAGAAAAGACTCAATTACACCGATTCCTCGACACAGTTTTAATGATGAATGAACCGGGTAGCAAGATCGATAACTTTTCCAATGAACTGTTATCTTTCAAGGAACAGAAGTTCAGAGATGTTAGAGGTATTCAGTTGCCGCTTTTGGAGGAGTTTGAATTTAGCGCATTAAACAATGCACGCGGTAGTTTGAATACAGATGAGCGCCGGGAAATTGAATCACATGTGACACATACCCATATTTTCCTTTCTTTGATTCCCTGGACCCGGCAGTTGAGTAATGTACCGGACATTGCTCACGCGCATCATGAACGACTGGATGGTAGTGGTTATCCTCGAGGTTTAAATACAGACGAGATCCCGGTGCAGTCAAAAATCATGGCCATAGCCGATGTTTACGATGCCTTGACTTCAGGTGATCGTCCCTACCGTCGCGGTATTAATAGTGAGAGGGCACTAGAGATGATTGAGGCGGAAGTCAAAGTTGGAAAACTGGACAAGACCATGTTCAAGATCTTTGTCGAATCCCGATCCTTTAATCGCTAAAGAACCCGGCCAGCGCCATAATAATACTTACGCCAGTAGCGTTGATTCAGGCGATTAATAGACACTTTCTTGCCACGGGATGGGGCATGTATAAACTTCCCTTCACCAATATAAATACCCACGTGGGAAACATAATGCTCATGCCGGGCCCGGAAAAATAACAGATCCCCAGGTTGCAGGTTACGACGGTTGATCGGGAAAACTTCTTTGTGCTGGCTTCGGGATGTACGTGGTAAATCAATCCCCACCTGTTTGAACGTGTATTGCACCAGACCACTACAGTCAAATCCAGACTTCGGTGAGCTCCCTCCATAGCGATAGGGTGTCCCAATCAGGCTGTGTGCTGTCTTAATCAGTGCTGTCTTATTGACACCGGTATTAGCGTTAGAACGATAAACAGGTGTCCCACAGGCCGAGATCAGCAGACTAAATACCAGTAGAGTTGACCACATTTTAAGCAAATGAGTAGTCATGGTCCCCTCTCGCGCAGAATTAAAATGTAGGCACTTGTTCACGGAATTCATGATTAAAGTTTTAGTCTGTTTTGTTCATTAAATCAATCTAAAGGTATAAAAAACAAGAACTTGTTAACATAATTGAAAGTATTTTGTAATATAAATTATACGGGTATTCAATCCTGACTACTCTATTTTAATAGCTACATGTTCTAAAATGGTGTGTATGGAAATCAAGCAATTTCAAGCCACGCCGGATCGTTCTGTTGCTCCTTTGCAGGAGGGAGTGAATCAGACTGAAAAAGCACGTACTGAATTTAGTCGAGTTGAAGAGTCGAAGGCGACTCAGATGCAGCGTGATGAACAGGCAAAAAATGTTTCGGAAAAGCGTGATGATTCCCATGCTCCCCAGCGCAGGGATGTAGAGAATAAAGAGAGGGACAATGAGTCTGGGGCGAAATTTTTTGCCCTGAAGACAGAGGATGACAAAGGCCAGCAGCCAGATGATCCTCGTCAGAAGGTTCGTGCCATGCGCGAGCGTGTCAATCAAACCTATAATGACGATGCCGATCATGAACGCGCTGAGATAATGCGTGAACTGAAACGGGCCCAGTCAACAACCCACGGTCAACAGGTCCAGGAAGAGGTAGGTACAAAGTCTATCGACTTGCTGGCCTGAAATCTAAATAAGTGTTCCGAATTCCTGTCCAGTAAAAACCGTTCGCCCTGAGCCCTTCGGCAAACTCAGGAGAGCCTTGTCGAAGGGTGAATCGCTTTAAACATCGGTATTTCAAGCTTTACGTTCATGGTTCGACAAGCTCACCACGAACGTAAAGCTTTTTGTGGACAGGGATTCGGAAATTTATTTAGAACAATCTGGTAAAACACCAACTGGTTACAGCGCTTTCAAATAAAATACCGTAGAATGTTCGGATTTAACCTGAATTTAAGTGTTCCGAATTTCTGTCCACAAGTGTCACGCAATATCTATTATTACGTTTGTACCCTTCGACAAGGCTCTCCTGAGTTTGCCGAAGGGCTCAGGGCGAACGGACTCAAGGGACAGAAATTAGGTACACATAATCTAGCTTTGGTATGTCATGGCTAATCGCAGTAATCCGCGCAAACGTAAAACACCCGCATCTAGTAAACTGGGCTCCCGCAAGAAAAAGGCGCGTACACGTTCGCGTAAAAAAAAGACTTCTAAAAAGCAAAAATGGCTTAGCTTTAGCTCCTGGCCTGTGCGTCTGTTTATCTTAAGTAGTTTTTTATTTCTGGCTTATGTGATTTATCTGGATGTAACTATTCGTGTTCAGTTCGAAGGTAAACGTTGGGCTTTACCCGCGAAAGTGTATGCACGGCCTCTGGAGTTATACCCGGGGAAAAAAATAGCAACAGCCGAATTTTTGCACGAGTTAAAAATCCTGGGTTATCGCTATGCTCATCAGACTAAAGAAGCCGGAACCTATGCCCAAAGCGGTGAACATGTTCTGATCAACACAAGGCCATTCCTGTTCTGGGATGGAGAGGAAGTCTCTCGACAAATTCGTTTACGTATTGTTAACGAGCACATAGAGCGTATTGATGCCATCGATACAAATCAGTTGCTGGATATATTTCGCCTGGAACCTGCGGTCATTGGTCGAATTTACCCCGCACATAATGAAGATCGTGAACTGGTTAAACTCAATGAAGTGCCGACCTTATTGGTAAAAGGTTTACTGGCACTGGAAGACCGAAGTTTCTTTGAACATCACGGACTTAATCCAAAAGCCATTGCACGTGCAATCATTGCAGATATTCGTGCAGGAAAAATGGTGCAGGGCGGCAGTACCCTGACGCAGCAGCTGGTTAAAAATTTCTTTCTTGATAATGAAAGAACACTGGTTCGAAAATTGAATGAAGCGCTGATGTCATTATTGCTGGAATGGCATTATGACAAAGATGAAATTCTTGAAGCCTATATCAATGAAATTTACCTGGGCCAGGATAAAAAACGTGCAATACATGGCTTTGGTCTGGCCAGTCGGTTTTATTATGATAAACCTCTTTCACGATTGAATCTGTCACAAATAGCAACTTTGATCACGCTGGTTCGTGGACCTTCCTATTATGATCCCTGGCGCAATCCAAAACGACTTATTAAAAGACGAAATCTGGTTCTGTCGATTATGGCAGAACAAAAGATTATTACGCACGATACGTCTAAACGTGTACAACGACTGGCGCTGGATGTTATTCCAAAGCCATCAGGCGTGTCTGGTGCCTATCCAGCCTTTATGGAACTGGTACGTCGACAGTTACGCCGTGATTATCGGGCCCGGGACTTAAGTGCAGAAGGGTTGCAGATATTCACTGGGTTTGATCCAACAATACAAAAAACGGTTGAGCAGGCCTTAACTAAACGTATTACTCAGCTGGATAAAAAACATAATTTAAGTGGAAATTTACAGGGAGCGGTAGTTATTACCGAGAGTAGTAATGGTGAGGTACTGGCTTTAGCCGGTGATCGTGCTCCTCGTTATGCGGGTTTTAATCGAGCTTTAGATGCTCATCGACCTATTGGTTCATTAGTAAAACCGGCGGTTTATTTAACAGCACTGGAATCTAAACAAAATCAAAAATACAACCTGACCAGTTTACTTGATGATAATGCTTTAACCATTAAAAGCAATGCAGATCAACTATGGTCACCACGAAACTATGATGGTAAATCTCATGGGCAAACTCCATTAGTTACCGCTTTAATGAATTCCTATAATCAGGCCACGGTACGTTTGGGAATGGAACTTGGTTTCGAACCTATTGTAGATACCCTGAAGCGCATGGGAGTTATGAGTTCTATCGACCCTTACCCTTCAATGTTGCTGGGTGCAGTTAATTTAAGTCCTTACCAGGTCGCGCGTATGTATCAGACTCTGGCATCAGGTGGATTTAATACCCCTTTACGTGCGGTGCGTGAGGTTCTTGCGGTAGATGGATCACCGTTACGACGGTTTCCTCTGAAAATAGAACAGACGATTCAACCTGAGAACCTGCAATTACTCAACAGTGCATTAACGCTGGTGACCCAAAAAGGGACCGCGCGTTATCTTGCTAATGTATTACCAGAAACGTTACAGGTTGCCGGTAAGACTGGAACAACCAATGATTTGCGGGATAGCTGGTTTGCAGGTTATTCCAGTTCTCATCTTGGCGTTGTCTGGCTAGGGCAGGATAACAATCAATCCATTGGGATGTCAGGTTCCAGTGGGGCGTTACGAGTATGGGCAGATATATTTCGTAAGCTTGAAACATATTCGTTGGAACCGTTAGAGCTGGATTCATTAACGTATCACTGGATTGATAGTGAAAACGGTTTAATTACCGATGAAGACTGTCCAGGTGCAATTTATATCCCTTTTTATAAGGGGACGGAACCTGAACAGGTTTCAGACTGTCAATAAACGCAATGAAGCCTTGTATCTATTCTATTTAAGGAAGCTCTGATTAATTCCCCCGTTCGTGGTGAGCCCTTCGATATTACTCAGGAGAGCCTTGTCGAACCATGAACGGGAACTATCTTAAAATCATTGTGTTACATGTTGAACCCTTCGACAAGCTCAGGGCGAACGGAATTAATCAGAGCTTCCTTAGCTGTGTTACATTTAGGCTCTGATTATTATTACAAAAAGATTATTTCCTTATGCCATCCTTTAAGCTACTTGCCTGTTTAATACTATTCACTTCACTTGCTGCCTGTAGTTTTAAGACTCAGCGTGAGGAAGGCTTCCCGGTTGGAAAGGGCGAAGTTAGTCAGGTTCGACCACCGGCTTCAACCACCAGTGCAGTATTGTCATTACTGGGTAAAGCGCGTCAGGCTGCGCTGGAGGGGGAACTGGTCAAAGCGGAGTCACAGCTGGAGCGAGCATTGCGGATTGAACCGCGAAATGCCGCTGTATGGCATTACATGGCCAAACTACGTTTGAATCAGGGCAAACTGGAGCAGGCGGCGGGTCTGGCGGCAAAATCCAATAGTCTTGAAAAACGAGATAAACAGTTACAGGCAGATAACTGGCGGATTATTGCCCATGCCCGTCATCAAAAGGGTGATTTGCAGGGGGCCAGACAGGCGCAGGAAAAAGCCCGGCAACTACTGGATTAGAAAACACTTCTCCTTATTGTAGAGAGTTTCTAATTGACCTGACAGGTTCTATAATAGTCTGAATACTTGCTTATTATAATAAGGTTACAGATTTGACTCTCTACGCAGTTGATAAGTTAATTGGTGAAGCCCGCCGAATCGCAGCCGAATATCGACGAACTACGGGAAAATCACTGGGAATCAGTGCTGAAATAGCGAAACACGATGGTTGCCAGATGTTAGAGCTAGAACCGGTCGAAGACCAGGTAGGTGGATTCGATGCCATCGATCCCGAGGGACTCAAAATACAGATCAAAGGCCGGGTTATTTTTGATGAGGCCAAAAGTGGTCAACGTCTGGGGCAACTCAAGCTTGAGCAGGAATGGGATGCCGTTGTCATGGTGCTGATGGATGAGAATTTTGATACATTTGAAATCTATCAGGCCAGCCGAGACGAGATCCTGGATGCGATGGAAGATGCCAATAGCAGCAGTCGCAGTAAACGCGGAGCCATGTCCGTGGCACGTTTCAGGAATATCGCTGAACTGGTATGGACCCGCGAAGAAGGTAAACTCAGCCCGATTCTGTGATGAGTATTTAAAACCAATTAACCCTTTCCACATTACACAGTAGATTCGATACGCTTTCATGTTATCCATTCGGGAAATACTGGGACAGAATGGGCCACTGGCCAAACATGTTTCCGGCTTCGCACCTCGTGTCGAGCAACAGGCTATGTCTGAAGCTGTGGCGCAAACACTGGAAAAAGGCTCTGTCCTGATTGCCGAGGCGGGTACGGGCACGGGTAAAACCTTTGCTTATCTGGTTCCCGCAATTTTATCCGGGCGTAAAATCATCATCTCAACCGGCACCAAGAATCTGCAGGATCAGTTATTCCATCGTGATTTACCAGTCGTGCGTGACGCGCTCGGTGTGCCGGTAACGGTGGCCTTATTAAAAGGACGCAATAATTACCTTTGTATGCATCGACTGGATCTGGCCGAAGATGGGCGATATACCGATCCACAGTTGGCAGACAAGATCCAGAAGATACGCCGTTGGTCAGCAGAAACTATACGCGGTGATCTTGCTGAATTAAATGTCGTGTCAGAATCGGATCCGGTATGGGGGCGAGTCACTTCCAGTACCGATAATTGTCTGGGACAGGACTGTCAGTATTTCGATAAATGTCATTTGATTGAAGCACGACGACAGGCCCAGGCGGCCGACATTGTGGTTGTGAATCATCATTTACTGTTTGCTGATATGGCCTTACGTGAAGATGGTTTTGGTGAACTACTACCTGCTGCCGATGCTTTTATTATTGACGAAGCCCACCAGCTACCTGATGTGGCCTCTAACTTCTTTGGTATTTCCATGAGCAGTCATCAGATGATTGAACTGGCAAGAGATGCTGAATCCGAATATCTGGCTGAAATCAACGAAGGCCATGAGTTTCAACAATGTACAGACAAACTGCAAAAGTCTGTTCAGGATTTACGCCTGTCTTTCGGACCTTCTACAGGTAAAGGCACCTGGCAGGACTATTCAGATACACCCTCAATTACACGAGACATTGAGGAGGTGCTGGATAATCTTGCTGAGCTGGAAAGTTTCTTAAAGCCATTAGCCGAACGCAGTAAAGGATTAGATACCTGTTTGAAGCGCTGTAGTGAATTACTGGTAACGTTTACCAGTCTCACCGGTTCAGCGCCAGCCGATTATATTCACTGGTGTGAAATTCATAAACGCTCCTTTTCTATCCATCTTACTCCCTTGAGTATTGCCGCCAGCTTTCAGTCACAATTAGAGAGTATGAAAGCCGCCTGGGTATTTACTTCGGCAACTTTGGCCGTGGCAGACAAGTTTGATCTATTCCAGCAACAACTGGGTTTAACGGATGCCATCACAGAGCAATGGGAAAGCCCATTTGATTTTCCGAACCAGGGCCTGTTTTATGTTCCCAAAGGTCTGCCGATGCCCAATGAAAAGCAGTATACCCAGGCTGTTATCGATTATGCTTTACCCGTGATCGAAGCCAGTGGTGGACGTACGTTTATGTTGTTTACCAGTCATCGTGCTTTGGCAGAAGCCGCTTCTATTCTGGAAGATGAAATTGATTATCCGTTATTAGTCCAGGGTGACGCACCTCGCGATATGTTACTAGATCGTTTTCGCAAAGCGGGCAATGCAGTGTTGTTAGGAGCCAGTAGTTTCTGGGAAGGGGTTGATGTACGAGGTGAAGCCCTGTCCTGTGTCATTATCGATAAGCTACCCTTTGCTTCACCGGGTGATCCTGTTCTACAGGGACGCATTGAAGCCATGCGTAAACAAGGTAACAATCCATTCATGCATTACCAGTTGCCCAATGCGGTGATTACATTGAAACAGGGAGCAGGTCGTTTAATTCGAGATGTAAATGATTATGGTGTACTGATGATCATGGACCCTCGTTTACTGGGTAAATCTTATGGACGTATTTTCTTGAATAGCCTGCCTGCGATGGCACGTACACGTGATATTAAAGATGTAGAACTGTTTTTTGATCGAATTAATGAAGCCGTGGCCAGCTAATGAATTTACTTGCGATTGATACTGTCACCGAAGCCTGTTCAGTCGCGTTATTATCAAATAACGACATTGAAGAACGTTATGAGATCGTACCGCGTACTCATACTCACCGGGTATTACCTATGGTGGATGAACTACTGGCTCAGGCAGGGTTGACTCTGAAACAACTGGATGGATTTGTCCTGGATCGTGGTCCGGGTTCTTTCACCGGGGTTCGTATAGGCACCAGTGTTGTACAGGGGTTGGCATTTGCAACAGGTTTACCGGTATTACCCGTTTCCAGTCTGGCGGCTTTGGCACAGGCCGGTTTACGTGAATGTCATGCAGAAAAGGTATTGTCTGTTATAGATGCACGTATGGGCGAGGTCTATTGGGGCTTTTATCTTAAGCATAATGACTGCATGCAAATCGTTGGAGAGGAACAGGTAACAACCGTTGATAAAATCGAGATGCAAACAGGTGAATGGATGGTGCTGGGCTCAGGAACTGGATCCTATGCAACTCAACTATCCAAACTGACTGGTGTCAATGAGGTTAAAACCGATGGCCCTCAATTTCCTCGTGCGCGTGATTTGCTGGAGCTGGCGCGTTGTCACTGGAATGAAGAAAATTATGTTAATGCCGATCAAGCTCAGCCAATCTATTTGCGTAATAACGTGGCACAAAAGCCAAAACAAAAATAAAGCAAGGAATGTCGATGATTAATTCAGTCTCATGGTTTTTAACTTCTCGATTGCTAATAGGACTTCTGGCTATATGTTCTATCCCTGTCGCAACATCAGCTTCAATGTCAGAATCTGAAAGTGGTTTGATTATCAATACCACAGAGCAACCACTGATCCAGAACACAATGTATATTAAAGAGATCAACAAGCCTGCTGCTAAGGTTTATAATAAGTTATTCACCGCACTGGAGAATAATGCCTATTTTGTTATCCATGAACCTGATGTTGGAAAGGCGCTGGCTCGCTTTAAGCAGCGATGGGGTAATGACTATAATAAAAATAATATACAGAGTTTTCGAAGTCTGGTTTTTTTAAATGCCTGGCATGCGAATATAATTACCAATGCCGATCCTGAACTGGCTGCACTGTTCCCTCAGCATATTACAATCCTTCAAATAAATAACAAAACACATATTAGCTATCTATTACCAGGTGCTTCAGCGCAGACAGGACCTGCTGTAACGGCAGTTAAAGAAATGGAGTCTGAAATAATTCGACTTATTGATGAGCTGGTTAGATAGTCACAACAGAATATCGAATCAGGCTGTTGGGCTTCGTTTCACTCAGTCTAACCTACAACTTAATACCCCGTCCGCTTGCGGCGGGGTATTTTTTTGGCCAGGTTTTTTTAAGCTAACAGTTTAACGAGTATGGCTTCGTAGATTTCTGATAGTTTATCGAGGTCATCAATACTGACACACTCGTTAACTTTATGAATAGTGTCATTCAAAGGACCCAGCTCAACAACCTGTGCTCCGGTGGGTGCAATAAAGCGCCCATCGGAAGTACCACCGGAAGTAGAAAGTTCACTATCGCGTCCGCAGGTGTCTTTAATCGCCACAAGGGCGGCATCAACCAGTTCACCTTCAGGCGTCAGGAAAGGATGGCCTGAGAGTTGCCAGTCGATGTCATAATCTAACTGATGTTTATCTAAAATAGCTTCAATCTTTTCTCGTAGTCCCGCTTCTGTCTGTTCAGTAGAAAAACGCAGATTCAAGACGATTTCCAGTTGCCCGGGTATGACATTGGTTGCACCAGTGCCGGCATTAATATTACTGATCTGGAAGCTGGTAGGGGGAAAGTGTGCATTACCCTGATCCCATTCATAGGTGCTTAACTCCAGTAAAGCCGGAGCAAAGTCATGTACCGGGTTTTTGGCTAGATGCGGGTAGGCCACATGTCCCTGAATACCTTTAATAGTAAGTACAGCACCTAATGAACCTCGGCGGCCATTTTTAATTGTATCGCCAATAAGAGAAGTACAGGTGGGTTCACCGACCAGACACCAATCAATTTTTTCATTACGTTGTTCGAGTGTTTCAATAACTTTTACGGTACCGTCTTTGGCTGGGCCTTCTTCATCGCTGGTAATTAGATAAGCAATGCTGCCTTTGTGATTCGGGTGAGCAGTAACAAAGCGTTCACAGGCGGTAACAAAGGCCGCAATAGACCCTTTCATATCTGCGGTACCACGACCGTGTAACATGCCGTCCTTCTCGGTTGCGGTAAAAGGTGGTGTCTGCCATTTATCTTCAGGACCACTCGGAACCACATCGGTATGACCGGCAAAACAGAATACCGGACCACGATTACCTTTTCGTGCCCAAAGATTATCAACATCACCAAAACGTAAATGCTCGTTATTGAACCCTATTGCAGCAAGTCGCTTGGCCAGCAATGCTTGGCAACCTGCATCGTCAGGAGTGACTGAATTTTTGTTAATGAGAGCTTTAGCCAGTTCAAGTGTGGCAGACATAGGGCTTATTGATCCTTGAAAATGTCCCTGTAGGACTTATCAGAAAATCCGACGTAATAGTTTCCGTCAAGATCAAGTACGGGGCGTTTGATGATAGTGGGTTGGGCTAGCATGATTTTGATGGCATTGGCCTGATTAAGACTGTCCCTGTCTTTGTCAGATAAGTTTCGCCATGAAGTGCTGCGTTTGTTTAATAGTACTTCCCAGCCCAGTTCCTTAATCCAGCTATTAAGCTGTTTGCTACTGGGACCAGACTGTTTGAAATCATGGAACTGATAGTCAATATTATTTTGTTCCAGCCATTTGCGCGCTTTTTTTATAGTGTCGCAATTGGGAATTCCAAACAGGTTTACCATTTAGATTAAATGTCACGCAGCAGTTCGTTAATACCAACTTTACCACGTGTTTTTTCATCAACCTGTTTAACGATAACTGCACAATACAGGCTGTATTTACCATCCTTAGATGGCAGATTACCAGAGACAACTACCGAACCGGCTGGAATACGACCATAGGTCACTTCATCCGTCATGCGGTTATAAATACGAGTGCTTTGACCAATGTAAACGCCCATAGAGATAACTGAACCTTCTTCGACAATCACACCTTCAACGACTTCAGAGCGTGCGCCGATAAAACAGTTATCTTCAATAATGGTGGGTGCCGCCTGTAAAGGTTCAAGAACGCCACCAATACCAACACCACCGGATAGATGTACGTTCTTACCAATTTGAGCACAGGAACCAACCGTTGCCCAGGTATCAACCATCGTACCTTTATCAACATAGGCACCAATATTTACGTAAGAGGGCATCAGGACAACACTGGGTGCAATATAGGCACCCTTGCGAACGGTTGCTGGTGGAACCACTCGCACACCGTCATTACGGAATTCACGTGAGCTGTAATCGGCGTACTTGGCAGGGACTTTGTCAAAATAGTTGGTAAAACCACCTTTCATGAAATTGTTGTCCTGAATACGGAAAGACAACAGAACAGCTTTTTTCAGCCATTCATTTACCACCCAGTCACCTGTTGTTTTTTCTGCAACACGGAGCTCACCCTTGTCGAGCATATGCATGGCTTCATTGACCGCTTCCTTAACAATGGTATCCACACTGCGAGGTGTGATTTCGGCGCGGCTTTCAAATGCGTTTTCGATAATTTCTTTGATGTTGCTCATGGGAGGTTCCCCTTATTAATCTTGTCTGCGAATCGGGTACGGCCGGGTCCAGATATAGAATCTCTGGCCAGTGCCTGAATTCCGGCATTATAAAGTAGTTTGGCTAATCGCTCTATAGCAGGGCTCGTATGATTAGGTTCGATTGAACGAGATTCGGCGTGATTCAGAGGGATTCCACATAGCGGCGGATGCGTTGGGCGGCTTCGATACATTCCTCGACTTTGGCCACCAGAGCAATGCGGACATAGTGCTCTCCTGGGTTGGTATTGTTCATTTCGCGGGATAAATAACGGCCGGGGAGTACGGTGATGTTCTGATATTTAAACAACCCCTGAGCAAATTCAGTGTCATCAATAGGGGTTTTTTGCCACAGGTAAAAGGAGGCCTCGGGGTATCGCACATCCAGTACTGGTTTGAGAATATCCGTAACGGCATCAAATTTCTCTCGATACAGGCGGCGGTTTTCCTGTACATGCTGCTCATCTGACCAGGCGGCAATACTGGCCAGTTGATATGGTGGTGACATGGCACAGCCATGGTAGGTTCGATATTTAAAAAATTGTTGCAGTACTTCAGCATCGCCAGCAACAAAGCCGGAACGCAATCCGGGCAGGTTGGAGCGTTTGGATAAACTATGAAATACAACGCAACGTTTGTAATCCGTATTACCCGCCTGGGCGGCGGCTTCTAATAGCCCTGGTGGAGGTGACTGTTCATCAAAATAGATTTCTGAATAACATTCGTCTGAGGCAATAATGAAATCATGTTTTTCTGCCAGTGACATCAATTGTTGAAGTGTGGGGGTATCAATCACGGCACCAGATGGATTGCCTGGTGAACATAAATAGAGTAACTGGCAACGATCCCAGACATTTTCAGGAACAGAATCAAAGTCAGGAATAAAATTATTATCCTCGGTGCTGTTGAGGAAATAGGGTTCTGCTCCCGATAGAAAGGCCGCCCCTTCATAAATCTGGTAAAAAGGATTGGGCATGACAATCAGTGGATTTCTCTGACGATCGATAATGGCCTGGGCAAAAGCAAATAGCGCCTCACGAGTGCCATTGACAGGAAGAATATGCCTTTCAGCATCCAGGCTATTTTCAGGTAGCTTAAAACGCTGAGTTAACCAGTTTGTAATACTCTGACGTAGTTCAACAGCCCCTTTCGTTAATGGATAACTGGATAATTTACCCACGGAAGATTGTAAAATCTCAGCGATAAAGCCGGGAGCGGCATGACGAGGTTCTCCAATAGATAAGGCAATATGTTCTAATTCCTGTGGAGGCATTATACCCTCTTTCAGTTGGGCAAGCTTCTCAAAGGGGTAGGGTTGTAGTTTTTCCAGGTCAGGATTCATGTCAGATTGTGATTGGGTTATCGTGGGCTAAAATCAGGTTATCTGTGTTACGCTGGCAGTGGAATATTTGATGAAATGGCAAAATAATTGTTCCAAATTTTTGTTAACTATCAGACTTTATGTTCGTGGTGAGCCCTTCGATGTTACTCAGGAGGGCCTTGTCGAACCATGAGCGTGAAGCCTGAAATACTAATCTTATCTGATTCACCCTTCGACAGGGCTCAGGGCGAACGGGTTTAACTGGACAGGAATCTGGAGCACTTTTATTTAGCACCTGAAATATTTAATAACCAGCATATCGATTAACGATTATAAAACAAACCATGCATTCAACCAAACATCATCCCTGGCTTTCGATATTCAGTCTGTTGCTAGCGGCAACACTGTGGGGAATTTTCTGGTATCCATTACGGTTACTGGAAGATGCTGGCCTGAGTGGGCTCTGGTCTACCTTATTTATATATTTGGGCACTTTGCCAGTTCTGTTGAACTTTCTCAAAGGCCGTTTGCATGAATTGAAACGTGCCCCCCTGTTGCTGATCACGTTGGCATTGGCCAGTGGTTGGTGCAATATCGCCTTTATCCTGGCGTTGCTGGATGGTAATGTCGTTCGGGTATTATTATTGTTTTATCTGTCACCCTTGTGGGCAACCATCATTGGCTGGTGGTTTCTGGGAGAACGGATTCATCGTTCGACCATACTGGTACTGATTTTTGCACTTGGTGGTGCCGGTGTTATGTTGTGGGAACCCGGGATGGGTTTACCACTTCCTCATGATACGACGGACTGGTTAGCCCTGTCATCAGGGCTGAGTTTTGCCATTGCCAATGCCCTGATACGCAGGACACATACTGTTTCAACCTACACTAAAACAGCCGTAAGCTGGCTGGGTGTGATTGGCGTTGCGGTAATTTTGATTGTGCTATCACAAACCAAATTGGGAGACCCTTCAGTTTTAACCGTAGGTAGTGCGTTAGGGATCGGTGCCATTCTGATCACCTTGATGACAGCATCCGTTGTGTATGGGGTTTCACAAATGCCCATTCATCGATCTTCCATTATTTTGCTATTTGAAATTGTAGCAGGAGCCGTGTCCTCGATATTATTAACCAGTGAAATTATTACTCTTCAGGAATGGATCGGCGGTGCCCTGGTGATATTCGCGGCGCTTATTTCGGCCAGGAAACAGGTAGCCTGATTCGCTATG
Organism: Gammaproteobacteria bacterium; assembly: GCA_026196045.1. GTDB lineage: Bacteria > Pseudomonadota > Gammaproteobacteria > UBA6429 > Thiohalophilaceae > JAPHRJ01. The sequence continues at coordinate 24,469 of JAPHRJ010000066.1, forward strand.
TTCAAGATTAATACCATTCACCATGTCAGTGTCATTGTGGCTGATACAGATATAGCACTGGATTTTTATCATCGCCTGCTAGGGCTTGAAGTTGATAAAGAAAGACCGGATTTGGGTTATCCAGGTGCCTGGGTAAATGTTGGTGAGCAGCAAATACATTTACTTGAAGTCCCCAACCCAGATCCAACGACAGAACGCCCCGCTCATGGTGGGCGTGATCGACATACCGCTTATGATGTTATGGATCTGGATGAACTGGTGCAACGACTGGAAGCAGATGACATTCCCTATACTTTGAGCCGCTCAGGGCGCAAAGCCTTATTTTGTCGTGATCCGGATGGTAATACCCTGGAGTTTATTGAAACAGGTTCTAAATAGCTGTCCCAGATACCAGAATACTATGAATAGCGTGCTTAATCGGTCTGTCCTTCGACAAGGCTCTCCTGAGTGAAGCCGAAGGGCTCAGGACGAACGGTAATACCTGAAATGTACTTGTATTTGGAACGCCTGTTTAGCTAATCAGATAGCAGTTCATGCAGGTTTTTATCAATACAGTCAAAATCACTCTGTAGCCGAATGGGCTCATTGTCCATCGTTGAGATATAGAATATATCTTCAGCACGTTCACCATAAGTCGCAATTTTGGCGCTTAATATTTGTATTTTGCATGTGCTGAGTGCTGCACTAATACGTGATAACAGGCCGGGGCGATCATAAGCTTTGAGATGCATAATCGTTCTGTTATTCGTTGAATCATTTTCGAAACTGATTTCAGCAGGAAATTTAAAGTGTTTGGCCTGTCTTGCCAGGTGTGGGTTAACCGGGGTAAGTTCATCACTACTGGTTTGTAGCTTATGTTTTAAATGTTCCTTGAGTTCATTCATTTGTGATTCAGTTTTGATGGGCTCACTATTACTATCAAGCATGAGGAAAGTATCAAGAATGTAATCGCTGGTTGAAGCAAAAATTCGTGCGTCAACAATATTCATACCCTGTTGTTCCAGGGTTGTCGTAATGTTGGTGAGCATGTGACGACGATTGTAAGCATAAATAAACAGCTCAGTACCACCTCGTGATTCACGAACCAGAATGAGGGGTAGTTCATTTTCATTGCACTGTAAGATAGCCTGTGTGTGCCATCTAATTTCATCAGGATTATAACGAAGGAAATATTCATTACCCAGCTTATCCCAAAGTGCCAATACTTCATCAGTCGGAATGTCCTGTTGCTGTAATAATACCAGAGCCTGATTTTGTGTTTCTTCAATATATTCAGATTGACGTATAGGATTGTCCAGGCCTCGGCGTAAGGTACGGCGTGTGGCATGGTAAAGCTCTTTAAGTAAGGAGTCTTTCCAGGAATTCCAGACAGAATCGCTGGTGCCTCGAATATCGGCAACCGTTAATAAATATAAATAATTCAGATGGTGAAGATCGCCAACCTGTACAGCAAATTCATGCACAACATCAGGATCACTAATATCTTTACGTTGAGCCGTCGATGACATAAGTAGATGATTGCGTACCAGCCATGCCACCAGGTTGGAGTCATATTTACTCAGGTTATGTTGTTGACAGAACTCAAGAGCATCCACAGTGCCTAATTCGGAATGACTACCACCACGGCCTTTTGCGATGTCATGAAACAGACCAGAAAGAATTAACAATTCCTGCTTAGGTATGGTCTGGATGATTTCACTACATAGGGGGAATTCATTCGCAAATTCTTTAACAGTAAAACGTCGCAGATTACGAATAACTCTCAGGGTGTGTTCATCAACAGTATAAATATGAAAAAGATCATGCTGCATTTGTCCGACAATATTATTAAATGCCGGTAAATAGGCTGCCAGTATGCCATATAAGTTCATGCGTCTAAGTTCATGGGTAATACCGTGTTGCTGGCGAAGTAATTCCATAAATAAACTTTGACAACGTATGTCTTCACGAAAACTACTGTCAATCAGGTAACGATGATCCCGGATGAGACGAATAGTATTAGCACGGATACCTTTTATCTCTGGCTGTTGAGCTATGATTAAAAAGACTTCCAGCAAGGCAAAGGGGTAATGCTGAAAAACTTTGTCGTAGGTAACTTCTAAATAACCCTTGCGAGTTTGAAAACGTTTATTGATCTTAACAGGCTCACCCGAGTCGTCAGCATATAAAATCTCTTCTTTGAATAGCTGCAATAACATCTCATTTAAGCGACTGAGTTCCATGACCGTGCAGTAGTATTGCTTCATGAACTGTTCAACAGCTAATTTTTTATAGGTGTCTTTATAACCAAACTGTTTCGCAAGAGCACGTTGATGATCAAATAGCAGGCGATCTTCCCGACGTTTGGTTAATACATGTAAGCCGAAACGAATTTGCCAGAGAAAGGCCTGACCTTCATGAAGTGTTTTGTATTCCTGTTCATTCAGAAAATCCTGATCAACCAGTTCATGCAAGGTGTCAACGCCATAATGACGCTTGGCTACCCAGCCGATCATCTGGATATCACGTAAGCCACCTGGGCCTTCTTTAATATTAGGTTCCAGGTTATAAGCAGTCTCGTTAAATCTGAGATGTCGCTTTTCCTGTTCATTGAGTTTAGCTCGGAAGTATGCGGGGCCGGGCCAGATTTTATTAGGCGCACTCAGTGCACGTTGTGCTTCGAATAGATCTTTAGGTCCAGTAAGTAGACGGGACTCCTGTAAATTAGTGGCAACCGTAATATCTTTTTCGGCTTCGTCAGCGCATTCCATAATATTACGAACGCTGTGACCTATTTCCAGGCCGATATCCCAGAGAAATAAAAGGAAGGATTCAATGGCTTCTTTATAAGCCGTATCTTCATCACGCAATAGTAATAAAACATCAATGTCAGAGGCGGGATGTAATTCACCACGGCCATAACCACCGACGGCAACCAGTGCAATATCCTTTTCTTTTTTATCAAAATACAGATGCCAGGCTCGTACGATGATCTTATCGATCAGGTGTGAGCGGGCAAAGACCAGCTCGGTGGCCGCACGTCCGGCTATAAAACGTTCAGTCAGAATGGCTGCGGCAGATTTCAGAGTATCGCGGAACAAAGGCAGGGGGGGCTGGCCTTTATTTAATGCGTTGTCGAATGTTTCAAAATCTACCAGCTCATTGGCAATCTGCCGTGAAGATTGCAGGGCCTGAGAAATGAGCATTCAGAAATTTTCCTCATAACGTCGAGTGAGGACTTCAAAACCGGAGTTGGTTACCAGAATAGTGTGTTCCCATTGGGCCGAAAGTGAGCGATCTTTGGTGACCACCGTCCAGCCGTCTTTCAGCAGTTTAACCTGGCGTTTGCCGGCATTGATCATGGGCTCGATGGTAAAGGTCATGCCGGGTTCCAGGATAATGCCTGTTCCGGGCATGCCATAGTGCAGCACCTGGGGTTCTTCGTGGAATTTGCGTCCAATTCCGTGACCACAGTATTCGCGTACAACTGAGCAGCGCTGGGCTTCGGCATGTTTCTGAATGGCATGGCCGATGTCGCCCAGATGAATGCCCGGTTTGACCATGTCTATACCCAGTAACAGGCATTCGTAACTGATTTTGGCCAGACGCTGGGCCTGGATGGATGGAGTGCCAATATGGAACATTTTACTGGTGTCACCATGGAACTCATCCTTGATAACCGTAATGTCGATATTGATACTATCACCCTCTTTAAGGCGTTTTTCGTTAGGAATGCCGTGGCAGACAACCTGATTTATCGAGGTACAGATCGACTTGGGGAAGCCATGATAATCAAGCGGGGCGGGGATGGCCTTTTGTTCGTTAACAATATATTCATGACAAATCTGGTCAAGTTCATTAGTGGTGATGTCCGCTTTGACATGGGGGGCGATCATTTCGAGGACCTCGGCAGCCAGGCGGCCGGCCACTCGCATTTTCTCAATTTCGTCTTCTGTTTTTATCGTAACGGTCATAAATTTCCAGGGCCGAGGCCAGATTTGCAATCAGCCGCAATGGGGTGGCTAAAATGGGTGAAATTCGGGCTTTTCATTGTTGTCATAAGCGCTTTATGGTATAAAGCGCGCGCGTATTTAGCAAACAAAACTGAGTATGCAGTTAAACCGGCCTTTGGCCATATTTTGTCCCCGCAAATAGCGGGGTTAATCCGCACATATACCGTCACATCTGTACGGGTGCCTCTGAAAGCCAGTTTGGCGATCTAGGGTTTGCAGATGGGGTGTATGGAGGCTCAACCCAAACCAGGAGAATAATTATGACTGACGTTACCATGCGACAGATGCTGGAGGCGGGTGTCCACTTTGGCCACCAAACACGTTTCTGGAACCCTAAAATGGCCCCCTATATTTTTGGGGAGCGCAACAAAATCCATATCGTTAACCTTGAAAAAAGTTTACCGCTTTATAACGATGCGATGAACTTTATTGGCTCACTGGCCGCAAACAAGGGCAAAATCCTGTTTGTAGGTACCAAACGCGCCGCACAAAAAGTGGTTCGTGAAGAAGCCGAGCGTTGTGGCATGCCTTATGTTAACCATCGTTGGTTAGGTGGTATGTTGACTAACTTCAAAACAGTCAAACAGTCTATTAACCGCCTCAAAGAGCTTGAAGCAATGCAAGTTAGTGGCAAGATTGCGGGGCTGAACAAGAAAGAAATTCTGAACCTGAGCCGTGAACAGGAAAAACTGGATCGCAGCCTGGGTGGTATCAAGAACATGAATGGCCTGCCTGATGCGTTGTTCATTATTGATGTTGGTTACGAACATATTGCGGTTACTGAAGCTGTTAAACTGGGGATTCCAGTTATCGGTGTGGTCGATACTAACAATACACCTGATAACATTGACTATGTTATCCCAGGTAATGATGACGCCATTCGCGCCATTACACTTTATAGCCAGGGTACTTCAGCGGCGATTCTTGAAGGTCGCGCAAGTGGTTCTGTTGCTATGGGATCTGAGGATGAGTTTGTTGCTGTTGATGATTCAAAAGAAAAGACAGTAAGCAAGAAAAAAACCAGCAAGAAGAAAACAAGCGTGAAGAAAGCGGAAGAAAAAACCGATGATTCAGTCAAATCAGCGGCTGAGTAAATTGCTTGTTTAAATAGCAGACTGAAAAAGGGGGCAAGGCCCCCTTTTTTGAATAAGCCTGATGGCTGAACAGATTAAAAGTTTAAAGATTTAAGAGGATATTAGAGATGGCGATTACAGCTGCATTAGTTAAGGAACTGCGTGAACGCTCTGGCGCGGGCATGATGGAATGTAAAAAAGCGCTGGTTGAAACTGACGGTGACATCGAAGTGGCAATCGAGCTGATGCGTAAATCGGGTCTGGCCCAGGCTGACAAGAAAGCCGGTCGTGTTGCAGCAGAAGGTCTGGTTTCAATCAAAATTGATGACGGTGGCAAAACTGCTGCGGTTGTAGAAGTGAACTGCGAAACTGATTTTGTCACCAAAGGTGATGATTTCCAGAATTTTGTAAGTGGTATTGCTGATACCGCACTGGCCAACAAACCAGCTGATCTGGATGCTTTGCTTGCACTACCAATGGCTGATGGCACTAGCGTTGAAGATACACGTAAGAACCTGATTGCCAAAATTGGTGAGAATATGTCAGTACGTCGCTTTGAAATTGTAGAAAGCAAGGGCGTTTTGGCGTCTTACATGCACGGCAGTCGTATTGGCGTACTGGTTAATCTGGAAGGTGGTGATGAAACACTGGGCAAGGACATTGCGATGCACATCGCTGCAAGCCGTCCTGTTTGTGTTGCTGAATCAGATGTTTCTCCTGAACTGATCGAAAAAGAAAAAGAAATTTTTTCTGCTCAGGCCGCCGAAAGTGGTAAGCCTGCCGATATCATTGAAAAAATGGTAACCGGTCGTATCAAGAAATACCTGAAAGAAGTCACTTTAATGGGACAACCTTTTGTTAAAGATCCAGATCAAACTGTTGAACAACTGGTGAAAAAAGCCAATGCCACAGTTGCTGGTTTTGTTCGTTATGAAGTTGGTGAAGGTATCGAGAAGAAACAGGAAAACTTTGCCGAAGAAGTAGCGGCACAGATGAAAGGCTGATTTAACTGTTAACAACAAATAAGAAAAGGTAATTATGGCGACTGCACTCAAGTACAAACGTGTACTTCTTAAACTCAGTGGTGAAGCACTGATGGGGCAACAGGAGTTTGGTATCGATCCTGCAATTGTTAAACGAATTGCAGGTGAGGTTAGGGAACTCATTGATGCGGGAGCGCAAGTCGCCATGGTTATTGGTGGCGGTAATATCTTTCGCGGGGTAAGTCTTGCCTCTGCGGGAATGGACCGTACTACAGCGGATCACATGGGCATGTTAGCGACTGTCATTAATGGTCTGTCATTACAGGATGCGATGGAGCGGGAAGGTCTGGCCGTTCGAGTTATGTCAGCTTTACCTATCCATAATGTTTGTGAAGATTATATTCGTCGACGTTCAATACGACATCTGGAAAAAGGTCGTGTTGTTATATTTGCGGCCGGAACAGGTAATCCATTCTTTACAACAGATACGGCGGCCAGTCTGCGTGGCATCGAAATTAATGCAGATCTGGTTATTAAGGGAACCAAGGTTGATGGTGTTTATACGGCTGATCCAGTCAAAGATAAAACCGCAACGCGTTATGACCGTCTTGGATATGACCAGGTTATTGAACAAAAACTTGGCGTCATGGATACTACTGCAATTGTATTATGTCGTGACAATAAAATTCCGCTGCGTGTCTATAATATGAATCAACAAGGTGCTTTGATGTCAGTCGTGAAAGGTGATGATGTCGGTACTTTAGTGGAATAAGCTGGAGACTCTAATGATTGATGAATTAAAACAGGATGCAGACATCCGTATGGGTAAAAGTGTTGAGTCGCTGAAAGGTGATTTAACAAAAATAAGAACAGGGCGTGCACATACAAGTTTACTCGATCATATAACCGTTGAGTATTATGGTGCATCAGTGCCGTTGAGTCAGGTTGCAAATATTAATGTATCTGATGCCAGGACATTATCAGTGACACCCTGGGAAAAACCGATGGTTCAGGCCATTGAAAAAGCCATTATGAACGCTAATATGGGATTGAATCCAGCAACAGCAGGTGAAGTTATTCGTGTTCCACTTCCTCCTCTTACAGAAGAACGTCGTAAAGATATGATTCGACTGGTACGTCAGGAAGGCGAAGGTGCCAAGGTGGCAATACGTAATATACGTCGTGATGTATTAAGTGATATTAAGTCACTGTTAAAAGAAAAAGAAATTACTGAGGATGCAGAGCGCCATGCTCAGGATGATGTTCAAAAACTCACCGACAAGCATGTTGCCGCAGTTGATAAATTACTGGAAGAAAAAGAAAAAGATCTGATGGAGATCTAATCGCCACACCAATTCGAGTTTGTATATATCCAGAAATTACGGCTCACATTTTACATTGAGGGTTTTTTTAAGTGAGCGATACAGCCAGTACTGATGATGAAAAGACTATCACTGTAAACAGTGATGCTGCTGTACCTCGTCATGTTGCCATCATTATGGATGGTAATGGTCGCTGGGCTAAAAATAAAAATAAACCTCGTGTTTTTGGTCATCGTCAGGGCCTGGAATCTGTTCGTGACGTCGTTAAAGCCTGTGGTGAGTTTGGTGTTGAAGTACTAACACTATTTGCCTTTTCTACAGAGAACTGGCGACGTCCAGCCACAGAAGTAAACCTTTTAATGGATATTTTCTTCACGGCACTGGATCGGGAAGTAAAAAAATTACACCGCAATAATGTTCAGCTCCGCATTATTGGAGATCAATCAGGGTTTCCTGAAAAAATTCAGAAGCGTATTAACAAGGCCGAAGAACTAACCCGCAGTAATGACGGCTTAGTATTAAATATTGCTGCAAATTATGGCGGGCAATGGGACATTACCCAGTCAGTACGTCATCTTGCAAATAAAGTTCAGCAGGGAGAACTAAAAGCAGAGGATATCACGCAGGAGATGATTGATTCCGGACTTTCCATGCATGACTTGCCTGACCCTGATCTTTTTATTCGAACAGGTGGTGAAGAGAGAATTAGTAATTTCCTGATATGGCAGCTGGCTTATTCTGAATTGTATTTTACGGATACGTTATGGCCCGATTTTAACCGGGAAGAATTTGTCAAAGCCTTAACTTCATTTGCAAAACGGCAACGTCGTTTTGGACATACTGGTGACCAGATCGAAAGGATGTCGAATGCTTAAATACCGTTTATTAACAGCTGCGGTACTTATCCCGCTTGTTATCCTGGGGATATTTAAACTACCACCTGATGGCTTTGCTGCAATCCTTGGGTTATTAGTAACTATTGGAGCCTGGGAATGGAGTCGTCTGTGTGGGCTTAAACTGAACTTTACTCGTGCTATTTATCTAATAGTTTTCATGGTTTGCCTGTTTCTTGTTTGGGTTGCACTGGAATCGGGCAGCTCGAAGGTAGCCATTTTAGTTCTTAGCTTATCTTTAGGCTGGTGGCTGTTGTCTATATTTATACTGGCCGCTTATCAGGCGAACAGGGATATCCTGGCAAATCAGACTGCGATTAAGTACGTTATTGGTTTAATCCTGTTGATTCCTGTTTTTGTTGCGTTACTTGGTTTACGTAATGGCTCAAGTTTTGGTCCAGAGTATGTGATGTACCTGTTATTACTAATATGGGTTGCAGACAGTACGGCATATTTCACTGGACGTCAGTGGGGAAAACATAAGTTATTACCAAAAGTTAGTCCAGGGAAAACCTGGGAAGGTGTGGCTGGTGCCAGTGTCGGTGCTTTGCTGGTTTCTGTTTCAGGCGCATTTTATTTTGAACTACCTTTACTTAGTTTTGTCATTCTGAGTATGTTGATAACAGCTATTTCTATTGTCGGTGATTTGACCGAGAGCCTGTTCAAGCGCCAGGTTCAGTTAAAAGATAGTGGAACTTTACTACCGGGTCATGGCGGGATGCTAGACAGGATTGATAGTCTGACCTCTGCCGCGCCATTTTTCCTTGCGGGTATGCTGTGGATAACAGGTGGCGCATGACAGGTGTAACGATCCTCGGTTCAACCGGTTCTATTGGCTTAAGCACACTGGATGTTATTCAACACCAAGGTCCACGTTTTAATGTGGTTGCTTTAACGGCTAACACTCAGGTTGAACGCCTGTTTCAACAATGTGTTCAGCTTGAGCCTGAATATGCTGTGATGGTTGATATCAATGCAGCACAAAAGCTCGAAGATAAAATCAAGAAGGCAGGGCTATCTACTGAAGTAAAGCAAGGTGTTGAAGGTCTGATAGAGGTTTCTGTTTTACCTCAAGTGGAACAGGTGATGGCAGCCATTGTCGGTGCGGCAGGCTTATTACCCACACTTGCAGCTGCTGAAGCAGGCAAGCGAGTACTGCTGGCAAATAAAGAAGCTCTGGTTATGTCTGGTCAGTTGTTTATGGATGCCGTTGCTAAACACAATGCCGTACTGCTTCCAATTGATAGTGAGCACAACGCAATATTCCAGTGTATGCCTGAGGATTATTATCAGGGGCTAAATAAATGCGGTGTAGATCGAATTCTACTTACAGCCTCGGGTGGCCCTTTTCGTGATATGCCATTAGAAAAACTAAAAGATGTTACTCCTGATCAGGCCTGTGCACATCCAAACTGGGATATGGGCCGAAAAATATCTGTTGATTCAGCCACCATGATGAATAAAGGACTGGAGCTCATTGAAGCCTGTTGGTTGTTTAATACCACCGCAGACGATATCAATGTAGTACTTCACCCACAAAGCGTTATCCATTCTATGGTGAGTTATGTCGATGGTTCTGTTTTAGCTCAAATGGGTATGCCTGATATGCGAACCCCGATTGCTCATGCTATGTCATGGCCAGAACGAATGTCTTCAGGAGTTAATGCACTGGATGTATTTGAAGTCGCAACACTGGATTTTCAGCGCCCTGATTATCAACGTTTCCCTTGTCTTGGATTAGCTGAACAGGCGATTAGACAGGGCGGGACGATGCCGACAATTTTAAACGCTGCGAATGAAGTTGCAGTTCAGGCCTTTCTGGATGAAAAAATTGCTTTTCCTGACATTGCTCGGGTTGTTGATAATGTAATGGAAAAAACAGGATCACACACAGCTGATACACTCGATACTATTCTGGCTGATGATCGTTCCGCTCGGGAACAGGCCATGAATGCAATAGCGGAATGTTGAGGTAATTTGCTGGATGTTTGATGTGTTGTTTACCATTATTTCCTTTCTGGTTGCTATCAGTGTTTTGATTGCCATACATGAGTTTGGTCATTTCTGGGTGGCGAAAAAGGCCGGTGTGAAAATTTTACGTTACTCCATTGGCTTTGGTAAACCACTTTGGATTAAACGTTTTGGTGAAGACCAGACTGAATTTGTTCTTGCCAGTTTACCTCTGGGTGGTTTTGTTAAAATGCTGGATGGACGTGAAGGTGACGTACCTGAAGCTGAAGCCCACCGTGCTTTTGACAAACAACCACTTTCCAAACGCTTTGCCATTGTTTTTGCGGGCCCCCTGTTTAATTTCCTGTTTGCTATTTTTGCTTACTGGTTAGTATTTGTTGTTGGTATAACTGGCGTGAAACCTGTTGTTGGTGATGTTGAGCCAGATACACCTGCAGCACAGGCAGGTTTTCAGAGCGGTATGGAAATCATTCAGATTGAAAATAAGCTGACACCAATATGGGATGTTGCGCTTGAAACATTACTGCCTGTGATGGTTGATCATGGCAGTGTCAAGGTGACCCTGGCTGAGAGTGAAGGGCAGCAATTTGAAACACAGTTAAATTTGCAAAATACCGAACAGGAACTGGAACCCGGTAATATATTTAAAATTTTAGGCTTTACTCCCTTGCGTCCAAGTCTGAAGCCTGTCGTTGGTGGCATCATCGACGAATACCCTGCACAAAAGGCAGGACTACTCGAAAATGATCATATTATCATGATCAACAATGAAGCAATTTATAGCTGGGAACAACTGGTTGAAGTAGTCAGTTCAAGTCCTGATACAAGCCTAAGTCTGCGTGTTCGACGTGCAGAGCAGGAGATCGACCTTACAGTCCATACGCGAGCTGACATTCGTGATGGGAAAGAGGTTGGTCTGTTGGGAATCAGACCTTTTATTAGTAATGATAACAGAGTGGTTTATCGTTATGGTGCACTCGAAGCGATACAAAAGAGTCTTGAGAAAACCTGGAATAATACAACCCTGACATTAAAGATGCTGGGTAAAATTATTACCGGTGAAGTATCGATAAAAAACCTGAGTGGACCTGTGAATATAGCTGTTTATGCAGGACATTCAGCCAGCGCTGGTTTTTCCCGGTTTTTTGATTTTCTCGCGATTGTTAGTATAAGCCTTGGAATACTAAACCTGTTACCCATTCCTGTTCTGGATGGTGGGCACCTTATGTATTATGTGATTGAAGGTATTAAAGGTAGCCCTGTTTCTGAAAAAACTGAAATAATTGGTCAACAGATTGGTATTGCCATCCTTGTTTTACTTATGAGTATGGCTTTATATAACGATCTTGTGCGATTGCTAAATTAACTGGATAAAAAATAAATTAATGAACAAGTTTTTATCATCAGTGGTACTAGGCCTTGTTATGAATATACCTGCCTATGCCTATGAATCATTTGTAATTAAAGACATTCGTCTGGAAGGTCTGCAACGTATCACCCTTGGTACGGTATTTAATTATTTGCCCGTTAAAGTTGGCGATACTCTGGATAATAAACTCGGTGCGCAAGCAATACGTTCACTTTATAAAAGTGGATTTTTTAAAGATGTTCGTGTTGAAAGAGAAGGCGATGTATTAGTTATTTTTGTAGCTGAACGGCCGGCAATTTCGAATATAAAATTTGAAGGTAATTCAGATATTACTACGGAGCAACTGGAAACCTCATTAAAGCAACTGGGTTTATCCAAAGGTCGAGTACTGGATCGCTCTTTACTGGATAAAGTCGAACAGGAGCTAAAACGTCAGTATTTTGGACTGGGTAAATATGGTGTACAACTGAAAAGTACAACCAGGCAATTAGAACGTAATCGTGTAGATGTCACCATCAATATTGCAGAAGGTGATGCCGCAAAAATTGTGGCTATCAATATAACCGGTAATAAAGCATTTACTAGTGTTCTCCTGAAACGTGAAATGAAGCTGGCTGAAGAGTCATTCTGGGGTGGACGAAACCAGTATTCGAAGCAGTTATTAGGTGGCGATTTAGAGAATATCAAATCATTCTATCTAGACAGGGGTTATATTAACTTCAAGATTGAATCCAGCCAGGTCTCTCTGACACCGGATAAAGAGGGAGTGTATATCACGGTAAATCTGAACGAAGGGGATCAGTATACCGTACGTGATGTAAAGCTGGCCGGTGACTTAATTGTCCCTGAAACTGAACTGCAACCATTAATCAGTCTAAAAAGTGGCAATATCTTTTCCCGTAAGCAAAGTTTAGATACCAGTGAACGAATTACAGATAGACTGGGACAGGAAGGGTATGCCTTCGCTAATGTGAACCTGGTTCCTGATGTGGATAAAGATACAAAAACGGTTGCATTGACTGTCTTTGTCGATCCTGGACGTCGCGTCTATGTGCATCGAGTAAATATAACCGGAAATACAAAAACACGGGATAAAGTTATCCGTCGTGAAGTGCGACAAATGGAAGGGGACTGGATGTCGACCAAACTGGTTTCACAGTCTCGCACTCGTCTCGACAAGTTAGGCTATTTCGAAGAAGTGAATGTAGAAACTCCGTCTGTACCTGGAACCAGTGATCAGGTTGATGTAAACCTGAACGTGTCGGAACGTCCGACTGGAAACCTTTCGGCCGGTATTGGCTACTCTGATAGTGACGGCGCGTTGATAAACTTCTCCATAACTCAGGAGAACTTTGTCGGAACAGGAAATCAGGTAGGTCTAGCTCTCGACCGAAGCCAGGTTAGTACCAAAGCGAGTCTGAATTATACCAATCCCTACTACACGGATGATGGGATTAGCCGTGGATTTCGGCTGTATTATCAGGAGATAGATACCGCTGATACGACAATTACCAACTATCTATCTGAAAGTCATGGCTTATCAGTGACTTATGGTTTTCCGCTTAGTGAAAATGACCGTGCCTGGGCTTCACTGGGGTATGATAATACAAGGCTTTTTGTTGACGATACTGTAACCGCACAGGAAATACTTGATTTTGTTGATGAAAATGGTAGTGTCTACGATGAATACAAGATAAGCCCAGGCTGGTCGCGGGATCGCAGAAATCGCCGTATATTACCGAATAAGGGCAGTTATACACGTGCTGGGCTAGATGTTGCTGTTCCCGGTAGTGATCTGGAGTTTTATAAAGTGAATTTCAGCCATACCCATTATTTCCCTTTGGGTAAAATGGTGACCTTGATGGCGAAAGGAACGTTGGGCTACGGTGAAGCCTATGGGGATACAAATAAATTACCTCCATTTGAGAATTACTATGCCGGTGGTACAACATCTGTTCGCGGTTATGACAGTAGTTCGCTTGGGCCTCGTGATCCTGCTACCGATTCGCCGATTGGTGGAAATAAAAAGGTTGTGGGTAATATGGAATTAATATTACCAAATCCGTTTACAGATAAATCGACATCAACCCGAATCAGTACATTTTTTGACATTGGTAATGTGTTTGGTGCAAATCAGAGTATTAAATCTAATGAGTTGCGCCAATCTGCAGGACTGTCCTTTTTATGGTTAGCTCCAGTTGGAGCTATGCGTTTTAGCTACGCTGTTCCACTGAATGATGTTGAAGGTGATTCTATCCAGAACTTCCAGTTTACCCTGGGTTCGCCATTCTAATTATAATATTTAAGGATATGGAGAGTAGTTCAGGTATGATAAATAAAGCTCGTGTCTTAATCAGTCTACTGTTGATGCTAGGTGTACTTTCTAATGTGCACGCACAGGATATTAAACTGGGTTTTGTAAATAGTGCACAGGTATTGAAAGGGGCACCACAGGCTGAGCAGGCTCGACTAAAACTTGAAAATGAGTTTGCTCCACGAGATAAAAAAATTCTGGCAATGAAGAAGGAACTGAAAAAACTTGAAGATGAGTTAAACAGAGATGCTGCCGTGATGAGTGAAACGGTTAAAAAACAGAAAGAACGTATCCTCATCTCCTTGAAACGAGACATTAAACGTGCACAGGAAGAATTTAATGAAGATTTGAATCTACGACGAAATGAAGAATTAAATGCCTTGCAGCAAAAAGTCTATGAGACCATCGTTTCTTTAGCTAAGGAACAAAAGTTTGACGTTATTCTGGGCGACAGTGTGATGTTTGCCAGTGAGCGAGTAGACATTACCGAGAATGTTATTGAACGACTGAAAAAAACAGCTCAGAAATAGAAATAACAGAAAAGCTAATATTTAAATAGCTATATAAAATCAAATTGTAGAAAATAAAATAGAGAAGATTAAAAATGCCAGCTTTGAATTCACTGGATATTAATGAAATTTTGAAACACCTGCCACATCGCTATCCATTTTTGCTAATTGATAAAGTTGTGGATTATGAGCCTGGTAAACATCTAACAGCAATTAAAAATATTTCGTTTAATGAGCCTATTTTTACCGGTCATTTTCCTCAGCGCCCAATCTATCCTGGCGTATTAATTCTGGAAAGCCTGGCACAGGCTACCGGCATTCTGGCATTCAAAACCGTTGGTCGTGTTCCCGATGAAAACTCGCTCTATTATTTTGTTGGGGTTGATGGTGCTCGCTTTAAGCAACCAGTAGAACCTGGAGATCAACTTACACTGGAAGTTGAGTTTATAAAAGAAAAACGTGGAATCTGGAAGTTTAATGGAAAAGCCACTGTTGATGGCAAGCTGGTCTGTAGTGCTGAGTTGATGTGTGCGGAGCGTAATGTCTAATGGCCGTGGATTCACGCGCGGTTATTGATCCAAAAGCAAAAATTGCTGACTCAGTCAGTGTTGGCCCCTTTTCAGTTATTGGTCCTGATGTCGAGATTGGTGAAGGAACAACAATCGGTCCACATGTTGTTATTAATGGACCAACCTCTATTGGTAAGGACAACCAGATATTTCAGTTTGCTTCCATTGGAGAAGTTCCACAGGATAAAAAATTCCATGGTGAAAATTCCCGTCTGACTATTGGTGATCGTAATACTATTCGCGAATTTGTAACCATTAATCGTGGTACCGAAGACGGAGGTGGCGAAACTCGAATTGGTAATGATAACTGGTTAATGGCCTACATTCATATTGCACATGATTGTATTCTTGGTGACAATATCATTTTCTCAAATGGTGCTTCACTGGCAGGTCATGTCACGGTTGATGATTATGCGATTCTGGGTGGGTTTACATTAGTTCATCAATTTTGTTCTATTGGTAAACATGCATTCTGTGGTATGGGTACGGCTGTAGGTAAGGATGTTCCACCTTATGTGATCGTTAATGGCAACCCAGCACATCCTCATGGAATTAATACTGAAGGGTTAAAGCGGATAGGATTTTCAAAAGAAATGATTCGTGATATTCGTGAGGCCTACAAAGTAATATATCGCTCTAACCTCACTATCGAAGAAGCAAAACCAAAGCTCACTGGTCTTGCTGAATCATGTAAAGAAATTCAGTTGTTGATTGATTTTCTAGATAGTTCAACACGAGGAATTATTAGATAATTCCCTTATCGACTTATTGTTCCCATATTTTTTAGGAGGAACAAATTTAAGTCTTTCTGATTTAGTGCTTTGCCTGATAGTGTTAAACTTCAATAGCGTATTTTTGCATCCAACGCCAGAGCGTAGAACGATTTATACCTAATAGCTGTGCCGCAGCAGCCTTATTACCATTAGATAGCTTTAATGCAGATTGTATTTCTATAGCCTGTTGGTCGTTATCAATTTGTATCTCTTCTGACTGCAATGTGTATTGATGCCTATTATAATCCTGTATATCCTGGGGCAGACTTTCTGGCATGATATGTCCATCAATGGCGCATATTAATCCATGCTCAATTGCATTCTCGAGTTCTCGCACATTACCTGGCCACGAGTAATTCATCATCATACTAAGAGATTCAGTGTTACACTTCGTGTTGTCCGGATAACCACGTGCAACTAGTTGCTTGCAGAAATGACGACTTAATAATGGAATATCACCAGGCCGTTCTCGTAATGAAGGAATAGTGATAGGAATAACGGCTAGACGGTAAAACAGGTCGGCTCTAAATTTACCACTATCTACCATGTCACGCAGGTTTTGATTGGATGCGGCAACAATACGTACATCAACATGCACCGTTTTATCTGACCCTACCATTTCAAATTTCTGATCCTGTATAGCTCGTAGTAGTTTAGCCTGTAAGTGCATAGGTATTTCACTAACTTCATCCAGAAATAAAGTGCCTTTATCCGCACTTTGAAAACGACCCTGACGGCTATTGCTTGCACCAGTAAAAGCCCCTTTTACATGGCCAAAAAGTTCAGATTCAATCAGTGTTTCTGGAATGGCTGCACAGTTTACTTCAATAAAGGGTTCCTGAGCTCGCTTACTTAAGGTATGAATCATTCGTACCAGCTGGGTCTTTCCGGTACCGGATTCACCCTGTAACAAAACAAAGGCATTGGTTGGTGCAATCTGTCGCAGACGTTGAATTATTTCAAGCAGGCGAGGATCCTGTGTGGTTAATGTTGTTCCGGCAGGTTTGAATACAGCTTCCATGTGGCGACTGTCGGTGCGGTCACGTATCAGGGTCAGTCTCTTTTTATTATCAGATTGCTCATCCGATATGATTCCACTGATTATTTCAAGCGAGCGATTGCCATCGCTATGTTCCAGTTGTAGTTCAAAATTAATGAAGTCACCACTGGGTTTGCCTGCGGCATCAACTTCGCCAGCATCGATAGCGGCACGTAGAATTGAGCGTGACAGGTTGATGGTATTGATATCTTTGATTTTACTGATCGATGTTCCTTCTTCAAGGCCCACTAAGCGGATAAGGGCCGGATTATGAAAAAGGACTGTGCCATGGGTGTCGGAGACCAGAACACCTTCATCAATATTTGAAATTATTTTATTCAGGAGGGGGATGTAATCAACTTGAGCAAACACTTATTTCTCTCCTTCTACTCTAATTAAACACATTCTCCATCAGTCACGCCTAACTTGCAACGTTGTGCAACATGTTGCACTGCAGTTCGAAGCAATAAAGAGAGGATGATCAGCAACTTAGCAGAAAAACCCGATATCACAGATGTTGCATAGCATTAGTCGATAATAAATAAATCATTAAAAACAGTAGCATAGGATGTGGCATAGCTATTGCAACTTATTAATAATTAATAATAAACAAAACGGGAGAATGCTGATGGAAATGTTTGATGAAGAGTGGATGTCCAAATTCCAGGTAGCATGGAATAACGAACCAGAACTGGCAGGGGCACTGGAACAAATTGGTTTTAATTCAATAATTGGCTATGGCATTGATGGTGAATCAGATCCTACCGGTGTAATTGAAGTTGAAAATGGCAAAGTCGTGGCGTCTGGAAATTATAATGGCCAGACTTTAAGTTGGGATTTGCGAGCATCACCCGACAACTGGAAAAAGTGGGCAAACAAACCTCCCGGCATGATGGGACTTGGTATGGCATACACATCACGTAAACTAAAATTCCAGGTTGGTGATTATGGCGCGATGGTTAAAGATCCTCGTATGGCCGGTCCTTTCATAAAAAGTTTTTCAATTATGGGTAAAGTCTAACTAAATCCATTTCATCTAGAGACAATAATCATCTCAAGTTATTTACCTGGATTGTATAAGACTATATATTCATCTGAAAAGTCAGGTAATAATAAAAACTGAGATGATTGTTGTCGCAAAACTGTCTTTGATCAATTGAATCATTTATTGTGGGTGGTATGAGTGTGTATGTAGTGGATAGGTGCAAAAAAACATACTTGCATGATTTTAATTCTACTGCTATTAGTTATTTATAATGAATTAAATTAGTAACAATTAAAATAATAATAAACAAATATAAAGGGGTGTTCATGGAGGTGTTAGATGGTAAGTGGACGTCAATACAACAACAAGCAGTCAGGAAAAATATAGTTGGCTTTGCTGGAATGCGAATACAAGCTGACTCAAATGTTTATTCCTGTGTGATCTGCCATGAACAGCCCTCGAAAACTAAACTGAAAGTATATTCGGGAAATTGGGAAGGAAGAAAGAACAAACCTGTCAGTATGATAGGCCTGGGGAGGGCCTACTCTTCACAAAAAAATGATATGTCACGTTGGTAGCTATTGGGCCAGGATAAATGCCCGGTATATAGTGAACGCATAGTATTAGTTATTTTTATAATGAAAAAGATCTGAGTATCTTATTTTATATGTAGCTCTATGTGTTGAGGTTGGTGTTTGTTACACAAATTTCTATGTAATTGACTACTAGGATTTTACATCGGGAGACAAATTTGTAATGTATTTTTCTTTGAAGAATTTAAACTGGTTCAATAGAACTAATGTTGAACGAAAAAGATCGATAAAAAATATGTCGGTTTTTATCGTTGTATTAATGTCATGTAATCAGGTGGTGCAGGCTGATTACTATCCAAATACATCACAGCAAGGTACAAATGGTTCACCAATCTATTATCCAGCGTCAGTAACAGGAACAAATAGAAATGCGTCGGTTGTACCTGTAAATATGGCAAGAACAGGTGCACATGTTGTTTTAGGTGGAACCGTTATTTCATTACGAGAAGTTACTCTCACAGCACAAATTCCAGGTCGAATTGAATATATAGCAGGAACAGAAGGTGACTGGTTTAAGGAAGGGGAGCTACTGGTTGCTGTTGATGATGATGATATGTTGGCTAAACGTCGTCAGGCGATAGCTCAACTCTATGGTACCGCCTCATCATTACGCAATGCACGCGCACAATATACTCGTGAATTCTGGGCGCCTCAGGCATTAGAAAAATACGACCAATTTCAGACAGCACCTAGCATGGGTTTTTTCCCATCTATGTTTGAACGCTTTATGGGTGGTGGACAAAACAATCGCCGATCAGGTTATCAAACTAATCCCTGGGTCATTCGTGATGTTGATCTGCATTCGCAAGGCACACATGTTAGTCAGGCTCAAAGTCAGCTATATGGTGCACGTTCTCGAATTGAAGAAATTGATGCACATTTGCGTGATGCACTTTCTACTACGCCATTTGATGGCGTGATTGTAAAAAAACTGGCCGAAGAAGGGGATACAGTTCAGCCAGGCCAGGCCTTATTAAAGTTTGCCGATACACGCTATTTACAGTTGAAAGTAGATGTACCTGCACGACTGGTTTCAGCACTTAATAAAGGGATGGTTGTTCCTGCAAAAATGGATGTTGGCAATGTCTATATAGAAGTTCGGGTTGCACAGATCTATCCAACTGCTGACAGTCAACGTCATACCGTTACAGTAAAGTTTGATCTGCCATCTGGTGTCGCAGGTGGGCCTGGCATGTATGCTGAAGTTATGATTCCAGATACAAATACACCAATTAAAGATTTACCTGTGATTCCTGGTTCCTCAGTTGTTTGGCGGGGTAGCTTACCGGCCGTATTTGTTCTTAATCAAAATGGTAAAGCTGAACTCAGGTTGATTCGTTTAGGTGATCAGGTTGATGGCAACAATGTTGCTGTACTTTCAGGTATTCAACCAGGAGAGCAAGTCTTTGCTTATCCTCCTGCTGGAATTAAATCAGGCTGGTCGCCATCAAAAAAATCACAACCCTAGTCAATGTAATATAAAGCTTAATTTACATTAATAGAATTATTGAAGTAACGAGACCGAATTATTACGTGCCATGACAAACGAAAATAAACAAGAAGAAAAAACCGGGGAAGAAGAATTCCAGCTTAATACAGAGGAGCTTGGGATTGCTGGCCGTATTACCAGGCAATTTATTAATTCACCGGTAACGCCTTTGTTAATGCTGGCCTTTCTCGGCCTGGGTATTTTAGGTCTGATGTTTACACCACGTCAGGAAGATCCACAAATTTCAGTTCCGATGGTGGATATATTTATTCAATATCCAGGTGCTTCACCTGAGCAGGTTGCAAGTTTAGCGATTAATCCATTAGAACGTATGATCAGTGAAATTCCAGGCTTACGGCATGTTTATTCTGCCAGTGCACGTGGTCAGGGTATGGTTACCGCACGATTTAAAGTTGGTGAAGATTTTGGTGCATCAATTGTTAAAGTGCATGATAAATTACAGTCAAATAGAGATAAAATTCCTCCAGGTGTTTCCATGCCCCTGGTTAAACCTGTTGGCACAGATGATGTTCCCGTTGTCACCGTAACACTCTGGTCTGAAGATAAGGGACTGGATGATGCTATGTTGCGCACGCTGTCTCTCGATGTTTTACACCGTCTTAAAGAAGTGCCTGATACTGGCAACGCATTTGTTGTAGGTGGACGTGCAGAACAAATCCGGATTGAGGTTTCACCTGAACGCTTGAGTGGCTATGGAATTAGCGTGCAACAGGTAGCCGATACTATACGCACAGCAAACTCAGAGCAATCAGCCGGTAATGTAGAAGGTAGTAATTATACTTTTAATGTTTATACCGGTTCCTTTCTACGTACAGCGCAGGATATTTCAAACCTGGTGGTGGCTATTCAAAAAGGTTCACCTGTCTATGTGCGTGATGTTGCCTGGGTGTTTCAGGCACCGGAAGAAACCAGCAAGGTAGTAACATTTTCAACAGGGCCTGCACATGATGCCGCAGCACCTGAGGTGGTTGATGCTCCTGCAGTTACTATCGCTGTAGCAAAAAAGATTGGCTCCAATGGGGTGACAGTTGCCAATAATATCATTGAAAAACTCGAAACGTTAAAGGGACACCTTATTCCTGATAATGTTCAGGTTACGCTTACCCGTAACTACGGAAAAACTGCAAATGATAAAGTTAATGAACTTCTACTCGCATTATTCGAAGCGACAATAGCCGTTAGTATCCTTTGTCTTATTGGTTTGGGTATACGTGCGGCTTCGGTTGTTATTATTATTATTCCGATTGTTATTTTAATGACCGTCTGGTCGGCCTGGTTTCTTGATTACACCATTGACCGTGTAAGTTTGTTTGCGCTGGTATTCACTATTGGTATCCTGGTTGATGATGCCACTGTAGTCGTTGAAAATATATTTCGGCGATGGCTCAAGGTGGGCAATACTTCCGCAGAAATTGCGATCGATGCAGTACGTGAGGTGGGCAATCCTACCATTCTTGCAACACTTACTATTATATCTGCACTGCTAGCGATGGGTTTTATCAGTGGCTTAATGGGACCTTATATGCGACCCATTCCGGTACTGGGGTCAGCGGCTATGTTTCTATCATTAATCGCGGCGTTTACCTTTGTTCCCTGGTTTGCTATGCGTGTACGGCCACAGTTATCTGCGCTAAAGAAAGCAGAAAAACGTGAGAAAAAAGTAACTGAATGGATTGGTAAATATTATTACCCATGTATGAAGCCTTTGTGCTCGAACCGAGCGATAGGATTGAGCTTTTTATTTCTTCTGGTTGCCGCTACCTTTCTGGCCTGTTCCTTATTTTATACCCAGGCAGTAACGGTAAAAATGCTACCATTTGATAACAAATCAGAATTTAATGTTGTCATTAATATGCCAGATGGTACGGCTATGCCGGTCACCGCTAATGTTGCAACACAGTTAGCCAGTAAACTTCGTGAACTACCCGAAGTGACTGCAATTCAAACCTATGTAGGAACAGCTTCGCCATTCAACTTCAACGGAATGGTTCGACATTATTATTTGCGTCAACAACCGTGGGAAGCTGACATCCAGGTGATGTTAGTAGATAAGGATCAACGTGAACGTGCCAGCCATGAGGTTGTTGTTGCAGCACGCGCATTATTAAAACCGCTCGCCGATAAAATGGGTGCGCGTATCCAGCTTATTGAAATGCCACCAGGTCCACCTGTTTTACAGACAGTAGTGACTGAAATTTATGGGCCTGATGCGGCAACTCGTCGACAGGTTGCCAGTGATATGACCCGTATCTTCGAAGAAGCGGAAGGGGTTGTTGATGTTGATAACTATATGGCGACATCACATGAATACTGGCGTTTTAAAGTGGATACTGAAAAAGCAGTACGTCGAGGTGTTTCAGTTGATGAGATTAATACAAATTTAGCAATGGTGATGGGCGGATACAAACTGGGTGATGTTAAAAAAGGTGTTGTACTTGAGCCTACCTATATTGTTATTCAGGCTCCACTCGGTAGTCGTTCTCAAATCAACCGGCTGGGTAATCTGCCTATCATGAGTGTGGATGGGGAGAACATTCCACTCACTGAGTTAGGTCGATTTGTTAAAGCAGAAAAAGAACCTATTCTGTATCACAAGGATCTGCGCGGAGTGGAATATGTCACTGGCGAAATGGAAGGCCGTCTTGGCGCACCCATTTATGGCATGTTCAATGTTGAAGATCTGTTAGAAAATTATACTACACCTGACGGTGTCACGATGACTGGGATGCCATGGGGGTTAATTGCACCTCCTGATGATAGTCATCAAAGTGGCTTTGAATGGACAGGTGAATGGACAGTTACATATGAAACCTTCCGTGATATGGGTGGAGCATTCATGGCGGCGATGTTGCTTATTTATGGCCTGATCGTTTGGGAGTTCAAAAACTTTATGCTCGGTGGTCTGATCATGGCACCGATACCACTGACCCTGATAGGTATTGTTCCTGGACACTGGTTTACCAATTCAGAGTTTACCGCAACCTCGATGATTGGCTTTATCGCACTGGCGGGCATTATTGTGCGTAATTCTATTTTGCTAGTTGAATTTGTTCGCACTGAAGTAATTAATGGTACACCGATCGCTGATGCGGTGGTTGCTGCCGGTAAGGTTCGTATGCGCCCAATTCTAATTACTGCACTGACTTTGATGGCTGGTGCCTTCATGATCCTTGATGACCTTATTTTTAGAGGAATGGCGGTCAGCCTGTTGTTTGGTGCGGGTGTGGCAACAGTCTTGACACTGGTTGTTATCCCTCTTGGTTGCATTAGTCAGCGTAAACACTTTTACATCATGGCTGGGTTTGATGATGCGATGATCGCAGAACTTAACGGCGAACAGAATAAAAGCCAGGAAATCAATAATGGATTGCCACCACTACCATTATGGATGAGAGTCTGGAGTCAGGTCTTTAATGCGGTTACATGGCTTTATTACATATTCCGTATGTTTATCATTATGGCCAAAATGACAATCAATAAACTATTTAAAGGTTCCGGTAGTGATGACACACCAACACCTCCCACTGAACCTGGGCCACCCACCAGTGGTGGACCTTCATCTGGAGGACCCGCACCAACTTCGAATGGTGGTAATACCGGTGGTTCGTCAACTCCTGAAACACAACCTGCAGATAAGAATGACAGTAATATTACAGATAAATCAGATCCACAGGGAACTGTTGCTCCTTCTGAGCCAGAAAAGGAGTTAGAAGAGAGTAAACCAGAGCCTGCAAAGAAAACAGTTAAAAAGAAGACAGCACGAAAAAAATCAACAAGAAAAAAAACAGCAACTAAAAAAGTAGCAACAACAAATCAGTCAACAGTTGATGTTGAAGCAACGGATAAAACAAAAACAA
>JAPHRJ010000034.1 GCA_026196045.1 Gammaproteobacteria bacterium
AGCAGCAATATCGAGAAGCTTATCCAGTTCTACCTGTTGCTTGATTAGATCCGCAATCCGGGCAATCTTTTTAGCAGCTTCCTGATTTTCATTACTGGGGATTAAACCGAGATGTCGCTCGGTAATTTCTAATTCCGGATTATGATAAACGGCACCTACAACCGGAATATGAGTGTAATGTTCAATCACGGCACGTAGTTTAAGTTCGTGACGTTTGCCACGTATCTGATTAAGTATGACTCCGGCAATATTAATTTCGGGCTCAAACTGCTGATAGCCAAGTATCAACGGAGCAATACCACGTGTCATACCCTGAACATTGATAACCAGGATAACCGGAGTATGGGTCAGTCGAGCCAGTGCGGCATTGCTATTACTTCCCTCGATATCAAGACCATCATATAAGCCTTTGTTACCCTCGATAATTGAAATATCAGAACCAGTGGAATAGTGGTGCATGGTTTCCAGTATTTCATCATGCGACATGGTGTAAAAGTCGAGGTTGTGACAAGCTCGATGACTGGCCTGACTAAGCCACATTGGATCGATATAGTCCGGTCCTTTCTTAAACGGTTGTACGATTTTGCCTAACTGACTTAATGCGGCACATAGACCTATACTCAGGGTCGTTTTGCCTGAGGATTTATGTGCAGCTGAAATAAGTAATCGACTCATGATTTAAAAAGGCTTCTCCACAAAAAAGGGGACTCAGTAACTACTGGTCCCCTTTGTTCATAGTATTTCTGCTTACGGTTACATTTAGATGTAACCGCAGGGTTGATATTGCTTACTTAGCGTTAGCGTGTGGATCAACCACTTCATCTGCCAGGCTAACTGGCAGGAAGTGAAGTATTTTAATAGCTAATGCAACAACAATCAGCGCTGTTGCGAGACCGCCAAGACCTAGCACAACTTCAGGCAAGCTTGGAGTGTAACTATTAACGACACCATCAAAGAAGCTACTTGATACTTCCTGTCCAGGGAACATTACTAATGGATAGGCCTGACCACCAATGATGACGACATACATTGTTGCCAGTCCACCAATAATAACCATGGCTGATGCCAGTCCTACCAGACTTCTGGATTTGCTCCAGCCTGGATGGAAGACCAGTGCTAAAGGAATCAGGCTACCAATCAGGATTTGACCAATCCAGAACATTTGAGTGTAAATACCGCC
Source organism: Gammaproteobacteria bacterium (assembly GCA_026196045.1). Lineage (GTDB taxonomy): Bacteria > Pseudomonadota > Gammaproteobacteria > UBA6429 > Thiohalophilaceae > JAPHRJ01. The sequence goes on from JAPHRJ010000034.1 coordinate 1,181, forward strand.
ATCCATTAATATGAATGATTCAACACCAGCATGCTCAGCCGCATACAAATTGGTGAGATGATAGGCAATTACAAAATAAAGAGTGCCGGCTACAAAAATTCCTAACAGGTTTTTCAGACGGTTAAAGATAGCGTCACCAAGAGGTCGTTCTGTCCAGTTATATGACGCTAACAGGACCAGGATGAAGAAAGCCATGCCGAAAGCGAACGACATAACAACAAACATGGGAGCCATGATAGCGGCATCATAGGCCTGACGTGCAACCAGGAAACCAAAGATAGAACCGGTACCAGTGGTCAATGCCAGGCGCCAGATAAAGGCTGCAAAACCAGCATACTTACTATATTGATTCATGCTTCTTTGCATCATGGTCCAGATATAAATACCAACGATAACAAAGAAACCATTATATAGAATCATGTTCCAGGCAAAGATAGATTTAAAGTTGTATTGAGTCATAGCAACAATCAGTCTATCTGGACGTCCCAGATCAAGAACCAGAATCATCAAACCACCGATGAGTAAAGCTAATGCCAGTAGCCCCGACAACGGTGCCAGCGGCTTGTATGCGGTTTTATGAAAGACTGATGAAATCGAGGCGATATTTAATGCCCCGGAAGCAGCAACAATAAGGAACACGGCAAAGACATGCGGCATTCCCCAAACGATCTGGTTGCTCATGCCAGTCACATAGTGACCGTTGTGTTCCATATAGTATGTCGCACCCAGTGCGGCCAGTATGAAAATACCCAGGAAACCGAGCAGGGCTAGATAACCCGCACTACGGCCTTCAATTTCCATAAACGTTGCTTTTTTCATTTGCCGTGAACCTGAATTTTAATCGTTATTAAATGCCCTGATACCGAACACCGGTATTGAGACCAAGATCAGCTCGGATTTGTTTACCACCAAATTCGGCTAAACGTTTAGATATTTCGCTATTGGAATCATTTAAGTCACCAAACAGCATGGCATTGTGATCTTCTTTGGTACAAGCTTCAACACATGCAGGTATACCATCACGGTCTACTCGATGTACGCACATGGTGCAGGATTCAACTGTACCTTTGCCACGTGGTGCATGAACTTTCTGATCGGTAACTACTTCATGTGCAAATGAGCGTGCCTTATAAGGGCAGGCCATCATGCAATAACGACAACCGATACAGATATGGCGATCAACCAGTACAATTCCATCTTCACGTTTCATGGATGCGCCTGTTGGGCAAACATCAACACAGGGTGGATTTTCACAGTGCTGACACATCAGAGGTAACGAAGTAACGTGCCCCGTCTGTTTGTCAGTCAGTTTAAGTTTACGAATCCACTGAACGTCAGTTTCTGGGCGATCATGTCCCGTTAAACCATTTTCTGTGTTACAGGCTGTAACACAATCATCACAACCTTCAGAACATTTACGGGTATCAATTAACATACCCCAGCGGACTTCGCTGGTTACTGCCATATCGTCTGGTTTGGCTTGAGCAACTTCATAAAGCATGACACCAGGAATGATAGTCAGACCTGTTGCTGCTGCAGCTGAACCTAGAAACTTACGGCGAGAAATATCGGTAGTATTTGTATTCGACATTATTTGCCACTCTCTGAGTTCTGGTTATCCAGGGTAGCGCCTGTTTCTGAATGTTTGTTAAAAGCCATGTTATGGTGGCTTGCAGGCATGTCCCTGGATGACATAGTACCGTCACCTTGAGGCTTGTCATTATGGCACTGGAAGCAATCAATGCTAACAGCCACATAGTTATGACAACTGCTACAGAAATGTTTGTCCTCACCAAAGTTTGCAACTTCACCACTTGTATCTTCAGTTACATGACATTCAACACATTCAGCAAGACTGTATTGTTTAGTGCGAACTCCACGACGAATCGTATCATCACGTTGGTGTAGCAGGTACTCCATGTGATTTTTACGCATGTCTTTTACAGAAGTGACACAACCATGTTCCTCTGTCGCATTGGCTTTGGCTTTAGGAACCTGTGGCAGATTCACATCACCAGCTTGCAAGCTAAGGGGCAGGGTAATTAATAACCCTGCCAATAACAGCTTAAGCTTTTGTATCTGTTCTATAACTGACACTGTAGCCGCCCTCAGTTTTATTATTCACCCATTGCCATGTCGATGTAGCCTGTTGGGCAAACATCAGCACAGATATGACAACCAATACAACGAGAATAATCTGTTGCAACATAACGACCCATGGTTGATTCATCTTTCTTAACACGGTAAACCGCATCTTGTGGACAATAGATTACACAGTTATCACATTCGAAACACATGCCACAGCTCATGCAGCGGTCTGCTTCAGCAACGGCATCTTCTTGTGACAAACCTTTCATACGTTCCTGGAAGTGACCAAGAACTTCACTGGAGTCAGGTACATCTTCAGAACGAATATGACGTGGTGTAAATTCGAAGTGACCCAGGAACAGTTCATCAGCTGGGATAATTTCGTGAGCAGAACGATCTTCGTAGTTATGAACCGCCCATTTATCTTCAGAAGTACCCCATTCACTTTCATGGCTATATTCGTCTGGTTCTAAACCGGCTTCATTCAATTTCTGTAACAGATCAAAGTGGTGTTTATCCACTTTAGGGCGTTTACCAAGACCTTCACCTTTGAAGAAATGGTCGATACTTTCAACGGCAATAGAAGCCTGACCAATAGCAGTGGTTAACAGGTGAGGGCGAACGATATCACCACAAACGAAGTGACCTTCTTTACCTGGAACCTGGTAGTGTGCATCGGCATCGATTAAACCACGGTCATTACCGATGTCTTCGAAGCCATCCAGTTTACCACTCTGACCAATAGCAGATACTAGTAAGTCACAGGGAATATCATATTCAGAACCTTCGACAGGTGTTTTGCCATCATCTTCTAATTTAGCAACACGCAGTGCAGTTGCACGACCGTCTTCGCCAAGAATAACTTCGACTGGGCTTACACAACCAACAATCTCAACACCTTCACGAGTTGCATCATCAATTTCGTGCTGAGCCGCTGGCATTTGTTCAATCGGAGAACGACTTAACAACATTACGTTTGCGCCCTGACGAACTGCTGAAGAAGCAACGTCGTGAGCGGTATTACCCAGAACAACATTTTCTGGGCGATCTTTTTCGGCTATTTCTGTGATATGACCCAGACGACGAGCTACGGAGGCAACGTCAATAGAAGTATCACCACCACCGATGACGACAACTTTGTCTGAAACCAGTTGTAAACGGCCATCATTGAAAGCTTCAAGGAAGTCGACACCAGTTAGTACATTTGGTGCTTCATCTGCACCAGGAATTGGTAGTTGACGACCAGCCTGTGCACCAATAGCCCACAGGATTGCGTCATAATCTTTTTCAAGTTGTTCAACAGTGACATCTTTACCAACCCAGGTGCCTAATTTAACTTCAACACCCATTTCAATAATACGGTTGATTTCACCGTCAAGAACATCACGTGGAGTACGATAGCCAGGAATACCATATTTCATCATGCCACCGAGGGTTTCATGATTATCAAATACAGTTGCACCATGACCTCGGCGACGTAATTGGTAAGCAGCGGCCAGACCAGCCGGACCACCACCAATAATAGCTACTTTCTTACCAGAAGCGTTTTCGCCAACAGCAAACTTGAATTTTTCTTCAAGTGCAGAGTCACCAATAAACTGTTCGATTGAGTTGATACCAACATGATCTTCAACTTCGTTACGGTTACACCCATCTTCACAGGGAGCAGGACATACACGCCCCATAACTGAAGGGAAAGGGTTAGCGTCAGTTGAACGACGGAAAGCATATTCCTGCATGCTCACGCCCTCAGGTGGAGTTTCAAGTCCACGAACGATATTTAACCAACCACGGATGTCTTCGCCTGATGGGCAGCTACCCTGACAAGGTGGTGTACGATGAACATATGTTGGGCATTTATGAGACGTATCTTCTTTGAAGATCTGGTCTGAAAATGAACCCCAATCACTAGGACTCTCTCCATCATCAAAACGACGGAATGTTAAGTTTTCGTTCTGCATATCATCACGGGATGTTGCCATGCCTGTTCTCCTGTGCAATCGATGCGGTAATTACCGTAATCAAAAATTTGCTGGTTAAATTATTCTTGCTCTTCGCCACTGTCATCAGCATCGTCACTTGTTGCATCGCTTAACACGATGGCATCACTAACGAGTTGATGGACACTGACAATTTGATCCATTGTGAAGCCGTAGTAGGGCAACACTTTTGTAAACTGACTTTTACAGATAGCGCATATAGCTGCAATGTTCGTTACGCCATAATCATCAGTAACAGTTTTAAGTGCTTGCATACGAGGCATCGCACCTTTAACACGCAGTTCCATTAAGTCATCGGTTAGTAGACCACCACCACCACCGCAGCAGAAGGTTGCTTCACCAATGGTATCAGCCGGCATATCAACATAGTTGTTACACGCGGCTTTAATAACAGCGCGAGGAATATCAAACTGACCACCTGGTTTATCACCCATGCGAGTAGCACGAGCTACGTTACATGAATCATGGAACGTCAGGGTCATATGATCATTTTCAGTTTTATTAAACTTAAGTTTGTCTTTCTGAATAAGATCATAAGTGTACTCACAGATGTGCTGTGGTACTGGATAATTTGGATCAAGGAAATCGAATGGTCCTGCGAGGGTGTTCAGGAATGAATACGCAACACGCCATGCATGTCCACATTCACCGAATACGATTCTTTTTACACCTAGATCCTGTGCTGCCTTACGAACACGTAATGACAGGCGGCGCATGTTTTCGTAACTACCAATGAACATACCAAAGTTGGCGGCTTCACTGGCATAGGAACTGATTGTCCAACTAGCACCGGCTTCATGGAAGACTTTGGCATAACCAATCAAACCGTCAACATGTGGCTCAGCAAAGAAATCAGCAGAAGGAGTAACGAGAAGGATATCTGCACCTTTCTGATCTAGAGGGAATTTAACCGCGACACCGGTGTCTTCCTCAACTTCCTCTTCCAGACCTTCCAGCGTATCGGCCAGAGCAGGTTCAGGTAAGCCCAGGTTATTACCGATGGTATTGGCCTTGCCAATAATTTCATTACAGTACTTCTGGCCTACACCAACACTGGCCATAATTTCGCGTGCAGCCATTGAAATTTCGGCTGTATCAATACCGTAAGGGCAATAAACAGAACAACGACGGCACTGTGAACACTGGTGGAAATAGCTGTACCATTCATCCAGTACATCTTTATCTAAATCAACTGCACCAACCAGTTTAGGGAACCATTTGCCTGCAAAGGTGAAGTAACGGCGGTATACCTTACGCAATAAATCCTGTCGAGCAACCGGCATATTCTTGGGATCTAATGTGCCAAGATAGTAGTGACATTTATCAGTACAGGCACCACATTTTACACAGGCATCGAGAAAAACCTGGAAAGAGCGATATTTACCCTTCAGTTCACCCATTTTTTCGATAGCTTTCTCTTCCCAGTTTTCAATAAGTTCACCTGGGTAGCCTAATGGTTCCTGAAACTTTTCCTTGGCGATATAGGGTGAGCTATGCGCCATAGTCCCATCTTTATATTTGGGAACCTCGATGTATTCTTTTAATTCTGGTACTTCGAAATCTGCCACTACAGTATCCTCAAACGTATACTACGAAGAGTTAATTAAAATTACTTATTGCCGCCGTCGGCTTCAAGCTCTACTGTCCATTGAGCCTGATGACGTTTTTCACGGGGATTATCAACCTGGTTACGAGTCGGGCTAAAAAAGATACCCGGAGCGTGAAGCAGTTTACTGATAGGGAAAATTAGCATCAGCACTGCAACCAACGCCAGATGAATTAATAGTACTGGGTCACCTGGAAGAGGCTGGATAGAAAAAGTAAGTAAGCCCTGGAAAAAACCTTTAACTGCAACAATGTCAGTATGCTCGACAAATTTCATCATTGCACCAGATGCACCGATAGCAACGAGAAGGGCGAGCATCAAATGATCGGATGGTCCAGAAATATAGCGAACGCGATCAACGAGTATGCGACGAGCCCAGAGACCACCCAAACCAGCCAGCATTGCAAATGCAGCATACATACCAAAAGGCTGGATTAACGGAACCCAGAACCAGATAGGGCTACTGGTATCAACAAAATAACGAAAATGACGTAAAAGTACTAACAGAAGTGCAAAATGGAACATCCAGCCAAAAATCCAGATCCATTTATTAGACTTGAATAAGCTGGAAAACAGCACAACTTCGCGTGCCATTCTAAATACAACTCCTGTCTGTGTAACAGGCGCAGGAGTTGTTGGAATTTTTAAAGGTGCAGGTGTTTTTGCGTAAAGGCGAATTTTATAAACAAGGCCCACGATCAAAACGGTAGTAGCAACATAAAATAAGATTGCATAGGTAACGGACAAAGCCGACATGCCACTGCACTCCTCTACGTGAGATAGTTAAAAAAAGTTCTATAAAGATGGATGGGAGTATTTACTCCCATCCGTATACCGAGTGCGATTATACGCAACCAGTAGGCTTAGGCAGACCGGCATATTTACAAGCCTGTTTACCTGGGCCATATGGGAACAGTTCGTACAGGTACTTGCTGTTACCTTTATCTTTACCCAGTTTCTTACCAATAGCTTTGGTCAGAACACGTACTGCTGGAGCAATCTGATACTCTTCGTAGTATTCACGCAGGAAGTTGATAACTTCCCAGTGATTTTCATTCAGAACTGTATCATCAATTGCAGCCATAACGTCTGCACAACCAGGTTCCCATTGATTCAGATCAGCTAGGTAACCTTCTTCATCAGTTTCGAGAGTCTTGCCATTTACTTCAATACTCATTTAATTTCTCCTCGTTCAAATATACTTTCAAAAATTAAAGCCATGATTGAACTTTGTCGTTTTCAACAGTCAGGTTCACAAAGTCGCTATAGTTAACAACCTTGATTCCTTCAATAAGACGACTTTCGTCAACACCACGTGCCTTTAAATCAGCGCTAAGAACATAAAAATTTACGTCCTTCATTGCATCTGTAACCATGTTAGAAGCAGTTGTGCCTTTAGTGGCACCGTAAACACCATCTTCGATCATGAGAACTGAGCTACCTTTGGAAGCCATGCGTACACATGCTTTTAGTGCGTCACGCTCAAAAGGTGATTTATTTACTGTATGTAAAATTGCCATAGTAAATCCCTCAGCTAGAAGCTTAAAATAACATCAGACTGGTCCATCAATTCAGCAAGCTCTGCAGAACTAACAACCTTAATTGAATCTTTCTCCGCCCAGTCATCATCTTCATCTTCATAAGTAAGAGGAAGTAAATCGTCAACTGTCAGACCGCGTGCTTCCAGTGATTCTTTCTCAACGTAGATTTTGTTGATGTCGTAATCACCCAGGGCATTATATGTTGGTGAAAAATTCTTAATGCCAAGTTCAGACGTATCCTGACCTTTAGCAATTTGATAAACACCATCATCGATAAACGCCATTCTTGCATCCTGTTCAAATGCAGCACTAATCAATACGACTTCGAGGGATTCCCATGCGTAGATCGTACCGTAAGGTGCTTTACGATTTACAAACAGGAACTTTTTAGTTTCAGACATGTAATAGCTCCTTAATCGCCAAACACAACAAGACGTTCACTCTGGATACCGGCTTCAATAAGCTGGCCCAGACCTGAGATACGGAAACCATCAGCAATGTTATTACCGTCTTTTCCGTTACGTTCCTGTTCACCTTCATCCACAATGCCACGACGTTGTGCTGCTGCTACACAAACAACTAAATCGAGTTTGTGTTCTGCTGCCAGTTCTGACCAGGCTGCAACAATATTGCGATCATCCTGTGGTGGAGTTGTATAACGAGTACCGTTATTTACACCATCGTGATAAAAGAAAACGCGAAAGATCTCATGACCCGCCTCAAGGGCGGCCTTGACAAAATTCAAGGCCGTTGTTGAGGCTTCATGGGTATAAGGACCTTCATTTATCTGTATACCAAACTTCATACTTTAGTCCTTATTAGAAACGGATATGCGTAGAAGCATTTAAGCTATTACGAGAACCACGCCAGTTATCAATATGATACTTGGTGAATGGTAATCCGGTAACTTCGAAGAAACGCGGCCAACCAATACGTTCAATCCAGTCGTTAATGCGTTCCCAATCTTTTGCACCATCTTTATAGGCTTGCAGGATCTGCTTAACAATTGCAGTCGCTTCAGGCCAGCGAGGAGGGTTATTTGGTACACCAGCAGCAACTAAACGTTGGAACGTAGGTTTGCTACGTGCGTTAGAGTGGTTACCACCAACCCAGATAGCAAGCTTGGAATGCTCTGGATGGTTGATCTGCATTGGAGGGCAAGGTGGGAAACACGCGCCACAACAGATACATTTCTTCTCATCAATTTCAAGTGATGGCTTACCATTAACCATTGCTGGGCGAATCGCTGCAACTGGGCAACGAGCAACAACAGTTGGACGTTCACAAACGTTACCAACCAGATCATGGTTGATTTTAGGTGGCTTGGTGTGTTGAACGTTGATTGCGATATCACCCTGGCCACCACAGTTAATCTGGCAGCAAGAAGTAGTGATATGAACACGGTTAGGCATGTTGCAGTTTTTGAAATCATCAATCAGTTCGTCCATCATGGACTTAACAACACCAGATGCATCAGTACCAGGAATATCACAGTGTAACCAGCCCTGGGTGTGTGAGATCATTGCTACTGAGTTAGCAGTACCACCAACGATAAAACCGGCACCTTCTAATGCATCGATCAGAGGCTGAACTTTGCTTTCTTCAGTAACGAAGTATTCGATATTACTACGCAGTGTAAAGTGGATGTGACCTTCACCGTATTTGTCACCAATTTCGGTGAGCTTACGTAATGTGAACAGATCAAGGATACGCTGTGTACCCGCTTTTACAGTCCAGACTTTGTCACCACTGTGTGCAACGTGACACATTACACCGCCGCGTGGTTGCTCATGATACTTCCATAAGCCGAAGTTTCTACGCATCGTAGGATGCATATACTGGAAACCGTCAGGACAGCCGGATTCTATCGGCGAACGCATATCTGCTAAAGCCATGTTTTTTCTCCTGATTTCTTAAACTTTATTCGTTAAAAAATATGTAAATGTTCGGTGCTTAGCCGGCAGCCTGTTCCGCTTTACGCGCAAACCACTTTTCAGCTTCCTCATCCCATCCATCCATACGGACATAAGAACATTGACGTGGGCTGCTGATCATATTTGGATCAACATCAATACCAACACCTTCGAGGAAGTTAACCAGACCAATACGCTCAATCATTTCACCAGTACGCTCATGTTCCAGCGCATTTTCAGCGAAGAAGTCGATGATATCGCCAGCCATTTCTACCAGTTCTTCATAATCTTCTGCTGTGTCCAGTTTCTTGAACGGAACAACAACAGTACCCATCAAATCACCAATCTTCAGAGTACGTTTACCACCAATCAAAATGGACACACCTTTATCATCACCAGGAGACAAAGCTTTATTCATAACGTTCAGGCAGTGCATACAACGTACGCATTCATGATTATCAACAGTCAGCGTGTTGTCATCATTTAATTTCATGCAGTTTGTTGGGCAACGTGAAGTTACGTTATCTAATACATAATCACGACCTTTCTTTTCAACGAATGCTTTAACTTCGTCCTGGTCGATTTTCATTTCATCGCGCCAGGTACCAATTACGGCAAAGTCAGAACGCTCGATAGCATTCTGGCAGTCATTTGGGCAACCAGAAACTTTAAATTTGAACTTGTAAGGCAGAGCAGGACGATGAACGTCATCAACAAACTCATTTACAAGGTGACGGTGAATGCCATGTTCGTTAGCACAAGACTGTTCACAGCGCGCACCACCGATGCAGGACATCGCTGTACGTACACAAGGACCGGCACCACCTAAATCCCAGCCATATTCATTGATATCATCAAAGAAGTGCTGAGTATTTTCAGTATCAGTACCGATAAACATGATATTCCCCGTTTGACCGTGGAATGTAACCAGACCTGAACCGTATTTTTCCCAGCTATCTGCCAGTTGGTTCAACATATCTGTTGTATAGTGGTTACCCGCTGGTGGCTGAACACGGATAGTGTGGAATTCTTTTGATTCAGGGAAGGCTTCAGCAACTTCAGAGAAACGAGGAATAATACCGCCACCATAACCAAATACAGATACGGTACCGCCTTTCCAGTAACCCTTACGTGTTTCATAAGAGTGTTCAAGTTGACCTAACAGGCCACTGACCACTGTATTAATTCTTTCGTCTGGATGATCGTCTCTCAGACGTTTGAAACCAGAGATGAAACTCGGCCAAGGACCATTTTCCAGCTCATCCAACATGGGGGTTTCATAGATCTTTTTCGCCATGGTGTTCTCCTTAATGGGGTAACCCGTTTATTAAGCTTAAAGTTTTGAAGAAGAAATTGTCTCTTTAAAGTACGTCTACAAATTGCAGTTCATACACAAATATTCAAGTTGGGCGAAGTTTATGGTTCTGTGACAATTTCGAATACCTCACTGATGGGGTGATATTGAAATTTTTTGTGTATCCACAAAGGGATATAGCACTAAACCAAAATTCAATTAACTACTAATATTTACTTGCCTGATCACATGCTAGCTAAACATAAGTTGTTGTAATAGGAGAATTTTTATCCTATATAACCTGCTGGATATTTCAGCCCTGGTAAACTTGATGTTCTAATCTGTCCATCAGGTAGTAGTGTTCAACGAGTTACTCTTCTCATCAAACAATATGGTTACAATCCAGTGATTCAGGTTTGCAGAAATAACCTGACAAGGTTGCCTGGTTATTCCGCGTGAAGCGTGGGTGTATTCTACTCAGGGTTAAAATAAATGCAATCATTAAATTCAACCGAGCATACCTTATATATCCCAGTAGAAGGTCCCTTCAGTTTAAGCGATGAAAAGGCTTATCAGGCATGGCGCGAAAAGAAACTCTCTGCTTACCCGGTCACGCTCGAAAATCTAATTGTCCAAATAGAAAATCCATTCTCACTGACAGTGAATGAAAAACGGGCACTACTGGATCGTTGCCAGACGTTCAATATGGCGATCTATCAGTTTCTGCATCCCTGTGGTGATCCAGACGATAAAATCCAGGTTAGAAAATTAGGTGAACAGATGGGTCTGGTAAACCTGGATAGCAACCTGTGTGCAGACAACGACAGTATTACCTCTCTAAAAGTTGTGCCTAATGGGCGTCATAAAATCTATATTCCCTATTCGAGCCATAAAATCAGCTGGCATACCGATGGTTATTACAATGCCCTGGATCACCAGATCCGAGGTATGATTCTTCACTGCGTGTCACCAGCTGAGAAAGGTGGTGAAAATGCACTCGTCGATCCAGAAATGGTGTATATCCACTTGAGAGATCGCAATCCAGCCTATATAAATGCCCTGATGCAGCCTGATGCGATGACAATCCCCCCCAATGAGGAGCAGGGAAAAGTCATTCGAGCAGAGCAGTCGGGCCCGGTTTTTTCTGTTGAGCCTGAATCTGGACACCTGCATATGCGCTATACCGCTCGAACACGCAGCATTGTCTGGAAGCAGGATCAGCTTACCGGGCAGGCTGTTAAAGCACTGTGTGAATTTTTCAGTACTGACTCGCAGTTTGTATTTCACCATAAACTGGAATCAGGGCAGGGCTTGATCAGCAATAATGTATTGCACAATCGTTCTGCATTTGAAGATAGTCAGGATATTTCCAGGCAGCGTCTGCTGTACCGAGCTCGGTACTTTGATCGCGTTATCAATAATTAATACACAATGAAAGGTATCGAAAAATGTTATGGCTAAGTGAAATTTTGATGCAAAACCACGAACTGGAATCCTTTGAAGGTTTAATAAAAGTGATTGAAACCAAAGCGAGAGCGGGAGAGCGTTTTTTTAGTATGGATGTGCGTCCGCCTTTTCATGATACTCCAGAGAACTGGGAAGAAAAGCTAGAAGCTATATTCACATCAACGACTTAACACGAGTGTATTACGATGGCCATGTACTGGACAGATGATCAAGACAAAGTAACCAGGTATGTTATTCCTGATAATGTACTGGATTTAAGTTTCTCCATCAGTTGCAAGTGTTTACCGATGGAGCATGCACATGCTCTGTATAAAGCGCTGTCACAAGCATTACCCTGGCTAAATGAAGAAGAGGTCGCAGGGATTCACCCTATTTATGGTGCAGAATCTGGCAATGGCTGGCAACGCCCCGATGATAGTCCGACTGAACTCATGTATATCTCACACCGACAGAAAATGACCCTTCGTATGCCCAAGCACCGTTTGGAAGAAGTCGAAAAACTAGTCGGACAAATACTCAATGTTGCCGGCCATGAGTTGACTGTAGGGAAAATGAAAGTCAAAACACTCAGTGACTTACCCGTTGTGTCTGCCCGCCATGTTATTACCGAAACTGGTCATGATGAAGACCAGTTTCTGCAAAAGGCGGCAGATGATTTAACCGCAATGGGTATTACAATCCGTAAAATGTTGGCTGGTCGTGAGCGAAGTATTTATACCCCTGAAGGTATCCTTTCCACGCGCAGTTTAATGTTAGCGGATCTCGAAAAAGAGGAATCCCTGCAACTGCAGGAATCTGGTTTAGGCTCACACCGTAAGCTTGGATGTGGGCTATTTCTACCTCAAAAGGGTATAAAACCTGTAAATCAGGATGGTTAATGCTTTAACCGGCCTCGTTTTTTTGGTTTAATTGGCAAAATTTTTTTAACCCGGCTTTTGCCGGGCTGTTTTACTAAGACTTTAATTTAATTTATATAGATTAGAAGGAAGCATAAGATGGCAATTGAAGTAAATGGCAAAAGTGTAGAAACGACTGCAACTGGTTACCTGGTAGACCACGCCCAATGGGACGAAGATGTAGCAAAAGCTATCGCTAGCTCAGAAGGTCTTGAATTAACCGAACAGCACTGGGACGTAATGAACTATTTACGCGATGAATATATAAACAATGCTGGAAACCAGCCAAACGACCGCAATATGAATAAAGCGATGTCTGAAAAGTGGGGCCGTAAGGTTTCTTCCAAGGAACTGTATGACCTGTTCCCAGGCAAACCCAGCAAACAAGCGGGCTTGATCGCAGGTCTTCCAGAAAGCCGCCGTAAAGGTGGGTATTAATTTACCCGGATAAAATAAGCACATACACCAAAGTGGATATAGCGTATTCCGAGTGAGGCTGATAGATTTCACCCACTCGGAATTAATGTCCACAGAATTTTAACATACCTTATATATGACTAAGGGGTAATGAAATGAGCGAAAAATCAAAACTGATTGCTGAAATGCTGGAAATGCAGAAAAAATTCATCGATTTTGAACAGAAAAACGGTGTAAATATGGAAGATTACTATGCCGCTAAAGAAGGCCACACTTTAAATAATTATCGTGAAGAGTACTCAAAACTGGCTGACAAAGTGAACGCCCTCGCTCACAAAGAAAAAGGTTCAAAACGTTTCTATTAATTCATAGAACTCAGTTCCTTATAAAAAAGGCTGCGATTCGTTTATTGAGGTGCAGCCTTTTTTATTGCCTGAAATAAACAGATTAATTTCTATATCTCAGCCCACATCCTGAACAAGTTGGCATAAGCAATATCGACCTTTTTTGTATCTTCTGCCGTGGCATCTTTCGCTAACAAACTCTCACGTGCTTCATTCAGACCATAAAGCAGCTCTCGTTTTGCAGGATCACGGATCATGCTTTGCGCCCAGGTCACCACAACAAGGCGTTCTCCACTGGTGACTTCGGTAACATGGTGGAGGCTGGTCGAAGGATAGACAACGGCATCACCGGCAGCCAGTTTCACCTTTCTATCACCAAATGCGCTACGGATTACTATTTCTCCCCCTTCATATTCGTCTGGCTCCGAGAGAAAGAGGGTAGTGGAAACATCCGTCCGGTAGCGCCCCTGAGCCGGTCCCATAACGGGATCATCAACATGATCACCATACTGCATACCTGGCTTATAACGCGCATAGAAAGGCATTGCAATGCGTGTAGGAAAGGCCGAGTTCTGATACATCGGGTGTTGTACCAGACTACCCATAACGACATTATTAAGTTGCTCTATCTGTTTAGCATCCGCTGACAACTCTTCATTGTTTTTTACTTGCTGTGCAGCCATTCCAGCAGAAAGTTTACCATCAACAAAGTTGGCATTTTCCAGTATTTGTCGAACAAAGGAGATCCTTTGTTGATCGAGTACAGCGGGAATATGTAACATCATTAGGGGAATACTCCTGTTTAGGAATCAGGTAAAATAAAGCAATAATTTACACTATATTTAAAGGTGTTTACATGATACTGAATGTTGTAGTTGATGGGCAGTCTACACCCGTTGATGTGCCTCAGAATATTTTAACTGAGGCCGTTGATGTGTTTAAAAAAATGGATGCTGATATGGATAAGGGCTGGCAAATGAGTCATTCCTGGGTTGAAAATTTAAATGCAGGTCAACGTTGCCAGGTTGCAGGCGAAAAAATATTAACGGCACTGGAACATGAAAATAAACCCATGTTGTTAATGATGTCTGCTTATATATTACAAAAGCTACCTGGCGTTACAGAAATACATATTTCTACCAATGGTGATATGAGTGAAACTGAAGTTGTTGTTAATAACTAAATATTATCCTGTCTTCCGCGTAATCATTTTATAAATAATATTGTCGATTTATACTCAACCATTCTGAGTATAAGTCGACATATTCCTGACTCTTTCCTGTGAAGCTTTCCTATTATCTGACTGGTCCATATAAAGTATATGACCTTAGTTGCCGATAAATAGATATATAGATAATACTCAGGATTATCCAGAGTTATCGATGACAGTAGATAGTTATTCTATCATGTTGATTATAAACATTATTATTTAGCAGGTATGATTATATGTCAGCACTATTACCTCCAGTAGAAGCCGGTCGATTGTCCAGGGGGTTCAGCCTGATTGAGGTCATGGTTGCACTGGTTGTTTTCGCACTGATTGCCGCCTTTACCGTTCCAAACTTTAGAAATTTTGTGCAGAGTAATAATATTACTGCCAGTGCCAATAATCTTATGGGAAGTTTATCTCTGGCACGTAGTGAAGCTGTGAAACGAAACATACCAGTGAGTGTTTGCGCCAGCAGTACACAGGTGAGTTGTACTGGGGTCGACTGGGATAATGGCTGGATAATTTTTACCGATACCGGTATGGATGGCGCTGTCGATGGTGATGATGAAATTCTAAGTGTTGTTAAAGGGCTGCCTGGTGGAATGGAACTTTCTTCCAGTGCTCCCTATATCCAGTTTAAGCCGAATGGTTCCTTATCCGCCTGTGTTGTTTGTGCCATCGACTATAGCAAGATCGTGATTGCAACAAAGCTGGAAGATATACACAACTGGTTAGCCGGTATGTTATATAAATTGTTACCCGGGAAAACTGTTTTTGCTCAGGAAGAGCAGCATCAACATCGGTACGGCCAGGGAAAAGGGCAAGGACAAGGACAAGGACAAGGACAAGGCAATAATACGGCACCCTCCGAATCAAGCCATAACTATTCAGGTATTCAATTTACGATATGTGATAGTACGAAGACTGGAGAAAAGGGACGCCGTATTTTGGTTTCATTAAGTGGTCAGATTACAGACTCAACGTTCACCTGCAATTAATTACTGGGCTACACACTAATTAGCGGCTATATAGCAATTTCTCCCAGCGGCCTTTGCACTATATAAAGCTTTATCTGCACGATGAATTAAATCATTATAACTTTTATCTACATGCAACTTAAATTGTGAAATCCCAATACTCAGAGTGAGATATTTTTCACTGCCTTCAGTGTAATCATGCTTTATTCTAAGCGCATATATATTAGACTGTATTCTCTCAGCAATGTTAATGGCTCCAGACATTGCAGTTTGAGGTAATACAACAACAAACTCCTCACCACCATAGCGCGCAACCAGATCAATGGGGCGCGTTAAAGAATCACGAAGCGCATGAGCTACTTTTGCTAATGCCTTATCACCAGCCAAATGACCATAATGGTCGTTATAAAGTTTGAAATAATCAATATCAATTAGCATCACTACCAGAGGTGAGCTTTCACGAATAGCCTGTTGAAATTCTCTTTGTAATACAGGCTCAAAATAACGGCGATTGGCTATTCCTGTGAGCGAGTCTGTTGCTGACAGGGATGAGAGCTGTATGTTGGTTTTACGTAGCTCATCATTTGAAGCCTGTAATCTTTTCTTTATAACGGACAGACGCTTATCATAAACAATACCATGAACAAAATGTCGGTGATTCTTATACGACATGATGCCCGCCATAATCATATAGATTGTCAGCATAATGCCAGACACTATCATTAATGGACTGTTGTAGTAGTAAAAACAGCTCAATGTAATTGGTATCATGAGAGGATAGAAAAATAAATATAGAGAACGAAGGTGGCTATAAAATGAAATAAAACCCGTCGCACTAACGATGATCCCAGCCATTAAAATAATAAAAAAGTCGGTTCCACCTAAATAATTGGCAAACATGAACAACCCGATACCCCAGGTTATACCACTTAACAAACTACCCAGATAGTACAGGCGGGACCAGTACCATGGATCCCGCTCTTCAGCAGGAGTGTGTTTAAAACGGCAAAAAAACTGGTAACGTAGAATAATGATACCCATCACAATGACACTCAAACTCGTTGCAAGAAACGGTTCTCGTTGCCAGTAGACATAACTGATAATCAGGGCAATAATAATATTTGAAAGATAAGCGGGGACGCCCATATGAGCGAGATGTTGAAGCTGTTCCTCAAGAACGGCGCGATGTAACCAGCTCTTTTTAGTATGAAAAGCCATAATAGTGAATAGAAAGTTCCGTTGTAGTTAAGTTGCTTAATTATGTTGCAAGCACACTTTCTAACTATCGGCAGGGGTTGTCAGGTTTTTAAGCTATTTATTACGAATAACCTTTTTTTCAAAAATAAAGGTTAATTAGGCTTAACTTCATTAATAATTTGAAGTGGTGTGGTTTGTACATTGTCGGATTTCGTACCTGTTTCCTGGGTATGGCATAAAATATCTGTGAGTAACAAGCATTCGACCCAGCAACAAGATTAACATGGCTTGTCTTACAGACGATTATTTTCAATCAGGTTGATTATATCTTCTGTCATGGATGGTGTTCTGTTTTCAGCGAGGGAGAGTATATTTTCACAGGTTTGTTGCCAGTGAGGTTTAGCCTGACTGGCTAACTTTTTTAGCGGTTTGATATTGGCTTCCTTAAACCAACTTTCATAGGCTATAAATAATGATGGTGACAAATACTTGCGCATACTATTTAAATTTGCAAAGTAAAAGTGCAAAGAGGCCTGGTTTTCTGTTTCCAGTAATCGGGGCAGGGTAGAGATCGTATCGGCATAATGGTCACGGACTGCTCGCAACATAATTTCCATCCTCGAGCGTTGACCAATTAACAAATCTTCCCAGCCTTCACCAAGTTGTTCTCCAACGCTAATTTCCCCCATTTCATGTAACAACATGGCTTCCAGTTCATTGTCGGTCATTTGTTCCAACGCCACGAGTGGTTCGTTTTCAAAATCATAACAACGCATGGCTCGCCCCATGGCATTGTCAGGCTCGTTCCAGCGCCATTCTTCGATTTTTTGCCAGAGCAAGCGTTGAAGTGATTCTCGTCGTATATAGATTGTACGACCCTGAGTCATGGCAGGAGGGGCAGACAGGTCACGGGCAAACTCTTTGTCAGACACCAGTACTCGATAATCACGGTGTTCTTCATGTCTTACCAATTCTGCCAGGAAGAAATGAGGTTTTTTAAGCCTGCCTAACCCACCGCTATAGACGAGGTTGTGCGCTAACAAATGTGAATTTATCGCCTTACTATCGAAGGGATCAAAATATTTGTCAGCAATCTCTATCTTGTCGAAATCTTGATCCTCAATTTCATTCCAGAGGGCTTCGCGCTCTTTCAACCAGACACCTACCTGGCTATTATCCAGACTGGCACTAAATGGCTGTTTTTGTTCCCAACGATAGAATTCACGCATTTTTAATAGATACACACAAAGCGTGTCGTCACCAGCATGCAGGGCATCGGAAATATGACAATTTTTTTGAACTGTTAAGCACAGTTTTTCTAGATTGGGGTACATAATATGTGTGCTTGCTGCGTTATAATCTTGTTACCAAACATAAATACCTAGTAATATACTCAGCTATTAGACTAGCATGCGTATCATCATGATGCCAACCGCTTACCAGTTAAAATACTTCTGAGTGTAGGCTAGTTGAGTGAATTAACTCCTGATCACAGGCAAGTTTTAAAACCATTATTCGAGGATGTAGGCGTGCGTATTAAAAGTCGTTGGAGTAAAAAAGGAAAAACACATTCGGTTGAAGAAATCGCCGGGGCCGTCGCCTTTATACTCTGGCGCATTGCGACCAATGGGGTTCTCAGTATGGAAAATGCCGATTTCCAGACTGACTCACAGGAACAACGTCTGAATATCATTGCTGAATTCCTGGCATTTTCCATCCACATGGCTGACAGAATGACTATTGAAAAATTTGATGAAGAAGAACGAATCATCTTCATGTCGGAATTAGCAAAAAAATGTGCCAAACATATGGAAGATAATCAGCGTGATGTGCTTGGATCAGGTGATTATAGAGAAGCATTCATCGATACCCTGAATCGACGTATGGCCGATTACTCAGAATTTAACTACACCGATGAAGATGGACCTAGCTTTAGTATGCGACGCTTTTTTGGCCAGCAGGTAAAAACCGTTATGGGTGAAAGAAACAGCAAATGGGTCGGGGATCAGGTGATTGACATTGAGGTACCCGAGATCCTCTCACACCTGGGTAAGGCAATACCTAATTTGTTCAGATAATCAGATACTTACAAGTCTTTTTTAAAGTAAAAAAAAGCGGGCATATAGCCTAATGCCAGTCAGTTAAGCTGACTGGCGTTTTTTATTAGGATATTTGCTGGGTTTCGCTCTCACTTGTCGAGGGTAACATCGGTGTTCTCGTCGATG
>JAPHRJ010000072.1 GCA_026196045.1 Gammaproteobacteria bacterium
AGCTACATTCAACTTGCACAATGAATTTAATCTCATGAGGTTTTATCTATGAACAACTCAAGCATTCTGGTCGTCGAAGATGATGAGGCGCTCAGTGAAGCCTTGCAGGAAACGTTGGAAATTGCGGGTTATCAGGTATTGACCGCGGAAAACGGTTTACTGGCATTACAGAAACTGGAAGATGTTTCCGTTGATTTAGTTATTAGTGATATCAATATGCCGAAGATGGATGGCCATAGCCTGTTGAAAAAGGTTAAAGCCCAGTATCCAGATATCCCGATGATGTTAATGACCGCCTACGGCACTATTCAACAGGCCGTGGATGCCATGCGCGATGGCGCGGTGGATTACATGGTGAAACCGTTTGAAGCCGAAGTGCTGGTGAATATGGTCGGCCAGTATCTTGGCACGGCAACCGCAACCGATGACATGATTGCCGAAGATCCTCTGTCACTGGAGCTACTTCGTATGGCTCGTAAGGTCGCGGATACGGATGCGACCATCATGATTACGGGTGAAAGTGGCGTGGGTAAGGAAGTGTTAGCGCAATTTATTCACCGTCATTCTTCGCGTGTTGAACAGCCTTTTATCGCGATTAACTGTGCCGCGATTCCCGAAAACATGCTCGAAGCTACGCTGTTTGGTTATGAAAAAGGTGCCTTTACTGGTGCTTATAAAGCCTGTCCCGGTAAGTTTGAACAGGCACAGGGTGGAACACTGTTACTGGATGAAATTTCAGAAATGGATCTGGGACTGCAGGCTAAACTCCTGCGTGTATTACAGGAACGTGAAGTGGAACGTTTGGGTAGCACACAGATGATCAATCTGGATGTGCGTGTGCTGGCGACGTCTAACCGAGATATGGCGGCGGTGGTGGCTGACGGCCGGTTCCGCGAAGATCTGTTTTATCGTTTAAACGTATTTCCTTTGAATTTATCTCCTTTGCGTGAACGTCCGGGCGACATTATCCCGTTGACGAATGTGTTACTGGAAAAACATGCCAAAGCGAATGCTCAGGCAATTCCTGAATTATCTGAAGCTGCCAGTGAAAAACTGAAAACCCATGCCTGGCCAGGCAATATTCGTGAGCTGGATAATGTGATTCAACGTGCTTTGATTTTACATTCTGATGGGATCGTTGAAGAAGAAGATCTGCATTTTGAAAGTGCGAGTCCGGTGTTGCGTGCAGTTGAAACAATCACATCCGTATCGACCCCGGTCGAATCGAGTACGACGGAAAAGGCCAGTAATAATTCTGGGGCTGAGTCCGGTAATGCGGAATCACTCAATACGGATCTGAAACAACGAGAATGGGATCTGATCCTCGAGGCCATTCGTCAGACACAGGGGAGTCGTAAAGCGACAGCAGAACGTCTTGGAATCAGTCAGCGTACCCTGAGATACAAGCTGGCACGTATGCGCGAAGCGGGCTTACGCATTCCAGACAGTGCTGGCCTGGAAACTGCATAAGCTCTTTTAACGTTAATTTGTCGACAAACTTTTGACATCAAGCAGGTAACAGTATGGCAAATACAATTACTCCAGAAAGTTTACTTATCCAGATGCGCGCCATGGCCGAGCAGGCCCAGGGGCAGGTAACACCTGCGGCGGGTGCCGAGTCCAAGGTTGAGTTTTCAGAGTTGTTAAAACAGTCCATCGATAAAGTTAGCGATACACAGGCGGATGCAAAACGTCTGGCGGATGCTTTCCAGGCGGGTGATCCCAATATCCAGATGTCAGAAGTCATGGTGGCGTTACAGAAATCAAGTGTGTCATTTCAGGCCATGCTGCAGGTTCGTAATAAACTGGTAAATGCTTACCAGGAAATTATGAATATGCCGGTTTGATTTTTTATTCCGAATTTTACTGAATATAACTAAGCCATAATTTATGGAACTCACAAAATCAGAACAAATTAGTGCGCCTTTCCAGGGAATGGTGGGGCTACCCGTTGTTCGACAACTGGGACTGTTAATTGGGCTGGCCGCCAGTATTGCGATTGGTGTTGCTGTCGTACTGTGGTCACAAACGCCTGATTACGATGTGCTCTATAGCCAGGTTACGGGTAAAGATGCCCAGGCGATGGCCGAAGTGCTGGAACGGAATAGAATAGATTATCGCATCGATCATAATAGTGGTGCGTTGATGGTTGAATCGGGCAAGCTCAGTGATGCCAAACTTAAACTGGCCGCGGAAAATCTACCGAATGCTTCTGGTGAAGGTTTTGAATTGATTGATAAGGATCAGGGCTTTGGTTCCAGTTCATTTATTCAGACAGTTCGTTATCAACGCGCTCAGGAAGGTGAGTTAGCCAGAACAATTATGGCCATTGGTGCGGTAAGCAATGCACGTGTGCATCTGGCCATACCAAAAGAATCTGCATTTGTACGTAACAAACGTGAACCTACTGCATCGGTGATGGTGAAGCTGTCTCCGGGGCGTTCATTACAGAAACAACAAATTGCGGCCATTACACATCTGGTCGCATCAAGTATTCCGAACCTGGAAACCTCGCAGGTTACCGTCGTCGATGATCGTGGTCGTTTGCTTTCAAGCAAAACTGAGAATGAACTTCTTGGTTTAACCACAACACAGTTTGAATATACACGTAAGCTCGAAAAAACGTATATGGATCGCATTGAACGCTTACTGTCTCCACTGGTTGGTATGGATGGTGTTCGTGCGCAGGTGACAGCGGAACTGGACTTTACTCGTACCGAATCCACCCAGGAAAGTTTTAATCCAGACCTGCCTGCATTGCGTAGTGAACAAAGTGTAGAAGAACAGAGTACTGGCTCAGCAATAGCTGGTGGTATACCGGGAGCCTTATCCAATGAACCACCGGGTCAGGCCGTTGCTCCTGAGGATGCGACTGGCCAGGGTGCGGCATCAACACTTTCTAAGGGTTCTGAAAAAACCAGGAAGCGTTCTATCCGTAACTTTGAACTGGATAAAACTATTAGTCATATTCGTCATAGCATGGGAGGCATTCGCAAATTGTCGGTTGCTGTTGTGCTGGACGTCAAAGAAAGTGTGGCTGAAGATGGCACTGTAGCCAGTGTCCCTTATACTGATGAGGAGGTCACTCGCTTTACCTCGATTGTAAAAGAGGCGGTTGGGTTTAATCAGTTACGTGGTGATACGGTGAATGTGATTAACGCGGCCTTTTTGCCGGTTGCTCAACTGGAAGAAATTCCCGCTATTCCAATGTGGGAGCAGGCCTGGTTCTGGTCGGTATTGAAACAGGTCGCGGCAGCAGCCCTGGTTCTGTTTCTGATTTTAGGAATATTGCGCCCAATTATGCGTAGTCTGGCAGTGCCACCGAAGAAAGTAATGATAACTGAAGACGGTGAGGAAATTTCTGAAGATCAGTTAACTTTGAGTGGGGGTGGTAGTCCACGCCTGCCTAAGCCATCCACTTATGAAGATAATCTGAATATTGCAAAACAACTTGCTTCACAGGAACCCAAGCGAGTGGCACAGGTAGTTAAAGGCTGGCTTGATCAGTAATCCCTATGGCAGATGATGCAAAGAAAAAAGCAAATTTAACAGGCGTTGAACGCTCTGCCATTCTATTAATGAGCGTGGGCGAATTAGAAGCGGCCGAAATCCTCAAGCTCATGTCACCGAAAGAGGTTCAGAAGATCGGTGAGGCCATGGCCGTACTGGGCAATGTAGGTCGGGAAGTGCTGGATGAAGTACTGGCTGATTTTTGCGATACAGTAGAAGAACAGACCGCACTGGGTATTGGTAATGAAGAGTATCTGCGCTCATTATTAGTCAATGCATTAGGTGAAGACAAAGCGGGTAATGTCATTGACCGGATCCTCATGGGACATAATGCCAAGGGTCTGGAAACACTTAAATGGATGGACCCACGTTCTATCGCTGAAATGATTCGGCTAGAACATCCACAGATTATCTCGATTATCCTGTCTTATCTCGAAAGTGATCAGGCGGCTGAAATCCTTTCCAATCTACCCGAGAATATGCGCTCCGATGTTCTTATTCGTGTTGCGACACTCGATGGTATTCAACCCAGTGCCTTGCATGAACTGGATAACATGCTGGAGCAACAGTTTTCTGGTAACTCAGATAGCCTTAAGTCAGCCGGTATAGGTGGTATTAAAACGGCGGCAAACTTGCTGAACTTTGTTGATACGGCCGTTGAAAGTCAGTTGATGGAAGATATTAAAGGGGTTGATGAAGAACTGGGTCAAAGTATTCAGGATCTGATGTTTGTCTTCGACAACCTGATTGATGTTGATGATCGTGGCATTCAGGCCTTGCTACGAGAAATTTCTTCTGAGAACCTTATCCTGGCACTTAAAGGTGCGGATGAAGGCGTGAAAGAAAAGATACTCAAGAACATGTCCAAACGTGCTGGCGAAATGTTGCGTGATGACCTCGAAGCCAAAGGCCCTGTACGTTTAAGTGAAGTTGAATCAGCACAAAAAGAAATTTTATCGATTGCTCGTCGTATGTCAGAGTCTGGTGAAATTTCTTTAGGTGGTTCTGGTGAAGAATTTGTCTAGTCAAACCTCTGATGATAAGGCGGTTGAGTTTGAACGCTGGGAGCTACCTGATGTTAGCAGTGGTTCAAATAGCAGCCGCCCTGGTCATCTTACTGCAGCAAAGCTTGAAGAGATTGAACAACAGGCTTATGAAGAAGGCCTGGCAAAAGGTTATGAAGAAGGCCTCGCCAAAGGGCTGAAAGAAGGCGAAACTGAAATACAGGCTAAGTCAGAACAATTACAGCAACTCATGGAATCACTGGTTCTTCCTTTTCAGGACCTTGATGATGAAGTGGTTGAACAAACCGCGACATTAGCAATCGCTATATCCAGACAATTGATTCGCAGAGAATTGCACACCGAACCGGATCAGGTTGTTGGTATCGTTCGTGAAGGACTGACTGCATTACCTGTTAGCGCAAGAAGAATCCGTGTTTATCTTCATCCTGAAGATGCTGAACTGGTACGCAAAATTCTTTCATTACATGATGAAAACGATGATGAGTTACAAACATGGCGCATTATCGAAGAACCCTTGATGAGTCGAGGGGGGTGTAAGATTAACGCTGAGAACTCAACCATTGATGCCACGGTTGAAACGCGTTTACAACGTGTGATCACCACGATCATGGGTGGAGTACGTGCTGATGATTAACGTGGAAACTTTGAAAAAACGTACGCCCAACTGGATTGAAGGACTGGAAGGTATTCAGTCACGACTCGAAAATATTGAGAACATAGTGGTGGAAGGACGATTAAGCCGCATGGTGGGTTTAACCTTAGAAGCGGTGGGTTGTCAGTCTGTTGTTGGTGCTCGCTGTCTGGTTGAAAGCCAGGAAGGTAAAGATATTGAAGCTGAAGTTGTTGGCTTTTCAGGTGATAAATTATTTTTAATGCCGACTGAAAGTATCACCGGCATTCATCCTAATGCACGAGTGATTCCAACTGAACATCTTTATGAAGCGGCTGTTGGAGATGCAGTATTAGGGCGTGTACTAGATGGAGCAGGTAAGCCACTCGATAATAAAGGTCCACTTGAAACTTCTGATACCGTTTGTTTAACCGGTAAACCCATGAACCCTCTCGAACGTAATCCAATTCGTGCACCACTTGACGTCGGTGTTAGAGCGATTAATGCCTTGCTCAGTGTTGGACGTGGACAACGTATGGGCCTGTTTGCAGGTTCTGGTGTGGGTAAGAGTGTGCTGTTAGGTATGATGACCCGTTATACCTCAGCCGATGTTATTGTGGTTGGAATGATTGGTGAACGTGGTCGTGAGGTAAAAGAATTTATTGATAATATCCTTGGCCCTGAAGGTATGGCTCGTGCCGTAGTTGTTGCCGTTCCTGCGGATCAAACTCCTGTTATGCGAATGCACGGTGCAATGCTGGCAACCAGTATTGCTGAATATTTTCGTGATCAGGGTAAAGATGTTTTGTTGTTAATGGATTCCTTAACCCGCTTTGCTCAGGCGCAACGTGAGATTGCACTGGCCATTGGTGAACCACCCGTTACCAAGGGTTATCCACCTTCGGTATTTGCACGTTTACCACAACTCGTTGAACGTGCTGGTAACGGCAAAATGGGCGGTGGATCGATTACTGCATTTTATACCGTTCTAACGGAAGGTGATGATCAACAGGATCCCATTGCAGATGCCGCTCGCGCAATTCTTGATGGGCATATTGTGTTGTCTCGACAAATGGCCGAGAGCGGACATTATCCTGCAATTGATGTGGAAGCCTCGATTAGTCGAGCTATGGTTGATATTGTAGATCCATCACACCTTGCAACCGTTCAAAGCTTTAAGCGTTTATACTCTGTGTATCAGCAAAATGTAGACTTAATTTCGGTGGGTGCTTATAGTCGTGGTAGTGATACACGAATAGATGAAGCGATTTCAATGTATCCTGTTTTTATGCAGTTTTTACAACAGGATTTACACAATGCGGTTGACTGGAATCAAAGCTTGCTTGATTTACATGCCGTATTTTCGGATCAGAATACAACTGATAATGCCAACCCAGTTGCATTGGCATCTACATAGGCATAAGGAAATAACGAGGTAGGTACGTTATGAAAAAATCAAACCGTATTCGTCCATTAAAACAACTGGCATCTCGTCACGAGCAACAGGCTGCACGTGTATTGGGAGAGTCTCGTACAACCCTGTCGGATGAACAGCGACGACTGAATGAGTTATGTACCTATCGTGATGAATACCGGACTCGTTTTACTACTGCGGGTGCCAATGGAATGGATGGAAATCAGGTTCAAGCCTATCAGGGATTTTTACGCCAGCTTGATCATGCAATTCAACAGCAACGTACTCAGGTTGCTGAAGCGGAAAAAAATTGTGTGTCTCACACTCAGTCCTGGCATGAGACCCACCTGAAAACCCAGGCTCTGGATAAGACCATCCAGCGCTTTCATAGTGAGGAAACTCGACAGACCGATAAGCGTGAACAACGTGAAGCCGATGATATTGCTGGTCGACGTTTGCTACCTGAAACATAGTTTTTGCAACAGACTTTATACCTGCCGATAGAAGTTAATCCGTCAGCTAATACAAAACCCCCTATGTGTGTTTGGCATACCCCTTGCATTTTCCTTAACAGGAAAACTAATTAATGTGAGGAATTATGTCAGATTCAATGCCAATGATGGCCGGAACGGGCTCCTCAGGCACGACAGCAGAGAGTACAGGTCCTGGTGCCAGCCCTACCGCCACCTCGGGTGAGGCATTCCCGGCTTTATTTGATGCGCAACTTGAATCAGCTGGGAAAAAGGCTAGCCAGTTTCCAGCCGAACTCCTGCAACTGAATTCTGCCGAGCAGGAAATGCTCAGTGAATTGCCGGAAGCCGGCAACGATTTGCCACCAAATGCGGCAATCGCAGGCTTGCCTCTAATTGCTAGCACGGGTGAGGTGGTCACCTCAGCAGGAACGGCACCGTTAAACGCGGGTGTCTCTTCTGTTGCGGCGCTCTCTGGAATGAGCAAAGAAGTCTCGGACAGTTTGCTGACGGGCAAGGCCAGCGAAATGGCGGGACGTTTACCTGTTGGTACAACCGCAACGGCATTAGATGCCAGTAATTCAAAAACGATGGCTCAGGGTGAAAACAGCTTTGACATGATGGCTGGCAAGGAAAATCCTTTGTTGATGCAAATGCAGGGTAAAGCCAAAGCTGCGTTATTGCCGGAGCTGAATGCGGCTCAGGCTAGTCAGGTTGACTCGTTGACACAAACGCAGTCTGGCCCAGGACAAAACACATCACAAAATGTGTCAGGAACGCTGGCAGGTTTATCAATGGCTGGAGCAGGGGCCAAAGCTGATATTCCTACTACAACCATTACTATCCCCCCCCAAAATCCAGCCTGGAATTCGGCCATGGGGGACAGGGTGCAGTGGATGATCAACCAGAATATTTCACAGGCTGAAATCCGTCTTGATCCTCCCGAGCTTGGGGCGCTAGAAGTCCGGATACAGGTTAACAAGGATCAGGCCAGCGTTATGTTTTCTGCGCCAAACCAGCAGGTTCGGGATGCGATCGAAGCCGCCGTACCGCGTTTACGTGAAATGTTAAGCGACATGGGCCTGTCGCTGGGTGATGTGGGTGTTTCCCAGGAATCCTTTGCCCAAAGCCGTGAAAGTAATGAAGAAGGTGGAAGTGGTGCAGGACAGTCAACCACAGAAATGGTGGAAGGTGAGATTCCTGTTACAGAACAGCCGGTTGTACGTGGACAGGGATTGATTGACGCTTATGCTTGATTCAATCAATGTAGGCCAGGTTTACTATTATTTCATTCCCCACATCGGTGGGGATTTTATTTTCAGCGGCATGAAAACTGCATCGTAGTTATATTAAAGTTATATGGTGTCGATATGTCGTCAATTTATGGTGTAAACAATGGAACAGGTATCAAATCAGATTTATATTATGGTTATTTCTGGCTAAAGGAATCAGCCGATGTACCGATGGATAAAATAAGAGTTTTATCTCAAGCACGTTTCTGAAGGTAATATGTACACAATCTGTCAACCGAGTGAGTCCGAAGAACTGGTCAACAGCTACTCTGGTTTAGTGCAGCGTATTGCTTACCATTTGATGGCGCGTTTACCAGCCAGTGTACAGGTTGATGATCTTATACAGGTAGGAATGCTAGGCCTGCTGGATGCCGCACAGAACTACGATCCTGCGCAGGGTGCGAGCTTTGAAACCTATGCGTCAATCCGAATTCGTGGCGGTATGCTCGATGAGCTTCGACGTACCGATTGGGCACCAAAGTCAGTTCATAAAAAAGCCAGAGATCTACTGGCGGCCATTCAGAAAATTGAAAATGAAACCGGACAGGAAGCCCAGTCTAATGAAGTCGCCGAACAACTGGGTATTTCAGTAAATGAATACCATAAGATAGTGCAGGAAACCAATGCCTGTCGGATATTAAATTTTATCGATCTGGGTATTGAAGAAGACATTGCTGGAGAAGGGATGCGTTCTCGCACCGTTGAGCCTCCAGATGGGGTCGAACAGGAACAGTTCCGAGAGCATCTGGCTGATGCCATCCGTGCTTTACCAGAACGCGAAAAACTTGCCGTCAGTCTGTATTACGATGAGGAGTTTAACCTCCGAGAGATTGGCGAGATCCTGGGTGTAAGTGAGTCGCGAGTGAGTCAGTTACTAGGGCAGGCGCATTTACGAATACGAAAACAGCTGACCGATTATACGTCGGGTTAAGTTTTTGTTATTCCTGGATCGATTATCCATTCATCCGCTATGTTTTGATGTGCATAAGTAAACAAGGGTTTGCTTATGCATAACAGGCATCTCGAAAATTTAGTGCAGAAATCTATCCGCTTCATTTCCTAAAAAACGGGCTACGGTCACAATTTGCATGCAAACTGCCTTAGTACGTATACCCGGTAACTAAAACTTTACCAATATTGCACTATACTTTTTTCACCTCTTAGACGGGTCGATGTGTCTCATCTCGTCTGAATAAAGAATTCGGTTTCATAAAAAATTCTGTGAACCGTTGGGCGGTTTCAGTTGCGGTTTTGCCGTTACTATAGTTGAGTTTTTTTACGGAATTTATATCTGTTCTTTTACATGAAGGAGATGTTCATGTCGTTCAATGATATTTTTATGCTAGCTCCAAACCCTGTGTTATCCGGGTTGGCATGGTTTGTCATTCTAACTATTGTGCTGTACACAGCCAGAGTTCATGCACATAAAGCGATTAGCTCGGTCGGTCGTGTTCTACATAATGCGATGCGTCTTTCTGCGCGTTCAGTCATGCGTAGTGAGAAACGAATGATTGAGAGAAACAAGGAAGTCCTCTTAAGCCAGGGACAGGAGGCGGCTGAACGAATTATTGAACGTGAATTTGATCGTATTGATTCTACGGTTCAGCGTGACTTATCTGAATATCCTGCCTTACATCGCCATTTGAGTGAGGAGATCATGAAGATCGATGAGTATTATCAGGCGAGTACTGATGTTCCTCCTGCTCCTCCTGGTTGGGTTAAGGCGGTTGAAGCCGTAGCTAAAATTCCAGGAGCAAAAGGTGATCCCATGGTGGGGAGTGTACTGGAGGATATCCATCATTCACTGGTCAAAGCCAATACTAAGGCAACCGAAGAATATCGGAAATCCAGTCATAAACGGCACCAGTTATTAAATAAAATGATGCCGCATTGGCGTAAGGTAAATCAAACCCTGTGTCATGTAGATAAAAATATAACCAGTTTGTTAGAACGATCAAACAGCATTGATCGGCATATGCAGGAATATGAACAAATTCAAAAACAGACTGATCGTTCAGTACGCATGTTATCGTCATCGTCACTCACACAGTTTTTCGTCTCGGCCTTTGTATTGTTGATAGCCGTAGGTGGTGCCGTTATTAACTTTAACCTGATTGCTCGTCCGATGTCAGAGATGGTGGGTGGTACCAGTTATTTGATGGGTTTCCAGACATCACATATTGCTGCGCTGGTGATTATCCTGGTTGAAATTGCAATGGGATTATTTTTAATGGAGTCGATGCGTATTACACGACTCTTTCCCGTCATAGGGGCTTTGCATGACAAGCTGAGGATTAAGATGATCTGGATTACGTTTAGTATTCTTTTAATCCTGGCGTCTGTAGAAGCGGGGCTGGCTTATATGCGTGAGCTGTTAATGCAGGATGCAGCGGCAACAAGAGCATTACTTCGTGATGATAGTATTCAGGTTGTTGAGAGTTCTTATCTCTGGATTACAACTGCAGCCCAGATGGGTATGGGTTTTATTCTTCCATTTGCCTTAACATTTGTGGCGATTCCTTTGGAATCTTTCGTGCATTCTATGCGTACAGTAGTGGGCATCCTGGTTGTATCGTTCTTGCGAAGCCTGAGCTGGTTTTTACGTTTGCTGGGTAATATGGCCAGGTTCTCAGGTGAGATGTTGATTAATATTTATGACTTTCTTATTTTCGGTCCCTTGTGGCTTGAACGTATGTTTAAAACTAAAAACAGGGATGATAAGAAAGCTGAGAGTGAACAACATTCTGATACAGCACAATACAGTTCACTATAGGGTTTATTATGACTTTCATTAAAAAAATACTCGTTACACTGTTAGCGATCTCATTTAGTTTATTTTCTGGCTGCTCCGAACAACCTGCAAACCACGCCAAAGGTGTCTATATGTTGATGGATACATCAGGCACTTATACTCAGGAGTTAAAACAGGCACAGAAAGTAATTAATTTTATTTTATCTAATCTTAATCCTGGGGATACTTTTGCTGTTGCAAGGGTTGATACAGGTAGCTTTAGTGAAAAGGATATTGTAGCCAAGGTAACTTTTGAAGATCGACCCAGTATGGCTAATCAGCAGAAAAGGGTATTCCGTGAAAAAATAGATACTTTTATCAAAGGTGTGAAGGGTAGTCGTTATACAGATATTAGTGGTGGTGTATTACAGGCCATTGAGTTTTTAACTGAAGCCAATGCCGGTAACAATCTAATTCTGATTTTTTCAGATCTTAAAGAGGACTTACCTGAGGGATATACTCGTGATATTCCATTGCAGTTGAATAAGATGTCCGTTGTGGCCTTGAATGTGACCAAATTACGAAGTGATAATATTGATCCCCGAGAATATATGGACCGGTTGTCGGATTGGGAAAATCGTGTTCAATCTGGCGGTGGTAACTGGAAGGTGATCAACGATCTGGAAAGACTGGAGTCAATCATGCAATTTTAGTCCAGCTTCCGTGGTAGTTTCTTACAACCTGTATTCATTAAAAAATCCCCTTAATATAAGGGGATTTTTTTGTGTAATAATTATATTTCTGTCATATAGTTCGCTAGCAAAGAATATAAAGTTTAACAAGGATAGTTTTTTTTGTTCTTACTTAAGCATATATTTTTGTAGCCGATACTATATATAATAGTAAATGTTATTATTTATTGACTGTTGTAATCCAGGTTGAATCAATGAGCCATTCTATTGCAGAACATCGACAACGTTCACCTATGTGGATGTATGAAAAGAACTTTGTTCTGTTAAATAATCTTTGTCCAACACTGGATAGTTCAGATTTTTACGAATGTCTTCAATTCGAAAACAATACAGAACATCGACTCTCAGTGAGAGTGACAGAGCGCTGCCGCTATACGATGATGCTGGAATTGACTCAGAATCTGGTGTTGTCGAAAAAGTATTCGCAATTATTAAAAATGCAGGTCCGGTTGTATTTTGATGCAGGTTTAGCAGAAGTGACGAACTATCAGGGATTTGAATGCGTTCTGGCTAAATACCGAATTTCGAAAAAGGGAATGGAAAAAGAAGAAAAGCGACAGGTCAATATATTATTGCATGACTGGTTATCAGCTTTTTATTCTCGGCAGCTGAAGCAGCGACTGGAATGTGTCTGATTTAGGTCTAAACTATTAGCTGTGATAATAATTATAAATTAGCTTGTGGACAGGGCTCGAGGATATGCTCAAAATATTTAAAAAAACTTATTCCCCAACCATTTTGATGGCTGGTTTGCTGGCATTGTCAGCGACTAGTCAGGCAGATCTCATATCTGATGCAGCAACTGCTATGCAGTCAGCGAAATATCCTCAGGCACGAACATTATTTCAACAGGCCGCAAAGAATAATAATCCGCTAGGCAGTTATAATCTGGCGTTGATGGCAGAAAATGGGCAGGGCTCACCCGCCGATCCCGATACAGCAAAAAACTGGTTCGAAAAAGCGGCAAAATTCAAACTGGTTGAGGCTTATAATGCAATCCTGGCTGGTGCCATTAAGCCGGCAGGCAACCAACGTATTGCCATTATTGAAACGCCTGAAGAATGGATTTTAGCTCAGAACCCGAATCACTATACTTTGCAGCTTGCCAGTAGTACGAACATAAAGTTAATTGAAAAATATTATGGTCAAAATGATCTACGGGGAAAGGCGGGTTATTATAAGAACAGACGTCGGGGTGAGGATTGGTACGCACTGATTTATGGAGCCTATCCTTCTGCAACTGAAGCCAATGCCGCTATTCAGACCTTACCCAGGGATCTACGAAAATGGTCACCGTGGGTGCGGCGTATGAAAGACATTCAACGGTTGGTGAAATAAGACTTTCATTCAGCACAGGCTAGCTTAAAAACTATAGTCTGTACTTATATAATAAAGGTCCTGTGTATATTCATAATTATTATCCGTTGAATTATTATCCGTGTACTGATATTTCAGCTTAACTTTCCAGTTTTTTTCAATTTTATAAAGAAGGTCAACTGCTGCCCGGTAGCGATCGTCTTCCCGGTTTTGTGTGGGTTTAACCGGGTAGTCACTGTTGCGGTAACTGGCATGAAGACCAAGATGCCATTGCTTATCAATAAAGTACCGATAGGAACCATTGATAGAGTGACGGGTTGGTGAATAACTACGAGTAGATGTATCTGTTCGATCATTCAGTTCCAGCTCATAACTGAGACTGGATGAGTGATCTTTAGTATATTGCCATAAGGCAATCTGGAATTGCTGACGCCAGCCTTCGAGATAATTGTACTGATTTTCAAGGCTGCTGCTGATGTCATTATATCTGTAGCGCAGATAGATAGTGTCTGTGTTGCTGGTTTTGTATTTACCCGTTCCGACCAAACCCAGTATTTGAAGATATGATGTGTCAGCATAGGTACTACGCTCAAAATACCCACCTAAAGCAGTTTTCCATTCATCTAATTTAAAATGTTTGTACAGTCCAATATTAAATTGAGTGTAATCATATGTATTGGTGTTAAAAAAATCCTGGTAAAGAAAAGAGCCTTTTAGTCTTATTCCATCATCATATGTGCCTGACAGGACACCATTAGTAGAGGCATAGAGATCCATATAGTTACCTGATTCTTTAGTGGCGACTTCATCTGGTGCAGAAGAAATATTATTATTGTGTCCCAGAGTCAGGCTGGCCATGTTATACCATTGACGGGCTGTTTTTTGTCTTAAGCGAGATAGTTGGGTGTTCGATAATTGAGTAATTTTTTTATTCTTATATGTTGATGCCGATTTAAACCAGCGAATCGCATTTTTCTTATCATTCTGTTTTAAAGCAACAAGACCCAGGTTGTATTCTGCCAGTGCCTGCATTTCTTTAAATTTTCGTGTTTTATTAAAATAATATTCTGCAGATTTGTATTGTTGTAATTTGAAATAACTCACACCCAGATTGTAATAAACAGCGGCATTGTGTAACCCCTGTTTTTCTGATTTTTTAAATTGCTGGATAGCCTGCTGATATTTCCCTTCTTTGAAATAAGTCATTCCTTTATTGAAGGTATCATTTGTGGCTCCTAATCCAACCTGTGGAGTAGAAAGTGAGAACACTAATGCAATGATTAAATAAAAACTACGAAAGCCTGGTAATGTCATTTTTAGCTCGGAGTGTACTTAAATAGAGGGTTAAAAATACAAACGAACCAGCAGACAAACTCTGCTGGTTCGTTATATTACAAAAGAAATATAACTGGATTAGCTTTCAGAGGAATTATCTTCAGATCCCTGATCTTCACGTTCATGCTCGCGTTCCTGTTCACGCTCTTGTTCCATTTCCTTCTCATGTTCCTGTTCGTGCTCTTGTTCCATTTCCTGCTCACGTTCCTGTTCGCGCTCTTGCGCCATTTCCTGCTCATGTTCCTGTTCGTGCTCTTGCTCCATTTCGTGGGCACGTTCCTGTTCATGTTCCTGATCCATATCGTGATCCCGGTCCCGGTCCCGATCTCTGTCACGGTCTTGATTGTCATCCTTATCATCGCTACGATCTTCATCGCCACGTTCCAGACGATGTTGAATGCGTTCTCTAGCACGTTCATTGGCAGTTTCTGGTAACTCAATTTCTTTCATAAGTCCTTCAGCACGATCATCATCGATCTCAATAACCTCCAGAGTCACGTCATCAATATCAGGCGAAGCGGTTGCAGCTAGCGGCATGCTAAGACAGGTACCGATAACTATATATTTTGAAAAATTGTTCATTGCTATACTCCTACACATTCAGTGGTGTAAAATCTGGGTTCAAATTATTACGGGTAGAACCACCTTGTTGAGTATTTATTTGAATTAGAAAAGTCTTATTTTTGCCGCCATGCTCGAGTCGAGCAATAACTTCACCTTTTCCAAATTCTGTTGCCATGATAGGTAATGCGAGAACATTCTGGCCTTTCTGTAACTGACTGTTCCAGCTAATTAGCTTGCTATTATTGTAGCCGGCTAATGTCAGATTCTCAGAGAGTTCAATACTGATACTGACATTATCGATGTTATCTTTGGCATCAAATAATAACTTAACGTTTTTAGTCTGGTTTAAGCCTATAACAATGGCCGGAGAGTCCTCAATAACGGGTTGATTAAAGTACAAACCTGTCATCGCAACAAATACTAAACTGGCCGCTAACGCTAAACTCAATCCTTTGTACAGGTTTGGTTTTGCCGTCTCATGGTGTTGAACGGCATTATTTATAACCTGCTGGGCAAACTCCGAACGCATTGGAGGAATGTCCATGTTGTGTAGGGCTTCTCTGATTTGCTGCGCCTGCTGTATTTGCTCATGGCAGGTTGGACATTTATCGAGATGCTCTTTGAATATCATGTTTTCCACTTCACTTAGTGAGTTATCGATGTATTCATCACAACGTTGTTTAACATATTGGCAACTCATGTTTCTTACCCTCTCATCTGCTTATAACGTTGTGAATTTGAATTTGGTTCCATTAAAAGTTCACGAAGTTTACCTCGAGCTCGGTTGAGCCTGGACTTGAGGGTACCAATAGGTGTTTCCAGCATTTGTTCGAGTTCACTGAGTGTGTATCCTTCCAGATCATGGAGAATGATCAGGCTATGCTGATCGGAATTTAACTCATTGAGTGCCTGGAAGACCTGCTCCAGATAGCGATCATTTTCCTGTGATTGTGTATTAATAAAAGTGAGGGGATGATTTGTTTCAGTATTTTCATCCAGATCTTCACTTTTCAGATTGATGGGAGAACGTGACTCTTTACGTTTCTGATCAATAAAAAGGTGATACAGGATTTTATCCAGCCAGGGTTTAAGGTTTTCAACCCCGCTCATTTCCTGAGTTCTGGGATAAAGCTTAATCAACAGATCCTGAACCAGATCTTCCGCATCGGCCTGATTGCCACGAAAGCGATAAGCTAGCTTATATAAATGTTCAATATAGGGGGCCAGCAAGGATTCAAACAGCTGTTGCTTGTCCTGTTTGCGCGACCATAAATTTATCAGGCTCATAATAATATAAACGTCCGTTTTGGGAATAAGGTTCCGAATTACTTCAGCTGTTGTGTCCGTACCGATATTGAAACCTAAATATTACATCTTTAGTGTCAGAAACGTCACATTCTGTAAAATTGGCAGGCTAAATATTTAGGAAAACGTTATGAAATTATCGCTGTCCGTGTTTTGAGCCATTGGTTCTGATAAATTACGTGGGTTCCAATACCTGGCTTGTGGCATCATTGAGCCTGATTGAAAGCTACTGATTGAATACAACTGTAAGGGGTGAAATTATGAAAGTAAGAATATCTATCCTGTTGATTGGTTTTAGTTTTTTTATTTCGGCCTGTACCTGGGTTGAGCTATCTAGTGAAGCCGAAGCGGTTCGACTTATTTCAGCCGAACAGGCTCAGGCCTGTAAGCTACTTGGCAAAACAACAGTAATGGTAAAAGCCACGGTGGCTACATTTGCACGTAATGAAGAAAAGGTCCGAACTGAACTTGAGACTCTGGCGCGTAACAATGCACTGGAACTCAATGGTAATGCCATTAAGCCTGTCGCGGCTGTTGATCAGGGTAAACAGGTTTTTGAAGTCTATCAGTGTCCTTAAATAAATATCACGATGCAAGTCATTGAAACCATAGCGGATCTTAGAAAGGCTAGTGGCTCCTGCCACAAACAGGGACGGAGCATTGGTTTTGTTCCGACTATGGGTAATTTACATGCAGGTCATTTGTCGCTGGTGAAACAGGCGGTTGAAACCTGTGATCTGGTGGTGGTCAGTATTTTTGTTAATCCATTGCAATTTGATCAGACGTCCGATCTGGATGCTTACCCTCGCACATTGGAACAGGATCTTGCAAAGTTGGAATTGGCTCAGGCTGACCTGGTTTTTGTTCCCTGTGAAACCGAACTTTATCCCCATGGGCGAGACTCGATTACCCGGGTGGAAGTCCCGGGTTTGTCAGAAATTCTCGAAGGGGCCTCCCGTCCCGGTCATTTTGCTGGTGTGACCACTGTCGTGGCCAAGCTATTTCAATGTGTGCAGGCCGACAGGGCCTTTTTTGGCGAAAAGGATTTCCAGCAGCTCATGCTGGTTCGCCGTATGGTAGATGATCTCAATATGCCTGTTGAAATTATTGCCATGCCAACGACCCGAGAGGATGACGGTCTGGCGATGAGTTCACGAAATCGCCGCTTGAGCCTTGAACAGCGCCGATCTGCTCCTATTTTGTATCAGGTTCTGCAGGAATTACGTCAACAGCTGCGGGAAGGGCAATCTGATTATCTGAATCTGGCGCAACAGGCTGAAAATAAGCTGGAAAAACAAGGCTTCAACCCTGATTATGTGACTGTCAGATATGCTATTGATCTATCCGTTCCCGAGGCTGGGGCTGATATTAATGAGCTGGTTATACTGGCTGCCGCTCGACTGGGAGAAACCCGCCTGATTGATAATATTCGCGTATAACCCTGGTTTCTTCTGGTTTAGAGCCTTTAGCCCTGCTGGTTCTGGGAAAATTGCCTTGAATATTGGGAGCTTGGGAATGTCTATGATAAAATGCCGTCTCGTTGTGAATCAGAGTTAAATATTCAATGCAGACAACTATGCTCAAGGCAAAATTGCACCGCGCTACCGTGACCCATTCGGAACTGGAGTACGAAGGTTCCTGCGCCATTGATGGTAAGCTGCTGGAAGTTTCCGGAATTCGGGAATACGAGCAAATTGAAATTTATAACGTCACCAATGGCGAACGTTTTACGACCTATGCGATTCGTGCTGAGGATGGTTCTGGCGTGATCTCGGTCAATGGGGCGGCAGCGCACAAAGCCGATCCTGGAGACTGTATTATTATCTGTGCCTATGTGGGACTGGATGAGAAAGAACTGGCTACATTCAAACCTAAACTGGTTTATGTGGATGCAGACAACTCAATTTCTCACACTCGCAATACCATTCCTGTCCAGGCCGCTTAATCAACTAAGTCTAATAGCATCTTCAACACTTTCTATTAGGTGTTAAAAAGTCCTGCAAAAACTTTCCGCCTTCCCTGGCCAGTCTTTATTTATTCACTGACTACTAAATAATTGTTCCTAATTCCTGTCCGTTAAAAAAACCGTTCGGCCTGAGCCTGTCGAAGGGTGAATAGCTTTTAAAATCGCTATTTCAGGTTTTACCTTCATGGTTCGACAAGCTCACCACGAACGTAAAGCTTTGTGGTGGACAGGAATCAGGAACAATTATCTAGATTCAGTATTATGGATTAGCCTGTATTACGCATACCCGCCGCGATAGCGTTAATCGTGCGTAATAGCGGTGTTAACCAGAGATCCCGGTCTTCTTCACTCAGACTTTCATCACGATAACGCTTAATCAGCATAACCTGGATCTGGTTCAAAGGATCCAGGTATGGATTACGTCGTGTTAAGGACAGGGCCAGGTGAGGTGTGTCGCCCATTAGGTCATCCAGTTGGGCCACATTTAATACACGCTTACGAGTAATTTCAAATTCCTGACTGATCATTTTATAAATCTGTTTTGCCGAATCCTGATCATGGCATAAAGTCATGTAAGATTGGGCAATACGCATATCGGCTTTGAACAGGGCCATCTGGGTGTTACTTAATAGTGCACGGAAAAATGGCCAGTTCTCATACATGTCCTGTAATTGTTGCTGACGATCCGTGTTTTTACCGGCGTAGGTTTTTAACGCACTACCGATTCCGTACCAGGCAGGCAGGGTATGGCGTGATTGTGCCCAGCTGAATACCCAGCCGATGGCACGGACTGAGCTTTTTGAACGGTCAGACTTTTTACGGTGAGAAGGGCGCGAGCCAATATTGAGCATACCAATTTCTGATACGGGTGTGGCTTCATAAAAATAATCCAGAAACCCATTAGTGCTATCTGTAAGTGTACGATATTGATCTTCACCAATAGCGGCCAGCTCAGCCATAATATCCAGGTATTCCTGATTATCGGGTTCCGGTTGGGTAATGATATTACAACTGGCTTTCAATAAACCTGTTACGCCCATACCCAGTTCGTAAGCAGCCGTTTCGGTATTACTGTATTTATAAGACAGGACTTCGCCCTGCTCAGTAAATTTGATTTCACCATGAACGGTGCCTGTAGGCTGAGACAGGATTGCATCATGAGTTGGACCACCACCACGACCAACCGTACCACCACGACCATGGAACATACGCAGCTTAATACCACGAGCCTGAGTTAATGCCGTGATCTGTTGCTGTGCCTGATAGAGGTTCCAGGCTGAAGCGAGAATACCACCATCTTTGCAGGAATCTGAATAACCCAGCATGACTTCCTGAGTATTCCCAGAAGCAACGAGTAAAGATGAATAAGTTGGATTATCAAGCAGCTTATTCATAACCGGTTCAATGTGTGCCAGGTCATCAATGGTTTCAAACAAGGGTGAGATCTGAATATTACAGAACCAGTCATTATCACGATGACCGGCTAGTCCTGATAACCAGGCCAGGAACATGACTTCCATAACATGACTGGCTTCATGGGTCATGGATATGACATAGGTACCAAAGGCTTTAGGACTGATTTCTTCACGCATGTTCGACATGACGTTGAAGATTTCAAAGGTTTCTTTTGCCTGATCACTTAAAGCTGCAGCATCAATAGAAGGAACCGTATCATTCGCAATTTTGTTAGCAAGGAATTGTAGACGTGCGTCTTCATCTAATGCGGAGTAATCTGTTCCATCCAGTTGTTTTAAAATTTCGGTAACGGTATTACTATGGATAGTCGATTCCTGACGTATATCCAGATGTGCCAGATAGAAACCAAAGGTTTCTACCAGACGAATTAGATCCTGAAGTCCACCGGAAGCGATGTTGGCATCATCGTGACTGTTGAGTGAATCACGGATTAAATAAAGATCCTGAAGTAACTGCTGTTCATTTACATAAGCGTAAGCAGGATCAAAATCTTTCCCATTAACCCGGTTTTTTAATACTTTAAGATTACGGCGCAGGCGGTGCAGCATAAAAAACAGCTTACGACGATAAGGTTCTTCTTTATAGTGCTCTGGTTTGTCAACAAACAGGTTTGGCAATTCATTTTCATCACGGTTTAAACTGTATAAAAATGGTTCTGATGGTTGACAGAACTCAGTTGACTGGGTGAGAACATGCAATAAGGCATCTACTCGGCGTAAATATTCTTTGACGGCTTCCAGTGATTGTAAACGCAGAGCCATAATAGTGGTGTCTGGTTTTACAAACGGATTGCCATCTCGATCGCCCCCTATCCAGGAACCAAACTGGATGAAACTGGGAACCTGAATACCATGTTCACTTTCATCAGTGCCATACGTACGCGTAATGGCATTTTCCAGATTGCGATAAGTTTTTGGAACAGCATGGAACAAACATTCGCGGTAGTAATACAAACCGTTTTTAACTTCATCGACCACTTCTGGTTTTTTGATCCGGACTTCATTGGTCTTATACAAAATCTGAATATGTTGTTTAAGACGCAGAATGATTTCTTCTTTTTGAAACTGGTTTAAACGGCTTGCATCCAGTTCTTCGCTAATTATAAAAATACGACGTAAGGCTTCCAGTACGGAACGACGCTTGGCTTCGGTTGGATGAGCAGTAAAGACAGGAATATAGGCAAGGTTATCCAGCAAGCGCTGTATCTGGACAGCATTAATATTTTGTTTATGAAATTCTCGTAATGTCGTATTGAATGAACCACGCCAGCTTGTTGTTGGACGACCGGTAATTTTACGACGTTGTTTATGCTGAAAGGATTCTTCAGCAATATTGACCAGACTAAAATACAGACTGAAGGCTCGCACCACATGACCGAGGTTGTCGGCATCGATAGATTCAATCAGTTTAGCCAGGTTCTGACGTTTTCGGCTGTTTTCTGTCTTACGCAGACTGATGTGGCCCTTACGTAAAGTTTCAACGGCCTCAAAAACTTGTTTACCGGCATGTTCATGGAGGATATCCCCGAGAATATTACCAAAAAGTTTTACGCGTGAGCGCAAGGCTTTGTCGTCGGCTGTGCTGGGTATCATATTGCTCTACTTTACGTCGTTGTTAATGAGTTATTGAGTTACATGAACCGCCCATTATAACGTGAAATGCGTCACAGGGGACTCTTGACGGACAGGCAAGACTATGATTTGGCGGTAGAAAGAGGCTGGCTATTTATACAGGGACTACCTGGCTTTGCTTTGATTAAGATTTAACCAAATATATTTCAGTTTAATAACCGATAAAAATGGTACCCTTTTATTTTTACGTGAAATATACTTTACTTAGATCTAGTACAAAGTAATGTTTTCAAGAATATTCAAATGCCTACATCACGGAGCCGTAAAATTACATTAAGGAAGTAAGGTAAGAAGATAGGTTGATAATAACCATACTAAAATAGAGAGTTAGTGTTGAATAAACGGTGTCTTACTCCCAGGGTGATTATTGTCGAAGATAATCACTTCGTTGCTGAAAAACTAAAACTTCAACTTTCCCAGTCAGGATATCAAATAGAGGCCGTCTTCGCTTCAGGCGAAGAGTTGCTGAACCAATATTCTAAATTAACACCTGATATTGTTCTGATGGACATTGTGCTTGAAGGTGAAATGGACGGGATTGAGGCAGCAAACAGGATTTCTGAGCAATATGGCACTCCGGTTGTGTATCTCACAGCCTGTTCAGATGAAGATTTCCTCACCCGAGCAAAAATCACAGCACCTTTTGCGTATATTCTGAAGCCATTTAATGAACATGAGTTGGAAATGGCGATTGCAATCGCCCTTTTTAAACATACTGCAGAGCATGAGTTAGAAGAGAGCCATGCCCATCTGGAAAAAGCACAGCAAATTGGGCATATGGGTAGCTGGGACTGGCAGATAACAAACAATGTTTTAATCTGGTCCAAGCAAATTTTTCGTATTTTTGGTCTGGCAGTAAATGAATTTGATGCGACTTATGAAGCATTCATTAATACGGTGCATCCTGATGATAGGGATATGGTGTTAAAGAGCGTCGATGACGCACTTTATAGGCAGCTGCCCTATGACATCGATCACCGTATTGTACTTCCGGATGGAATGATTCGTTTTGTTCATGAATACGCCAAGGTTGAATTTGATCAAGAGGGCACACCAGTCAGAATGACTGGCACCGTTCATGATGTAACTGAAGTCCGTACAGCAAGAGATCAACTTCAGTTGTATGAAGTCATTTTTCAGAATGCTTCTGAAGGTGTCATTATTACCGATGTAAACAATATAATTGAAATGGTCAACAACGCTTATTGTGAGATCACGGGATATAGCCAGGATGAAGTTATTGGCAAGGACCCACGATTGATGCAGTCAGGTGTCCATGATACTGAGTTTTACAAGAATATGTGGTCGAGCATTAGAGAACATGGAAAATGGCAGGGTGAAATCTGGGATAAGCGTAAGGATGGTGAAGTATTTCCGAAATGGTTAAGCATTACGGCACTAACGAATTCAAACGATCATATTACACATTATGTTGGTGTGTTTACCGATATCAGTGAGTTGAAACAGAAAGAACAACGTCTTCACCAGCTGGCGTATTATGATTTCCTTACCGGCGTTGCTAATCGTCCCCAATTTATGCAAAGGTTAAAACAGGAACTGGCGATTGCTCAGCGGACTGATCGTACACTGGCCATTTTGTATGTCGATCTTGATCGTTTTAAAATTGTAAATGACAGCTATGGCCATACAGTCGGTGATGCGCTACTACGCCAGGTTGCCGATCGGATGCGTAACTGTATTCGTGAGTCTGATATTATTGCTCGCATTGGCGGAGACGAGTTCAGTGTGATTCTCACCGCAACGGAAGATCCTGATAGCGCGGCTAAGGTGGCGAATAAACTCATTGGATGTCTTTCTAAACCTTTCATAATAGATACGAATGAACTCGATATTGGTGTCAGTATTGGTATCAGCCTGTATCCTCGTGATGGTGATAAGCTGGAAAGTCTTGTACTCAATGCCGACCGAGCGATGTATCATGCCAAGGAAAGTGGTGGCAATTGTTATGTATTCAGCAATGACGAGCTAAGTAGCGAAGTAGAACGGCGTTTGTTCCTCGATAACCATCTACGCAAGGCGCTCGATAAAGGCCAGTTTGAGCTTTACTATCAGCCTCAATTTGATCTTGGTACTCGCCGTGTTACTGGCATGGAAGCACTTATACGCTGGCAACATCCTGAACAGGGTATCATTTCACCAGCCGAATTTATTCCTCGAGCCGAAGCCACTAATATGATTATTCCTATTGGTGACTGGGTATTAAAAACAGCCTGCGCTCAAAATAAAGCCTGGCAGGAAGCAGGTTTCCCTGTGGTTCCTGTCGCGGTCAATTTCTCAGCGGCCCAGCTACGTAGCCGTAGTGTTGTCGAGACCATTAGTGATTGCCTGCAGTCTACCGGTCTGGCAGCAGAATATCTGGATATAGAAATTACAGAGAGCCTGGCTATGACGGCACCAGAAAGAACCATAGACATTCTTGGTCAACTAAGGGAACTGGGAGCCCTGGCTTCTATTGATGATTTCGGTACAGGTTATTCATCACTAAGTCATCTAAAACGCTTGCCTGCTAGTAAACTCAAAATTGATCGCTCCTTTGTGAATGAAATCACTAGTGATGATAATGACAAATCAATTGCAACGGCAGTGATCCAGTTAGCAAAAAGTATGCAGCTAAAAGTAATTGCAGAAGGTGTGGAAACAAGCGAACAACTTGATGTATTACAAAGTCTCGGTTGTGATTACGGACAAGGTTATTATTATGCTCGGCCTATGCCGGCTGCTGAGATGCAAGCTTTCCTGGAAAGCCACAGTTAGTAATATCTACAGTTAGTAATATCAAGGTAACACTATAAATGGTAGCCGAGGCCGGACTCGAACCGGCACGGGTTTAACCCCAATGGATTTTGAATCCATCGTGTCTACCAATTCCACCACTCGGCCATATAATTGGAAGGCGGCCATTATAGGTAGAGTGGGGCCAGATGTAAAAACCTAATTCTGCTTATTGTTCGATTCTGTTATCCTCTGCCGACCATGCAATTGAAGCAATTTTATTACGATCTTCCTCCAGAACTGATCGCCCAATATCCTGCTGCTGAACGTTCAGCCAGTCGTTTGCTGTGTCTTGATGGTTCAACGGGTCAGTTATCCGACAGGCAATTCAGCGATTTGCCTGAGTTGCTGCAGGCTGGTGATCTATTGGTCATGAACAACACTCGCGTCATTCCTGCACGCCTGTTTGGACAGAAACAAACAGGTGGAAAAATTGAAGTCCTGGTAGAAAGAGTTCTGGATGCACATCGAGTGCTGGCTCATGTGCGCTCAAGCAAATCTCCAAAAGCCGGGGCGCAGCTTGTTTTTGAAGATTCGGTGCAGGCCGAAGTGTTGGGTCGACAGGATGATCTGTTTGAGCTGGAATTTATCGATACAGCTTCAAGCAACAGGTCGGTACTGGACATACTGGACGCACAGGGCCATATGCCATTACCGCCTTATATAGAACGGGCCGATGAAAAACACCTGGATCGCGAACGCTACCAGACTGTGTATGCGAAAAAAGAAGGGGCGGTGGCCGCGCCAACGGCAGGCCTGCATTTTACCGATGAGTTGTTTGATAAAATCAAGGCACAAGGTATAGAGCTAGCTTATGTCACGCTACACGTGGGGGCTGGGACATTTCAGCCAGTAAGGGTCGAGAATATTGCCGAGCACAAAATGCATGCTGAATGGATCGAAGTATCAGATGAAGTCTGTCAGCAGGTAGAAGCAACTCGGGCGCGAGGCGGGCGGATCATTGCGATTGGTACCACGAGTGTACGAAGCCTGGAAACGGCGGCATTGAGTGGAAAAATACAGCCCTTTTCTGGGGATACGGATATTTTTATTACCCCCGGATATAAATTTAATGTCGTCGATGCTCTGGTGACGAATTTTCATTTACCTGAATCAACCCTGCTCATGCTGGTCAGCGCCTTTGCTGGTTATGACCATGTGATGCAGGCCTACCAGCATGCGATTGAGCAGCGTTACCGTTTTTTTAGTTATGGTGATGCGATGTTTATAACCAGGTTTGACAGTCAAACGCAAAGGCGCAATGACACAGAGAGCGCAAAGGAGGCTATTTAGTGACAATGCACGGGATAATAAACATTTTATCTTCGCGTCTCTGCTTTTTTAGTTATGGTGATGC
>JAPHRJ010000008.1 GCA_026196045.1 Gammaproteobacteria bacterium
AAATCCAGAAACAGGATCAGGGTAAGCCAGATAACAAAGGCAGCACCCTGGGCGACATCC
The DNA here is from genome assembly GCA_026196045.1 of Gammaproteobacteria bacterium. Taxonomy (GTDB): domain Bacteria; phylum Pseudomonadota; class Gammaproteobacteria; order UBA6429; family Thiohalophilaceae; genus JAPHRJ01. The sequence goes on from JAPHRJ010000008.1 coordinate 61, forward strand.
GCCGAGCGAGCCAGGGTGGAAATCAGCATGCCGATTCCGAGGAAACACCAGCTAAGTGAAAGTAACAGGCCGGAATAATAAAGGAAAATACGCCAGGGAACATCGGCTCCTTTGAGCACGCCCCAGATAACGGCTCCCACCAGCGCCAGAAACACGGGTAAGAAGACCACGACAAAGCGACCGAACATTTTGCCCCAGAACCAGGAGGCCAGGGTAATCGGCAGGGAAAGCAGGTACTCGAACACCCCGGCTTCCCGGTCGCCGGCAACCGAACGCACTGTCGTTATCAGGATAAAGATGGGCAGGATGGCCATGGAGAGCTGGATATAGGTGATCATCAGACGGGTGATACCGGTGAAGCCCATAATGCGGGACTCGGTCAGTCCGAATAAAAATAACAGGACAATAATTCCACCAAATACCGCACTGTAGACCAGGAACCAGCGTGTACGCAGGGACTCCAGAATATCGGTATAAGCTGTCAGCAGCAGGTACTTCATCGCTTAGATCCTTGCAGATAGCTATATTTCAAGGTCATGGTCTATTCACCAGGGTTATGCGTATGCGCACCGGATTCAAGATCCACACCGTGTTTGTTAAATCGAGTTTCGATACTGTATATATGTTCTTTCGCCGCCCTGTAATCGAGGCTATCAGCAACGGGATCTTTTTGAGCCCCCAGGCCATATTCCATCGGAGTGACATGACCTTTTACATAATGGGCCGTTGTGGCATCGATCCATTTGCCGTCGCGGTGGTCGGTGACCCAGATTTCAGTACTGGCGGTATCACGCCAGGGTTTATCTTCCAGCCAGATCACGGCACAGCCAATATCATCAAAACTGTGAATACGAGATTTGTTTTTTTCATTTACATAACGAACCTGGGCAGAGTGTTTTGGGTCACTGACGACCATACGGCAGCGTTCACAGGTATCACGATCCCAGTGTACTTCAATGGGGCCGGTCGTTTGTTCGCTACAGCCAATGAGTAATCCAAGGCTGAATAACATCGCGATGAAATGTTTCATGAGGTTTGCTCTTCCATTTGAATATTTTTCAATATCCCGGCATAGCGGGAAATGATGCCGAGGAAGCGGAGTCGATCTGGCCCGGCGACGATGCCTTCCCAGGTCTGGCCACTATCAATATCCTTAAATCCCCACTCGGCTATCGTTTTGGCAAAGGCCGGCAGAGCGCGGGTGAGTCCGACACGGCAATACAGTCGACTATTAATATCAATATCATCGGCGACGTGATCATCCAGTACGATCAGACCCTGATCCATTTCAATAACTCTATTCACCAGTGCGGCCACCTCATCCAGGCGGTGACTGGAAATAAGCATGGCCGAATGATCCTGTTTTTCAGCAAGCAGTCCAAAGAAGACATGGCGGGCTTCCGGGTCCAGATTGGCCGCAGGTTCATCCATGATGAGAATTTCGCTATCACGTCCCAGGGCAATACTGATAAGCAATTTCTGTTTCTGGCCACCGGAGAGTTTTACAAATGGCTGGTGACGGACTTTCGCCGGATCAAGCCCCAGTTTTTCCGCCACGGCTTCCATCCTTGCAGGTTCTGCACCACATAGTGCCGCAGAAAATCGAATCAACTGGCCGACTGGCATTTTCAGGGGCGGAGGTAATTGCGGGACAAAACCAAATTTTGCCAGGACTTCACGACGATGTTCGCGTGGTGCTTGGCCTGCAACCGTAATTCGACCCTCACAGGTATATTCACCCAGTAAACATCGTATTAATGTGGTTTTACCAGCACCATTAGAGCCTACCAGTGCGACACGATCACCGGCAGAAATATCTAGATCAATCTCATTGAGGACTGTATTTCGGCGAAACGTTTTGCTGACTTTATCGAAACGAATCATACGTATATCGGTTTCTCATTTTTTATAACGTTCCAATTAGAACGTGTTTTTATAATACTTCAAAGTGCAAAGCAGGAATCATGC
>JAPHRJ010000010.1 GCA_026196045.1 Gammaproteobacteria bacterium
CACTTATAAATAAAACCAATTGAATACCACCGTTCGTGCTGAAGTCCTGAGCCTGTCGAAGGGTCGAAGCATGAACATCCAATTTACTAAAAGTGAGTTGTAATTACGTTGCCCTTCGATAAGGCTCTCCTGAGTGAAGCCGAAGGACTCAGGACGAACGTAATTATTGAATAATACAAAATGCCAAGACAAGGTCGTTTGATAAGCGGTTAAATTAGGGGGAATAGTTTGTCTAATTTTGTGGGGATCCCGTAGGGTCAGAGCGCTTTAATTGAGAGGCCTTTAACTGGAAGGCGACTGGAAGAATTTGACTAAAACCGAGACAGATCGGAATGTTTCTAATTTACCTCAGCTAAATATTAGCGCTATCTGTCTTCTGACCTCACTTAACAATAAAGCTTGCTGCTATACTTCGCGTCTTTGTTTTTTCTCTCGATCAGCTATTGGCACAATCCCGCTAAAACTGTCCAGAGCGGTCTGTTGTTTATTCATTTACCTGAGGCTTTATATGCCATTTTCAAAACTTGGATTAAGTGATCCTATTTTAAAAGCCGTCGCTGATCTGGGATATACCGCGCCCACGTCGATACAGAAACAGGCAATCCCTGCCATCTTGTCGGGTAGAGATCTGATTGCCGTTGCGCAAACGGGTACAGGTAAGACGGCAAGTTTTGTGTTGCCGATACTGGAGGCGTTAAATATCGAGCGCAAGCTTCGGGGCAAGCGTATTCGTGCGCTCATTCTTGTTCCCACTCGTGAGCTGGCGATACAGGTTGAGGCTAATGTTGCTGAGTACAGCAAGTATTTAAGTCTTAGTTCAATGGTGATGTATGGCGGTGTTGATTCCGAGGCGCAAAAACAGCGTCTACTTGAAGGCGTTGACATTTTGGTCGCCACCCCAGGGCGGCTGTTAGATATGGTTTATCAGCGAGCACTACATTTTGATGAGCTCGAAGTGCTGGTACTGGACGAAGCGGACAGAATGTTAGACATGGGTTTTATTGACGATATCAATAAAATTATTCATCGCCTGCCTGGTCAACGTCAGAGTTTGTTGTTTTCAGCAACAATGACTGACGATGTGCGTTATTTAGCCGATACCGTTAACGACGACGCGGTAGAAATATCTGTATCCCCCGGTTCTGCTACTACGCCGAAAATTGATCAATGGCTGGTCACCGTAGATAAGGACAGGAAGTCTGCATTACTGAGCCATTTAATTAACGAACTGCAGTGGGATCAGGCGCTCATTTTTATCGAGAAAAGACACGCTGCGGCTAAGCTGGTAAGTCAGCTTGAAAAACGCGGCATTAAAGCTGAGGCCATTCACGGCGGCAGAAGTCAGGCTTCTCGTGAAAGAGTACTGGCCGAATTTAAATCGGGTGAACTTCGCTTTTTAGTGGCGACTGGCATTGCTGCTCGCGGTATTGATATCGATAATCTGACCCGTGTGGTTAATTATGATTTGCCATACGAGAGTGATGACTATATTCATAGAATAGGCCGTACCGGTCGTGCGGGTGCTTCCGGTGAAGCCATCTCATTTGTAGCAAAAGATAATTTTAAAAATCTTTGTGCAATTGAAAGTCGGCTGGGGCATATTATTGCGCGAAAAGAATTCGAAGGTTTTGACGTTAAAAAGGTGGTGCCTGTTTCTATTTTGAATTACGTTCCTAAAAATAGGCGTTAAGTAAAATAGAAGGGCTCAATGAAACTGCTGAGTAAAGATGACTGAGGGATCGTGATATGAATCGACAAAAGAAGATTCAAAGCCTGTATAACAAACGTCGCAAACGTGCGCGTGCAAAGCTGGATGCTCGTCCTAAGGGTGATCGTTATGTATCGAAGGCCGATAGGGCGAAGGCAGAAGCTGATGCTGAAGCTAATATTGAAGATGCCGCAATCGAATCAGATGTAGAACAAAGTTGAAATGAAGGTGGCAGACCACGTTTTATGACCCTGTAAATAATTCTGTGTAACTGCTCGTTCATTCAAGATTAGTAACCTCTCGGTAACCGGCCTTGATATTCAATCATAAACCGATTCAATGCAA
>JAPHRJ010000102.1 GCA_026196045.1 Gammaproteobacteria bacterium
CACTAATCGCAGCTATGCGCCAGATCCTGTTGCGGGTTTCCGGGCGTAGTATTGTACTGACGATTACCGCTATCGAACAGGCGCTGGAAAAACCGACTCGTTATGTGCAGCAATACCGCTACCGTAAGCCTGCTTCCCCTACGACAACCGCTGATGGTCAGGAAGAGCAAACCCTCTGGGTACGTTTTGATCAGAAGGCCATTAACAAGTTATTGCGTGATAACCGGATGCCTGTCTGGGGCAAGACGCGTCCGTCAGTATTGCTCTGGATGGTGGTGGATAACCGCAAAACTCGCGTGTTAGTCGGCAACAATGTTGAAAACGAAGCGTTGACGCTGATTCAGGAACAGGCCCGTTTACGAGGCTTGCCATTACGGTTGCCCTTACTGGATTTAGCCGATCAGTCTAATTTAAGCATGGGAGATGTCTGGGGTAATTTTGAAGATACCATTTTGCTTGCTTCGCGCCGTTATCAGGCAGAGGCTGTACTGGTGGGACGCGTGTATCAGGCATATTCTGGAAACTGGACTGTACGCTGGACACTCTATAATAGTGGTCGCCGAGATGACTGGGATGCCACTGGACTAACCCTGGTCGAAGCCCTGATCCCGGGGATTGATAATACCGTGGATACTCTGGCACAGTATTTTGCCCAGGTAGAAGCCGAAGGTGAAGATAGCTCGATCCTGGTTAAGGTTCAGGGGATTTATTCCCTTGCTAATTATAATAAGGCTATTGGCTATTTGTCCGCATTGTCTGCGGTGACTGAAGTACAACCCTATTCAGTAGCGAAAGACAATGTGATGTACCGTTTAAAAAGTCGAAACGGACGTCTGGCCATTTCACAGGCGATATCACTGGGGCATACTCTGGTGGAGGTTAACGAACTCATTTCTGAACCCATCATTCATCAACCGGTAAATGCTAACAGGCCGGAGCCGGGAGTGGTGCAACAACTCAAAGCCGATCTTGTTTATCGATTGATCCCGTGAAAGCACGTCATATACCTAACCTGATCAGTATTCTACGTGTATTGCTGGTGGTGCCACTGGCATTCTTTCTGCTGTCTAAAAGTTATCTAATGGCTTTTGGTCTGTTTTTTCTTGCAGGCATTTCTGATGCGCTGGATGGTTATCTGGCACGACGCTTTAACTGGTCCAGTCATCTTGGTGCACTATTGGATCCCGTTGGGGACAAATTATTAATGATAACCAGCTACCTGATTCTGGGTGGGCAGGAGCATCTTCCTATCTGGCTGGTGGTTACTGTAATTCTGCGTGATGTGATTATTGTTACTGGTGGGCTGGCCTATCGAGTCATGATTGGTGAAGTGGTGATCGAGCCTATTTTCAGTAGCAAAATAAATACGGTATTACAGATTAGCTTGATGGCTGTGGTTTTGTTTTCACTTTCGATTGTTACGATTCCCGTATTAATAATACAGCTCATGATTTACCTGGTGTTGATGTCAACGGTGGTTAGTGGTACCTGTTATATGATTTTGTGGGGACAACGCGCCATACAAAGCCACACGTCTGCTGAAAAAGAGGGCATGGAATGAGCGCACAACTGGCACTCAATATTCAGCTAAAGGATACAGCCACGTTTGATAATTTTTTTGCTGGTGAAAATGAAGCCTTATTGAATGCATTGCGTGAAGGCACAGAGACCAGTTTTTATTTCTGGTCAGCCACTGGGGATGGGAAAACCCATTTATTACAGGCACTTTGTCACGAGGCAGTTAACCGGCATATACAACCGGCCTATATACCGTTAAATACACCTGAATTTACACCCGCGATTCTGGATGGTCTGGAACATTTTGACCTTGTATGTCTGGATGACATCCAAAGTGTTATTGGTAACGATGACTGGGAACAGGCTCTATTTCATCTATATAACCGTATTCAGGAGCAGGGGCACAGGTTAATTATCAGTGCGAATACAGCTCCTGCGAATCTGGATGTCAGACTACCCGATTTATTATCACGTTTAAGTTGGGGGCTGGTGTACCAGTTACAGTCGTTGAATGATGAACAGAAACAACAGGTCTTACAGCAAAGTGCTCAGGCACGAGGTATGATGTTAAATGATGAAGTTGCAGTGTATTTACTCAAGCACTGTCCACGAGATATGAACAGTTTGTTTATGCTATTGGAAAAGCTGGATCGTGCTTCATTACAGGCGCAAAGAAAACTCACGATTCCCTTCGTGCGTCAGTATATATAAATCTTATTTTTCCAGTTTTTGTTTACGGCCTGCAAGGCGAGCATAGATGATGGCACTGGTATAAAAGGTGGTGCTAAAAATGATTTCTAATAATGCCAGGGCACGCTCTTCTGGATTAACCCAGGCTTCCTGAATACCGTGAATAAAATAAAGCATAATTAAAAAACTGGCCCAGGCATGGGTGTAGGGTTTGCCATGCAACAACCCACGAAGGGGAAATAACAGGGGGCCAACCATCACAATCAGTACCAGGGAAACAGGAAAATGTTGCGAAGGAGCGAGGAGCGTGTTCCATAGCAGCATAAGGGTAAAAAGAGCAAACCAGGAAGCAAGACTGGCTACCCGGGTGAGTTTAATCATATCCATTTTTATTTGATCAGGCCCGCTTCGAGTTGAGCCTTGGCTATCTGGGCAAGATGTCGTCCCTGAGCCTGACAAAGTCGAGTTTCTTCTTCACTCAAAGTTCGATCACTGTTTTGACCGGCCAGATGGCTGGCACCATACGGTGTTCCCCCCGTTTTTGTTTTCAGCAGGTCAGTTTCGCTATAAGGTAGACCAACCAAAATTAAACCGTGGTGCAACAGGGGCAGCATCATGGATAGCAAGGTCGTTTCCTGACCACCATGTAAACTCGAGGTGGAGGTAAAGGTGCAGGCGGGTTTGCCTACCAGGGCACCTTGCAGCCAAAGAGGGCTGGTGGAATCAATAAAGTATTTCAGCGATGCGGCCATGTTGCCAAAACGGGTAGGGCTTCCCAGAGCAAGACCAATACATTCCTGCAGATCCTGTAATGTCGCGTAAGGCGGGCCATTTTCAGGAATGGTGTCATCTACGGCTTCACAGGTAGTAGAAACTTCGGCCACAGTACGAATTCGAGCACTAAAACCAGGAACATTTTCAATGCCCCGTGCAATTTGTCGAGCCATGGCGGCAGTCGCGCCATAACGACTATAATATAAAACTAATATTTCACTCATGACTCTATTCTACCCTGAGTTTTCTTGACAGCCTATAGGGTGGGTGATAGTTTCGTTGTGATTATAAATACCGCGATTGCATTTGGGTTCGTATGTATCGACAGGCTAGTCATTTCGTAATTTCTATAGTTAGCTTTTTTCTGCTCAGCGCCTGTGCAATGACGCCACCTGTACAGGAAATGAGCAATGCCAGGCAAACTATCCAGGCGGCCATAGAAGCGGGTGCGGAACTTCATGCCCGAGAGAAACTGGAGGAAGCCGAACAGCTTTTGAAACGTGCCAGCCAGTATATTGATGATAAGGACTATTTTTCGGCACAAAATACGGCTCTGGAGGCTAAAGAACAGGCCATGCAAGCGCGGCAAATGGCCCTGCAAAAAAAGCAGACTGAGTAGTCAAAACCAGTTTCAGGGACTTGCGTTTATACTGAGATAGAGTACACTTGATTAAACTCGGCTAATATTTTGTTTATACAGGATATATTTTTTGCTCAAGCCTTAAGTTGACTGATTTTTAGTCGATAAATAACTACAGGGTTGAGTTTTTAGCATCACCAAATACCACAAATTTTTTATCTGGAGTTGATAACAATGAAAACAGTTCACTCATTCAAGCTTGCGGCATTATTTGTGTCTATTCTTGGACTGACAGTAGGTTGCGCAAGTACAACTGATGAAGCTGAGCAGGATATGGCAACATCTGCACCGGCAGCCGCTGAAGAAACAAAAATGGAAACTCCAGTTGCTGAACCTCAGGAAGAAGAAGCACCCGTAATGACTATGAGTAGCGAAAGCTATGAAGTTATGCGTGGCGACAATCTTTGGGACATTTCTGCTAAAGACAGCATTTATGGTAATCCTTTCCAATGGCCACTGATTTATAAAAATAACAGCGAGCAAATCAAGGACGCGGACCTAATTTATCCTGGTCAGGTTCTGGACATTGATGCCAGCCCAACTCCAAATGATGTGGCTGCAGCTGTTTCACATGCCAAGAGCCGTGGTAGCTGGTCATTGGGTGTAACTGAAGAATCAGATAAAGCCTATCTCGCACAGTAATATTTTTACTAGATAGTCGTACAAATTGTAAGGGCCCGATAGTCGGGCCCTTTTTTTATGGCAAAATTTTGAATGAACTTTAATGTAATTCAAGGTTCACAAAAGTCAGGGTATTTCTGTATTATCTATCCTTCATAGATCGATTTAAGTTCATATACTCATGACATAAGGGTGATGTATGCGAGTATTACAAAGCATGGTAGTCATAATGTTATTTGCTATGTTGCAAATAGCGCAGGCAGAATCACGCGATCCTTACAAGTACTTTTTCAATGAAACCTGGGGTGATTTCAAAGAAGAACGGAGTAATGCCGAAGAGCAGGGGAAGCAGGGAGTCCTGATTTTCTTTGAAATGGATGAATGTCCCTTTTGTCATTACATGAAAACGCATGTGCTCAATCAGCCCGAAGTACAGGAATATTTCGGTAAACACTTTTTGAATTTTTCCGTCGATATTGAAGGCGATGTTGAAGTTAGTAATATGTCTGGAAAATCTATGCGGCAGAAGGATTTTGCTTTTAAGGAAAATCGAGTTCGTGCCACGCCAGTGATTGCCTTTTATGATCTGGATGGAAAACAGGTGCATCGACACACCGGTAAAACCTCCGGTGTTGCTGAATTCATGCTAATGGGTAAATATGTTGCTGAGGGAATCTATAAGGACATGTCTTTTGTGCGCTATAAGCGTCAGCAACGGAATGAAGCTCGTAAATAATAATGCCAGTTTGCAGGAACAATCCTTTTCAATTTGGATGTGTTGTTATTACAGCCTGGTTACTGTGTTTGCAGGGTATATCTTTCGCGGATGATTTAGCTACTACGTCTGTTAATAATAAAGAATCCCAGCCAGTTCCTCTTCCTGAACCACTCACTCTCGATTTTGCTTTATCACTTGTTGAGAAAACTCATCCTGCTGTTCAGTATCAGGACTCTCTAGTTCAGGCGGCAACAGCGCAACTGGCAATATCCGATAGTGAAAATGATACACAGGTCTGGTTAGAAGGAGAGCTGGCCTATGCAGAACCTCTGACAAATGTAAGAACAGAGGAAGATGATCATCGTCTGTCGTTGATCGTGGGTAAAACACTGTATGATTTTGGGCGCTCGAGTGCCAGGCAGGATGCGGCTGGCAGCCTTATCAAAAGCCAGCAACAATTATATTTTCTAACATTAAGACAGCAAAAACTTGAAATAATGAAAAAATATTTCCAGGTCGTGTTGACTGATCTGGATTTTTCTCGATATAACGAAAAAATGGCTGTGGCCTATATTTCGCTGGACAAATTACGCAACCGATATGAACTGAAGCAGATTTCAGAACTGGAGTTATTAGAACAGGAAGCAGAGTACCAAAAGGTAAGGCGTCTTCGATTTAATGCGGAAAACCAGCAACGCATTACCCGCGCACGTTTGGCCTATGCGCTTAATCATCCTGGTCAGTTACCTGCAACCGTCAGTCGACCCGAAAAACTATCACATTTGGAACGACAATTACCTGAGTTGGAAACCTTACAGGATAAGGCTATTCAGCAAAATGAGGCCTTGCATTCATTACAGGCAGAAATTGAATCGGTTAGACGCGAGCTGGCATCCGTACGTGCAGAGACCAACCCTTTGTTAACCGGTACTGGAAAACTGAATAGTTATTCTCAGGAAAAAAGTAGTTATGATCGCTGGCGGCTGGAGCTTTCTTTAAAAGTACCACTGATTACGGGCAGGCATGTGGATAGTCGAGCCGCAAAGAAGCGGGCAATGTTATATCAGTTGCAAGCTGAATTAATGGCTAAACAGCAACAGATAAGGCAGCAGATCCTTGAGTTATGGTTAAAACTTCAGAATTTGAAATTACAACAGGATGAAATGTTCTCCCAGTCTGATTACAGAGAGCTGTACCTGGATCGTAGTCGTGCTTTATATGAATTGGAAGTGAAGACAGATATTGGTGATGCTATGGTGAAAGTAACCCAGGCCGAACGTGAAAAATTGGAAACAGATTTTGATATTGTGCTGACATGGGAACAAATAGATATTCTTACAGGAAGACAAACGATAAAAGAGGTTCAGCCATAACCATGTTTAAGTATATTAAGTGCACCAGGGCAATGGGTGAGGTAATCGATCATGCAAATTGAAAAGATAACTGGTCTGGCAAAATATAGTCTTTTTTTGTTATGTACACTCTGGGCTAGTGCGGGTAATGCTTTAGAACTTCCGGGGCACCTGAACTGGGTAAACAGGGTACAGTTAAGCACAGCGGTTCCTGGAGTAGTTGATTCTGTATTAGTGGCTCCTGGCGATCAGGTTAAACAGGGAGGCGTGTTACTTAAGCTTGAAGATAAAACATTCCGCTTACAACTTGCAGGCTTATCAGCACAGGTAAATAAACTAAAGGTAATTTATGATGAAGCCCAGCGTGAGTTAGATCGGGCGAATGAACTTTACGATCGAACCTTATTATCTGATCATGAGTTACAAGTGATAAAGAATAACTTTGCTTCGGCTGAAGCAGATCTTGATTTTTCTAAATCAAAGTTAGCACAGGCAAAAGTTGATTTTGACTACAGTCATTTAAAAGCACCTTTTGACGCCATTATCTTAAGTCGTTTTGCTGAAAAAGGAATGGTTGTTCGGCCTGATCTGAAACCTCAGCCACTAATTGAAGTGGCCAGTTTAGGCCGTATGCTTGCAGAAGCAGTATTAAATGCTGATGAAAGACAACAACTTAATCCTGGGCAGGAGGCGCAAGTTGTTATTGATGGTGTTTCCTATAAAGGTATAGTCAGGTTTATTAGCCTGGAACCAATAGATACCGCTAAGGCAAGTTATAAACTACAGGTACAATTTGATACTGGAAGCAAGTTATTTCCCGCAGGGAAACAGGTCAAAATTAAATTATGACACGCTGCATAAAGTGTTATGTCGAGGGAAAAGTTCAGGGCGTATTTTTTAGAGCCAGTACCCAGCAACAAGCACTGCAATTGAACCTATATGGCTATGCTACGAATTTAAATGATGGTCGTGTTGAAGTAATGGCCTGTGGTAATGAGACTTCCTTAAATGAACTTGTACACTGGTTACATACAGGCCCAGATCATGCTCAGGTAGACAATGTGACGTGTTTGCCCTGCGAGACTATCGACACACAGGATTTTGTTACGTACTAAGTTAGATTGCTGGCAGGATTTGTTTGGCTGCCTCAATACCCTCACTAAAATCATCAAGGCTACAATGAGGTGTGAGCCCCAGTCGAATATAAGACATTAAATTCTCCTGATCAGATCTATGTGGCTCAAAATTATTTTCCATGTTTGACAGAATATGTTCCGCAACAAAAATTACATCGATTAAATCGGCATTACCAGTATCTGAACGTTCTATCTGCTCATGTTGTTCAGCAACATGAATAATACTTGTGGGAAAATTCCATTTGTTTAATAGCTTCCCACCCAACACCGGATGTTCCTGGATCATGATCGCCTGTATTGCCTTGTCGTTAATGTTGATTTCACCATATTTTGCCAGTACCTGTAATAGTGGTAAGTAACCTATATCATGTACCAGGCCAGATAACATAGCATCGTCTGTTGAAAGATATTTAATATCAGCTGTAATGGCATATGCCAGGCGTGCAACATCAATACTGTGCTGGTAAATCTGTGATATGAGTTTGGCCGCATTGCCAGATGGCTGGAAAAATATTTGCATCATGGCATGGTTGGTAACCAGGATCTTTATTAGTTTAAGACCTAAGCGCATGACCGCCTGTTGCAATGATTCAATTTGAGTGCCTCTATTGAAATTGACACTATTGGCTACTTTTAAAATGCGGGCAGCAAGGGCGGCATCAGCCGAGATGGTTTTAACCAGTTCATTGGGATTGGAATCGGGATCATCAAGCAGTTTACTGACACGAAGCACCACATCTGGCGGAGAGGGGAGAATAAGATGATCACTCTCGATCGCTTCTGTTACTTCATTTAGAAATTGATCAATACTAATTTTAGAATCCATAGATCATTCCGAAATATTCTATCTGTTCCCTGTAAGCAAAACTCATCGCTTGCGCCAACGCTTATCCAGTACCTTATACACTTTATTAGTATAGCGGTAACTACCCTTACTTCCATTGTAACGAGCCAGTGCCTGGGTCAGGTCACCCTTTTCCTTATCCAGATAAAACCGCAGGATGGTACACCCCATACGTAGATTAGTTTTTAGATCAAACAGGTTATCGCCGGGCTTACCGATTTCTTTGAGCCAGAATGGCATGACCTGCATTAAACCCATCGCACCAGCTTTCGATATAGCATAGCGGTTAAAGTTACTTTCGACATCAATAACCGCTAACACCAGCTCAGGATACAGTTTGGCACGAGTGGCTTCATAATGAATTTGTTTGAGCATATCCAGACGTTTACGAGTGTCCGGAACCCGTGATTTTAAACGACGGGACATATCCACCAGCCAGACTTCTGCCTCAAAACGATCAACAAAGCTATCAGTACTAACGATAGCCGCTTTTAATAAGTCCCGTAATTCTTTATCCAGCGGTGTATCTGTTGTGGCCTGTGTATATGGTGCAAATATAAGACTGCCCAGAAGGCAGTAATGACGCAATAGCTTAAGCTTGATAAAGCGGCCAGGCATTTACTGAATCTGATTACCTAAAAATTCAACAATATTATTAATAGGTATTTCCTGGTTATCATTGTCTCGGCGAACCCGGTATTCCAGCACTCCTTTCTCAAGACTCCTGGCACCAATAACGATACGGTGGGGGACACCGATCAAGTCCATGTCTGCAAACATAACTCCCGCACGTTCTTTACGATCATCCAGTAGTACATCAAAGCCAGCTTGTTCTAATTGTGTGTACAGATTTTCAGCCGCCTGTTGTACAGGTTCTGATTTGTGCATATTCATTGGTACGATAACCACCTGAAATGGAGCGATGGCATCAGGCCAGATAATTCCATTGTCATCATTATTCTGTTCAATGGCTGAGGCCACAATACGAGAAACCCCAATACCATAACAACCCATGGTCATGGTGATGGTTTTGCCGTTTTCATCAAGTACCGTCGCTTTCATGGCTTCACTGTATTTGGTACCTAACTGGAAAATATGGCCGACTTCGATACCACGTTTGATGGACAGTAAGCCTTTACCATCAGGGCTGGGATCACCTTCGACAACATTTCGAATATCGACAGGCTCAGGGCAGGACACATCCCGTTCCCAGTTAACGCCTTTCAAATGTTTGCCATTACTATTAGCACCACAAACAAAATTGGCCAGGGCTGCAGCACTATGATCAATATACATGGGTATATTCAGAGCAACAGGACCTATCGAACCAATATCGCAGCCAATAGTTTTCTTGATATGTTCCGCATCGGCAAACGTCAGTGGTGTGGCGATGCCGTCCAGCTTTTCTGTTTTAATCTCGTTAAGTTCATGATCGCCTCGCAGGACAAGCGCCACCAGTTGACCTTCTTCATCACCATTAACGATCAATGTTTTGACACATTGTGAGGCCGGCATACTGAGATGTTGGCTAACTTCTTCAATAGTATGTTGGTTCGGCGTATCGATTGTTTCCATGCCTGAAGTTGCAGCAGGACGTTCCTGTTGTGGAGGAATGGCTTCGGCCAGTTCCACATTAGCGGCATAGTCACTTTGATCACTGAAAGCGATATCATCTTCACCTGATTCAGCTAATACATGAAACTCATGCGAGAGACTGCCACCGATGGAACCGGTATCTGCACGAACAGGGCGATAGTCTAATCCGAGCCGGCTGAAAATACGGCAATAGGTTTCATGCATGGTGGCATAGGTTTCATCCAGCGAAGCTTTATTGGCATGAAAGGAATAAGCATCTTTCATTAAAAATTCACGGGCACGCATAATGCCAAAGCGAGGACGAACTTCATCACGGAACTTAGTCTGTATCTGATAAAAATTGCTGGGCAGTTGTTTATAACTACGGATTACATTCCGAATCAGATCGGTGATGATTTCTTCATGGGTTGGCCCGAAACAGAATTCACGATCATGGCGATCATTCATGCGTAGTAATTCAGGTCCGTATTGATCCCAACGGCCGGATTCCTGCCAAAGTTCTGCCGGTTGTACGGCAGGCATCAGGACTTCCTGCGCACCAGCACGATTCATTTCTTCTCGTACAATGTTCTCGACTTTGCGAAGGACTCGGAGTCCTAATGGAAGCCAGGTGTATAAGCCAGCAGCTAATTTACGGATCATTCCGGCCCGTAGCATTAACTGGTGACTAATGACTTCAGCGTCAGCGGGAACTTCTTTTTGAGTGGCAAGTAATAAATTTGAGGTACGCATGATTCAGGGCTTTTATAGTTAATAGATGCAGCTGATTTTAGCCGCTTGAGTCGGTTACAGCAAAAGTTAACTTGGGGTATGGGAGAAATTGGTGCAGTTCTAGTTATGAAACTAAATCGTACTGTTTAAAATGTTCCGCTGTCCCAACCCCACATGGCGCGAGGTGCATCGGCAAATTCAATATAAATTCGAGATGCCGGAATGCCCAGTTTATTTTCCATAAACTGGCAGAGTGACTGGGACAGGGTGCCTGTTTTCGCTTCCGGCAAACCGATGCTCTTTAATTCCAGATATGCCAGGGGATCGGTACTGCCAGCGAATATCATAGCCTGGGGTCGTTGTTCCATTACGACCATGACATAGGCTTCGGGTTTGCCTAGCCCAGTGGCAACCAGTTGAGAGGCTTCAGCAAGGAGTGCTTCAGTATTGATGCTATCCAGGGAATGATTGGTCTGAATTTTTAATAAGGGCATGGGACTGTCTTTGTGAAAGTATTATTATTCACAGAATTCCTTGACGTTTTCCTTGGACTCTTCAATTTTAACTTTGCGCTCATCATCGGTCAGGCTTTTAACGTTACCTTCTTCGTCCTTCCAACGCCGTTGTACCTGATAAAACTGGAGCGCTTTTTTCGCTAGCTCACAGTTCTTTTTGCGGGTTTCTTCATTTTTGGCCATTTCTTTACTCAGGATGTCATCTTTATCTTTCTTGGCCTTGTCCTCAAGAATCGAGTTACGGGCAGAAGAGGTCTCGCCTGAATTATCAGTGTTGTTGCTACGGGAGGGGGAACGAGTTTTAATTTTCTCAAAAGCGACCCCTTCAGCCGGAGGGTGCTGCGAGTATACCATGCTGCCGTCTGTATCCACCCATTTATAGGTCGTTACCGCACTGGCATGGGTGAAAATAAATAAGCTCAGAAGAACAGAAAAAATAGCAATAAATGATTTGTGCATGAGTTGGCCCGTTTTAATTGTTCTATTCCAAATTGGTATTTCTAAAATTTAAATGTATGGATCTTCATGAACCGATTGTATTCGAGAGAAAATCCATTTGAATCATAGGCTAAGTGTATACCATAAGTTTGGAAGCCTAAACCCGAAGGCCATCGACAAATGTGGTTTTGGCCACATTTTTAACACCTTCTGTGACTGGTATGGAGAAAACCATCCTCTTTGCGCGGAAATTGTAATATTTTGCTGCGAACAGCTTCAATTTCGTGCATTTATTGTTACGGACTGATTATAATACGTGGTTTTGCGAATGGGTTCGCAAGCACGCTCTTCAGATTCGATTAGACGCAGGAGAAATACAACGTGAAACTCAGTGGTGCCGATATTCTTGTCCAGTTCATGGAGGACGAAGGCGTTGAGTTTATATTTGGCTACCCCGGTGGGGCGGCATTACATATTTACGATGCCATTTTCCGCCAGGAGAAAGTACGTCATATTCTGGTACGCCATGAGCAGGGTGCCATTCACGCTGCCGATGGCTATGCCCGTGCAACGGGGAAACCTGGGGTGGCACTGGTTACTTCTGGTCCAGGCGCGACTAACGCGGTCACGGGTATCGCGACAGCCTTTATGGATTCGATTCCTATGGTGATTATCACCGCCCAGGTTCCGACGGCTTTTATTGGCAGTGATGCCTTTCAGGAAGTCGATTCGGTCGGTATTACCCGCCCCTGCGTGAAGCATAATTTCCTGGTCAAGGACGTGAATGATCTGGCCATGACTATGAAAAAGGCCTTTTATATTGCAACAACGGGTCGACCTGGTCCGGTGGTCGTTGATGTTCCCAAGAATATAACCGATCCTGGACACAAGATTCCTTATACGTATCCAGAAAGCGTTAGCATGCGCTCATACCAGCCTATCGTTAAAGGCCTTCCTGGCCAGATTGAAAAAGCGGTGGAGCTGATTGCCTCGGCCAAGCGCCCTATGATCTACTCTGGTGGCGGGGTCGTGCTGAGTGAAGCATCGATTGAATTTACTGAATTTGTACAAAAACTGGGGTTCCCGGTTACCAATACACTCATGGGTCTGGGCGCATATCCTGCGACCGACAAGCAATTCATTGGAATGTTGGGCATGCACGGTACCTATGAGGCCAATTTGGGCATGCACGAGTGTGATGTTCTGATTGCCGTGGGTGCGCGTTTTGACGACCGTGTGACTGGGGAGGTGAAGGAATTCTGTCCTCACGCCAGAATCATCCATATTGATATTGATCCGGCCTCCATTTCGAAGAATGTTCGGGTGGATGTCCCCATTGTTGGTGATATCAAACAGGTTATGACTGACCTGAATCAGGGACTGCGTGCTTCGAAAAAACAGCCAGACAAGAAAGCACTGGAAAAATGGTGGAAACAGATCGATACATGGCGCGAGAAAGATTGTCTGCGTTATGATCGTAACAGTGCCTTGATCAAACCACAGTTTGTGGTGGAAAAACTCTATGAAGTCACTGGCGGGGATGCCTTTGTTACTTCTGATGTTGGTCAGCACCAGATGTTTGCCGCCCAGTTCTACAAGTTTGATAAACCTCGTCGCTGGATTAATTCAGGCGGTCTGGGCACGATGGGCTTTGGCTTGCCAGCTGCCCTGGGTGTGCAATTGGCTTACCCGGATGCCCCGGTGGCCTGTATTACGGGTGAAGCCAGTATCCAGATGTGTATTCAGGAATTGTCGACGGCCAAACAGCATGACCTGCCCGTTAAGATTATTTGTCTGAATAATCGCTATATGGGCATGGTGCGTCAGTGGCAGGAATTCTTCTACGAAAGTCGTTATTCACATTCTTACGTGGACGCTTTGCCTGACTTTGTTAAGCTGGCAGAAAGCTATGGCCATGTGGGCATGCGGATTGAGAAACCAGAAGATGTCGAGTCGGCATTGAAAGAAGCCTTTGCCATGAAAGATAAACTGGTATTTATGGATTTTGTTACTGACCAGACTGAAAATGTATACCCCATGATTGTTGCCGGTAAAGGCCATCATGAAATGCAAGAAAGAGAGTTAGCCTGATTATGCGTCATATCATTTCATTATTGATGGAAAATGAAGCGGGTGCCCTGTCTCGGGTTGCCGGTCTGTTTTCTGCTCGTGGTTACAATATTGAATCCCTGACAGTGGCTCCGACAGAGGATCCTTCTCTGTCACGTATGACCCTGGTGACACGAGGTTCAGAAAGTGTGATTGAACAGATCACCAAACAACTGAACAAGCTGGTAGATGTGGTCAAACTGGCGGATATTAGTGATGGTACCCATATTGAACGGGAACTGATGATGGTCAAGGTTCAGGCTACCACTAATGATCAACGTGAGGAATGTAAACGCATCATTGATATTTTTCAGGGGCGTATCATCGATGTTACTGACAAAAGTTATGTGATGGAACTTACTGGTGATGGTGACAAACTGGATGCTTTCATCAAGACTATTGACCAGAGCAGTATCCTTGAAGTGGTGCGCTCCGGTGCGACCGGGATTGCCCGTGGTAGCAAGTCACTTCGGGTTTAGACTTATACAGATTTGATTTTAGATTTAATTAAATTTTACGTAAAAATTAAGAACAGGAAATTTTCATGAATATTTATTACGACAAAGACTGTGATCTCTCCATTATTAAAGGTATGAAAGTAGCCGTCATTGGTTATGGTTCTCAGGGACATGCGCATGCTAACAACCTTAAAGACTCTGGTGTTGATGTCATCGTCGGTTTACGTGAGGGTTCTGCTTCAGCCAGGAAAGCTGAAAATGCTGGCCTGACAGTTAAAAATACACCTGATGCGGTAAAAGAAGCCGATCTGGTTATGATCCTGACCCCGGATGAATTTCAGTCTCAACTGTATAAATCTGATATCGCTCCTAACCTGAAGCAGGGTGCCGTATTGGCGTTTGCTCATGGTTTCAGTATTCACTACAACCAGGTTGTTCCTCGCGAAGATCTGGATGTCATCATGGTTGCGCCAAAAGCACCTGGACATACAGTACGTACAGAATTCACCAAAGGTGGTGGTATTCCTGATCTGATCGCTATCCATCAGGATGCAACCGGTAAAGCCAAAGACATCGCCTTGTCCTATGCTTCAGCAATTGGTGGTGGTCGTACTGGTATTATTGAAACTACATTCCAGGATGAAACTGAAACCGATTTATTTGGTGAGCAGGCTGTTCTGTGTGGTGGTGCGGTTGAACTGGTAAAAGCCGGTTTTGAAACTCTGGTTGAAGCGGGTTATGCCCCTGAAATGGCCTACTTCGAATGCCTGCATGAGCTGAAGCTGATTGTTGATCTCATGTACGAAGGTGGTATCGCCAACATGAACTACTCAATTTCCAATAATGCGGAATACGGTGAGTATGTTACGGGTCCACAGGTTATTAATGATGAAAGCCGTTGGGCCATGCGTGAAGCACTGCACAACATCCAGACGGGTGAGTATGCGAAGAAGTTCATTCTGGAAGGGCAGACCAACTATCCTGAAATGACTGCACAACGTCGCCTTAATGCGGCGCATCCTATTGAGCAAGTTGGTGAGAAACTGCGTGATATGATGCCCTGGATTAAGGCCAACAAGATCGTAGACACGAGCAAAAACTAAGTAAGAGGAAAAAACCGGATAGCAGTACTCCTGTTATTCGGTTTTTTTCACAAGACTCGCCTGCCATGGCTCTATTTCATCACTCTGCTATTGCCCAGGAAGGTTCCAGTTTCCTGTTGGCCAGTATTGTTGTCACCGCAATTCTACAAATGATCTTTGGGCAGGTAATATGGCCACTCTGGCTGGTTGTTGCTTTTCTGGCCTGGATCTTACGTGACCCCAAACGTGTTGTTCCCGGTATACCATTAGGCCTGGTGGCCCCTGTCGATGGTCGGGTCATATTCTCAGGTGAAGCCAAAAACCCCTATCTGGGTGGCGAGGCTCATAAGATCAGTATTAGTATGTCGAGGATGGGAACCTTTAGTTTGCGTAGTGCGACTGAGGGAATCATCATGCAACACTGGATGGGTGAAACCGTACCACATGGCCTTGGCCACGAGCATGCCGTCTGGATCCAGACAGATGAAGAAGATGATGTGGTTCTGGCTCTGCATCGTGGTCGTTTAATGGGAAGGATCGCCTGTTATCTTTCTACCGGAGAACGAGTTGGTCAGGGACGTCGCTGTGGCTATATTCCATTGGGAACTCAGCTGGATATTTATCTACCCGTGGAAGCTCCACTGGAAATTAAAGTGGGTGATAAAGTGCGCTCTGGTGAAACCATTCTTTCTCACTTTGTACATAAAAGACCAGCTTAAGCTATGCTGAATACACGGATCATGTATTTCCTCTGGTATAGTGTTCAAATATGACAAACGATAGCTCCAACCCACCTCCCAGACGGCGGGGAATTTATTTACTGCCTAATCTGTTTACGACCGCCGCCTTGTTCTCCGGTTTTTATGCCATTGTCGCGGCCATGCAAAATCGTTTCGAACCAGCGGCGGCGGCTATTTTTATTGCCATGTTACTGGATGGACTCGATGGCCGGGTTGCCCGGTTAACGAACACACAAAGTGATTTTGGTGCAGAATACGATAGCCTGTCCGATATGGTGTCCTTTGGATTGGCTCCTTCCCTGGTGGTATACCAGTGGGCTCTATCTGATATGGGGAAACTGGGTTGGTTAGCGGCCTTTATTTATACAGCCGGTGCCGCTCTGCGATTGGCTCGTTTTAATACTCAGGTGGGGATTGCCGACAAGCGTTATTTTCAGGGACTCGCCAGTCCTGCAGCGGCGGCAATTGTTGCCGGTCTGGTCTGGGTGGGGCATGACTACGACCTGCTGGGCAAGACGATGCATCTGACCGCCTGGATCACGACGGTTGTGGCTGGTCTGTTAATGGTTAGCAATGTTCGCTATCACAGCTTCAAAGGGCTTAATTTAAAAGACAAGGTTCCTTTTGTCGCTATTTTGCTAATTGTTCTGGTGATGGTTCTGGTGTCTTACGATCCCCCTGTCGTCTTATTCAGTGTTTTTGCTTTATATGCCTTATCTGGCCCTGTTCTTACGCTATTGCAACTTCGACAGCATCGGGAAGAACGCAAGGCTCAGCGTATTGAAAAACAAACTGGGTCAGATGATCTCGATGACCAGGATAAAAATTCCGGAAATTAGTACCAGGTAAGCGCTAATTAATATCGAATTAATACTAGGAAAATCAAAAAACAGCCGCTATAGTAGAAGTCAGTCCCACAAAATACGATGCTTTAATTATTAAGATGAAAACCAGACCTGTCACAATTCGCCTTTCCACATGTAAGGCCAGAACTCGTTTTTCAAACGAGGCTGTGATGCCGGCTGTCGGTTTGTCATTCCTCGCTTTTTCCCTGCTTCTGCTTTCTCTAAATCTACTGCCTTAGGGCATATTATTCGAACCCCGGCACCGGGCAGGTGCAACATACAAATTTTATTAGCGCCAGAATCAGTTTATAACTGATATTTCATAGACTTAAATGTATGAAAAATGGCGTGATGGCTTATCGTTTTAAGGCGTGCATGTCATAATGTGCAGCCTAGCGGAGAACAGAAATGTCAGATCAATTAATTATTTTTGATACCACCTTGCGTGATGGGGAACAAAGCCCCGGTGCGTCCATGACTATGGATGAAAAAGTGCGGATTGCCAAAGCACTGGAACGCATGAAAGTGAATGTGATTGAGGCTGGATTTCCAATTGCCAGTCCTGGTGATTTTGAGGCAGTAAAAGCCGTTGCCGATGTTATTAAAGACAGTACCATCTGTGGGTTGGCTCGGGCTCTGGATAAAGATATTGAGCGAGCGGGTGAAGCGTTAAAAAATGCAAACTCTGGCCGTATCCATACTTTTATCGCTACCTCACCTATCCATATGCAAATGAAGCTGCGCATGGAGCCGGATCAGGTTCTGGAGCAGGCGGTAGCGGCAGTCAAAAAAGCCCGTCAGTTTACCGATAACGTGGAGTTTTCTCCGGAAGATGCCGGTCGCTCTGATCTGGATTTTCTTTGCCGAGTACTTGAAGCCGTGATTGATGCAGGTGCCGGGACGGTGAATATTCCTGACACAGTCGGTTATAACGTACCTGAGCAGTTTGGAACCCTGATACATAATTTACGTGAGAAAGTTCCAAATTCTGATAAAGCGATCTTCTCTGTGCATTGTCATAATGACCTGGGTCTGGCGGTGGCCAACTCCTTATCAGCCGTAATGAATGGCGCGCGTCAGGTAGAGTGCACGATCAATGGTTTGGGTGAACGTGCGGGTAATGCGGCGCTGGAAGAAATTGTCATGGCTGTAAAAACTCGTCAGGACATTTTTCAGTGCAATGTGGATCATATTGATACTACCCAGATTATGAAAGCTTCGCGTCTGGTATCCAGCATTACCGGTTTTGCCGTGCAGCCCAATAAGGCCATCGTGGGAGCGAATGCATTTGCCCATGAGTCCGGGATTCATCAGGATGGGGTTTTAAAGAATCGCGAGACTTATGAAATCATGCGTGCTGAAGACGTGGGTTTAACCACTAACCGTATGGTATTGGGTAAACACTCTGGTCGTAATGCATTCCGTACTCGTTTGAGTGAACTGGGTATTGAATTCAAATCTGAGTCTGAATTAAATGATGCTTTCGCCCGTTTTAAGAAATTGGCAGATAAGAAGCACGAAATTTTTGATGATGATTTACAGGCCTTAGTAACAGAAGCCAGTGTTGAAGCAACAAATGAGCGCATGCGTCTGGTTGCTTTGAAAGTCTGTTCTGAAACGGGTGAAACACCGAATGCCTCGGTGACGATTGAACTGGATGGTGTGGAACAGGAAGGTTCGAGTGAGGGTGGTGGTCCAGTGGATGCCGCGCTGAAAGCCATTGAGAAAATGATAGGCAGTAACACAGAGCTTTTACTGTATTCAGTCAACAATATTACCAGTGGTACTGATTCTCAGGGCGAGGTGACAGTACGCCTGGAAAAAGGTGGACGTATTGTGAATGGCCTGGGTGCAGACACAGACATCGTTATTGCTTCAGCTAAAGCCTATATTAATGCGCTGAATAAAATCATGGAGCCGGAAGAACGTTCACATCCACAAACAGGTGACGTGTAACGTCACCTGTTAAGTGACAAGTAATGAGTGACGAGAATGTAGGTTGGGTTAGGTACACATATTTTATTGCTTAAAGGTATCTTTGTAATTTAGTGTGCGTCGTAACCCAACATCTGACATTGGTTTAAATTTACGTAATTATTTGATGACAAATCTCACATCCAGACAACATGAATACCTTAAGGCCATGGGCATTGATGTCTGGCTGCCAAAGGATGCTTCTCCTGCAGATGTTGTTGAGCATGTCGAACCACAGCCTGAAGTAGAAGTTGTTAGCACATCTTCGGTGGTTGAAGAAGCGGTACCTCAGCCTGAAATAGCGCCTGAACGCATCACTCCTTTTGAAAATGATGTTTCCGGTCTGGACTGGGAAGCCTTACAGACTAAGGTTAGTCAGTGTCAGTTATGCGATTTACATTCAAGTCGTACACAAACTGTATTTGGAGTTGGTAATCAACAGGCGGACTGGTTGATTATTGGTGAAGCGCCAGGGGTAGAGGAAGATCACCAGGGCGAACCTTTTGTAGGACAAGCCGGGCATTTACTCACGGCCATGTTACAGGCAATAGGATTAGATCGACAGCAGGTTTATATTGCTAATATTCTTAAGTGTCATCCGCCCAATAATCGAGATCCAAAAGTAGAAGAAGCCACGCTTTGTATTCCCTATTTAGAGCGTCAAATTGAACTGTTACAGCCAAAAATAATTCTGGCTTTAGGCCGCATTGCGGCACAAAGGTTGTTACAAAGTAATAGTACCCTGGGACGGATGCGCGGTAAGGTTCATCATATTGAAAGTTCACCTGCTCCCGTGATCGTTACCTATCATCCAGCCTACTTACTACGTTCTCCTTTGGAAAAACGTAAAGCCTGGGAAGATCTATTGTTTGCCGTTAATACAGTGAATAGTGATGCAGATAAGGAACCTGCGTCATGAGTGCGGTGATGAATCAGCCTGATGATGGTTTACGACCCATGTTGCTTGATGATATCGATGAGGTCATGGATATTGAAAATCGAGTATATGATTTCCCCTGGACGGGAGAGATTTTTCGAGACTGTTTACGTGTGGGCTATATTTGTTGGGTTTATCGAGATGATAATGAACTAAAAGCCTATGGGGTCATGTCAATAGGTGCTGGTGAAGCGCATATTCTCACAATTGGTGTGAAACCAGAAGCACAGGGACAAGGCCTTGGTAGAATGATTATGCAACATCTTATTCAGCTGGCTAACAAACGGCATGTAGATAAAGCCTTTCTTGAGGTTCGTCCTACCAACCGGGTTGCAATTGGGCTTTATCAATCCATGGGGTTTGACGTGATAGGTAAGCGCAAAGGGTATTACCCTGCTGAAAATGGCCGAGAAGATGCGGTAGTAATGCTGATGCAGTTAGCTGGTAGTGATGAATCTAGCTGATTCAATTTGAGCTACCGAATTTAATATGACTAAATAGTGTAAAATCCATTTCCTTTTAACAGATTCCTTTTAGCAGATTGGGTCCCATGCCATTTATTGATGAACTTAACCGCCGTCGCACATTTGCGATTATTTCCCACCCGGATGCCGGTAAAACGACCGTGACTGAAAAGTTACTATTGTTTGGACGTGCGATTCAACAGGCTGGTACCGTTAAAGGACGTAAGGCCGATCGTCATGCGACTTCCGACTGGATGGAAATGGAAAAGGAACGTGGCATCTCGGTCACCTCGGCCGTGATGCAGTTTCCTTATAAGGACTGTATCATTAATTTACTCGATACCCCGGGACACGAAGATTTTTCTGAAGATACTTACCGTACTTTAACCGCCGTAGATTCTGCCTTAATGGTTATTGATTGTGCCAAAGGTGTAGAACAACGAACCATTAAATTAATGGAAGTCTGCCGCCTGCGTACGACTCCGATTTTGACTTTTATTAATAAACTCGATCGTGAAGGTCGCGACCCCATTGAATTAATGGATGAGGTCGAATCAGTACTGAATATTCAGTGCGCTCCTGTTACCTGGCCGATTGGTATGGGCAAAGGTTTTAAGGGCGTGTTTCATTTATATAATGACAGTATTCATTTATATAGCGCGAGCCATGGTGGCAAAATTCAGGAAGGTGAAGTGATTCAGGGCCTGGATAATCCAAAGCTGGATGAAATTCTAGGCCATACAGCAGAAGAACTAAGAGAAGAGATCGAGCTGGTTAAAGGTGCAAGTCATGAATTTGATAAAGAAGCATTTTTAGCAGGCAAGTTAAGCCCGGTATTTTTTGGTTCAGCCATTAATAACTTTGGTATTGAAGAATTACTGGATTATTTCGCTGAATATGCACCTGTTCCTCAGGCACGACAAACTCGTGATCGTGAAGTTAAACCAGAAGAAGAAACTTTTAGTGGCTTTGTATTCAAGATCCAGGCAAACATGGATCCACAACATCGTGATCGCATTGCCTTCATGCGTGTCTGTTCCGGAACTTATGACAAAGGGATGAAGTTACATCAGGTTCGTATTGGTAAAGACGTAAAAATTCCCAATGCGTTAACCTTTATGGCCAGTGAGCGTGAGCATGTTGAGAAAGCCTATCCTGGAGATATTATTGGTCTGCATAATCATGGCACGATCCAGATTGGTGATACCTTTACTCAGGGAGAGGACCTCAAGTTTACCGGGATTCCCAACTTTGCCCCGGAGTTATTCCGCCGAGTACGCTTGCGTGATCCACTCAAAATGAAAGCCTTACAAAAAGGCCTGGATCAACTTAGTGAAGAAGGTGCCTCGCAGGTATTCAAACCGTTAAACAATAACGATCTGATTGTGGGTGCTGTGGGTGTCCTGCAGTTTGATGTGGTCGCCTTTCGTCTTAAAAATGAATACAACGTAGAATGTTCTTTTGAAGCTGTGAATGTACAGACAGCACGTTGGGTTACCTGTGAGAATGAACAGAAACTGGCTGAATTCAGAAAGAAAGCTTCCGACAATCTGGCGCTGGATTCATCCGGTAGTTTGACCTATATCGCTCCAAGTCGAGTGAATCTTGAATTGACCATCGAGCGGTGGCCAGATGTTGAGTTTCATGCTACCCGGGAACATTAATCCCTGTTAGAACAGGCGGCTATTTAGCCGTCTTTTTTATATCTTAAACCACAGTATAAAATAATAAAGCTGGCTTTCTACTAACGCTTTTTGCTTAAATAGTTCAATGCGAAAACTACTTAACCAGCAAGTCATATCCTGGGCCTGTTATGACTGGGCCAATTCGGCTTTTGCTACGGTAGTGATGGCTGGTTTTTTTCCTCTCTTTTATAAACAGTACTGGAGCGCTGAAAATAGTGCGGTGACAGATAGTACTTTTCAGTTAGGCCTGGCTAATTCGATTGCCAGTATTCTTATTGTCATTCTTGCTCCGATACTTGGTGCGATTGCCGATGCTGGGCAGTTGCGTAAGAGAATGTTATTACTATTTGCGGCTTTAGGTATTGTAATGACAACATCTTTATTTGCCGTAGAACAGGGGCAATGGTGGCTGGCTTTGGTCTGTTATGTTCTTGGTGTGGTGGGGTTCTCTGGCAGTGTTGTATTTTATGATGCCTTGATTGTTGGCATTAGTGATGAAAGTGACCTGGATCTCGTGTCTGCGATAGGCTTTTCTGCAGGTTATCTTGGTGGGGGTATCCTGTTTGCGCTAAATGTAATGATGACATTATCACCTGAAACCTTTGGCTTTGTAGATGCTGCAGAAGCAGTTCGCTTTTCTTTTCTTACCGTGGCTATCTGGTGGGGAATATTCTCTATTCCTCTTTTTCTTTATGTTCCAGAGATGAAAGGGACCGCATTAGCGATGGGCAGTGCGGTTAAGGGTGGGTTTCACCAGCTGGCTTATACCTTTAAAGAAGTCAGAAAATTACGGGTAGTATTCCTGTTTTTATTGGCCTACTGGTTGTACATCGATGGTGTTGATACGATTGTCAGGATGGCGGTTGACTATGGAATGTCAATTGGATTTGAAGCTAATGATTTAATTACAGCGCTATTAATTACACAATTTGTTGGTTTTCCTGCGGCTATCGCATTTGGTTTTCTTGGAAAATATGTGGGTACTAAAAAAGGAATATTGTTAGCGATTCTGGTTTATCTGGCGGTAACAATCTGGGCCTATACTATGAATGAAACATGGGAGTTTTATTTGTTAGCTGTCGTGATTGGATTAGTACAGGGTGGCATACAGTCATTGAGTCGTTCTTTTTATGCCCGCATTATTCCCGCAGACAAGTCAGCTGAGTTTTTTGGTTTTTATAATATGATGGGGAAATTCGCCGCTGTACTGGGTCCTTTAATGATGGGAGGGGTAGGGTTGCTCACGGGTAGCCCACGACTAGGTATTCTTTCTGTAAGTCTGTTGTTTATTATTGGTGGTGTCTTGCTATTATTTGTTGATGAAAAAGAAGGACAACGAATGGCAAGAATAATGGATTAAACAATCTTTAAAAATTCATGTGCTAATATATAACCATGCAAACGACGGCACAAATTCTATTGTCAGTTGGCTTTATTTTTCTGCTTGGTTTAGCTACTGATCTAATTGGAAAACGTACTTTTTTACCCCGTGTAACCTTATTATTAATCTTTGGTATGTTGATTGGACAGGAAGGTTTCGATCTTATCCCATTAGTCGTGAGTGAACGTCTGGATCTGATTTCAGAATTGGCACTGTTAATGATTGGGTTTTTATTAGGTGGACGTCTAACCAAAGAGCTATTTATACATTCCGGTAGACAGATACTCTGGATATCTATCAGTACTGTCATCAGTACAGTTATTATTGTAATTTTGGGAATGGTTTCACTCGGAGTTCCAATTGGTATTGCCATTCTCTTAGGCTGTATTGCATCTGCTACGGCACCAGCTGCAACGGTTGATACTGTTATTGAATCAAAAATAAAAACACCTTTCGCTAATGTGTTACTGGCTATTGTGGCACTGGATGATCTGTGGGCATTGATTATCTTCAGTATAGGACTTTCTCTCGTCGCTTCAATAAATGGTCTGGTCGAAGAGGTTTCTCCTCTACAGAATATTTTATGCGATATTGGCGGGGCCGGTTTCCTTGGGATGGTTATTGGTTTGCCGGCCGCGTATTTAACAGGGCGTATTAAGCCTGGTGAACCCATGTTAATGGAAGCTATGGGCCTGGTATTGATTTGTGGTGGTCTGGCCATGTGGCTGGAGGTTTCATTTCTAATTGCATCAATGATCATGGGTATCGTTATTGCGAACCTGGCTAAACATCATGAGTATCCTTTTCATGAAATTGAGAATATCGAATGGCCGTTTATGGTGCTATTTTTTATTCTGGCAGGAGCGTCTCTTGAGTTTTCAGCCCTGAAAGGTATTGGACTGCTTGGATTAATTTATATTATTAGTCGTGTTGTTGGTAAGGTTGCAGGTGCAACATTGGGTGCCTATGTTTCACATAGTGATGTGATGACTCATCGATGGATGGGGCTGGCATTATTACCACAGGCGGGTGCGGCAATTGGCATGACCCTGATAGCTGCGAATCAGTTTCCTGAATATCGACAATTGATGTTAACTATTGTTATTAGTAGTACGGTGTTCTTTGAGGTGCTGGGACCGGTAATGACAAGACAGGCATTGCGCCATTCTGTAACGGATAAAGAATTACCGGGTTAACAGGTTAAGCAACCCGGTAATTGTTATCATCTTATAGCTTCTCTATTTTACTTTGTTGTTCTTTAAGCTGATCTAGTGAAGCACTGGCTTCAGTGATCTTCGCACGTTCTTTCTCAACTACGGTCTCTGGTGCTTTGCTAATAAAGTTTTCATTATTCAGCTTGCCTTCAACACGAGCGATTTCTTTTTCCAGTTTTTCGATTTCTTTATTAAGACGCTTGAGCTCGGCATCTTTATCAATCAATCCTGCCATGGGGATTAATAATTTCATTTCACCAACTAAAGCTGTGGCAGATTCAGGTGCATTCTGATCCGCTTCCAGCCATTGTATACTTTCAATTTTGGCAAGACTTTCAAGATAGGACTGGTTGGCTCGCAGTAAAAGTTGATCAGCCTCGGTTCCATTCTGTAATAACACAGGTAGTGGCTTACCGGGTTTAATATCCATGCTGCTACGGATTTTCCGAACACCAAGAATGAATGTCTTAACCCATTCAATTTCGGTTACTGATTGTGGGTCTATTAGACTCTCATCTGCAACAGGATAGGGCTGTAGCATAATGGTTTCAGTACTTGGACGGTTATGTTTATCAACTCCAGCTAGTGGCCCGACCTTTTGCCAGATTTCTTCGGTAATAAATGGCATCAATGGATGAGCTAATCGTAACAGTGTTTCCAGTACCTGAATCAGGGTACGGCGGGTACCACGTTTTGCCGCATCACTACTCTGATCACTCATTAATACAGGCTTGGTCAGTTCCAGGTACCAGTCACAGTATTCGTTCCAGGTAAATTCATAAATGGACTGCGCCATGTGGTCAAAACGATAAGTTTCAATTGCATCTTTGATCTGAGCTTCAGTTTCCTGCAGACGCGAAAGGATCCAGCGGTCAGCCGCAGAAAGCTCAATGTCTGCATTTTTACCAGTTCCACAGTCATGATCTTCTGTGTTCATTAATACATAACGAGCGGCATTCCATAATTTGTTACAGAAGTTGCGGTAACCTTCCAGTCGGTCCATTGAAAGAATAATATCGCGACCGGTTGATGCCATGGCAGCAAAGGTAAAGCGCAGGGCATCGGTACCAAAGGCAGGAATACCGGCTGGGAAATTTTTGCGAGTCTGTTTCTCAATTTTCTCGGCAAGGTGGGGCTGCATCATGCCACTGGTACGTTTGCTGACCAGGGCTTCCAGTTCAATACCATCGATCAGGTCAATGGGATCCAGTACATTGC
>JAPHRJ010000095.1 GCA_026196045.1 Gammaproteobacteria bacterium
CAGTTCTACGGCCTTATATGGACGGACACCATCTCCCGCTTTCCAGTCATTGAGGGTCTGGCCGTCTTTACGCTGCCAGACAATTTCAGGATGACGATTGTGTTCCATTGTGTCATCGAGGTAGAACAGCGGAACGATTTCCACCAGTCCACCCACAGACAACAGGACAAGAAGCATACCCAGCATGACAAAGGCATTACGTTCGACCTTGTCCTGGAATTTTGTTGAATGAATTTTATCTGCCATTGTTATCGTACTCCTTATAGTTAGGCGTTAGCAGTAGCAGCGTTTACTTCGCGACGATCACTTGCTGTACGGATGGTCATGACTACGTTGTAGAGCATAACTGCACCGCCGAGCCAGTAGATCATTCCACCGATAGCACGCATGGCATAATAAGGATGCATGGCAGCAACTGATTCAGCAAAGGTATAAGTCAATGTGCCGAACTCAGTGTAGTCGCGCCACATCAGAGCTTGCATGATGCCAGAGACCCACATGGCGGTGATATAAACAACCGTACCAATTGTGGCTAACCAGAAATGCATGTTCACCAGGCTGGCAGAATACATACGAGTATTCCATAAGCGTTCAACCATGTGATAAAGCGCACCAGCGGCAACCATCGCTACCCAGCCCAGAGCACCTGAATGTACGTGGCCTATAGTCCAGTCAGTATAATGAGACAAAGCATTAATTGTCTTAACAGACATTACCGGACCTTCAAATGTAGACATGGCATAGAACGCCAGCGACATAATCAGGAAACGCAGTACATAGTCAGTACGTAATTTGTCCCATGCGCCTGAGAGCGTCATCATACCGTTGATAGCACCACCCCATGATGGAATGATCATCGCAAGTGAAACGGCCGCACCCAGTGAGCCAGTCCAGTCAGGCAATGCTGTGTATTGAAGGTGATGAGCACCTAACCATACATAACCGAACATCAGTGCCCAGAAATGAATGACTGACAGACGATATGAGAATACAGGTCGATTAACCTGCTTGGGAACAAAGTAATACATGATACCCAGGAAGCCAGCTGTCAGATAGAAACCAACCGCATTATGACCCCACCACCACTGGATCATTGCATCCTGAACGCCAGAGAAAACTGAATAGGATTCAAACATACCTACTGGAATGGCCAGACTGTTTACCACGTGTAGATAAGTGATCATCACCATCATACCGAGGAAGAACCAGTTAGAAACGTAGATGTGTGAAGTTTTACGTTTGAGTACCGTCATAAAGAAGTTAATACTGTAACTTAACCAGACAACTGCGATAGCCAGGTCAATTGGCCATTCCAGTTCGGCGTACTCCTTACCCTGAGTAATCCCCAGTGGCAGAGTAATAACGGCAGAGACGATAATCAGGTTCCAGCCCCAGAAGGTGAACCATGCCATCTTATTACTCCACAGAGACACACCACAGGTACGTTGCACCGTATAGAATGCCGTGCCCATCAGCACACAACCACCAAATGCAAAAATGACCGCATTGGTATGTAAGGGACGAAGTCGACCAAAACTCAGCTCAGCTAAATCAAAGTTCAAAACCGGCCAGGCCAGCTCTGAAGCAATGTAAACACCCACCAGGGTACCTACGACAAGATAGATCACCGACATAACGGTAAACCACCTCACGACTTCAAAGTTATATGTTTCTTCTTGTGCAGTTCCCACGAATGGTCTCCTCTACAATTTATTGAGAATACTTATGTCGTTGTTTAACGCGCTAACGGTCTGAATCCAGAACAGTCGAATTTACTGCCAGCATAGCAAACCTCTTTATCTGAGTGCTTCAGTGTGATATTACTATGTTTGCCAGATTCATAACCAAAAAAACAACAGGCCACCCTCTGGCCTTCCTGCTTCCCTGTTATGCAAAATCACATGGTATGCGAAATCACACGAATGGGCGAAATCATACACCAAAGTTCTAGAGTCTGTCCAAAATCTTACTAATATATATAATGGTATTTTGTATATAGTCTAAATTTGAGATTTGCACAACTCTATGTTTTAAAAGATTTTTCTTTCACATGCAGGATATCTCTATTCCGAGTTTTTTGCTCAATTTTTACTCTAAGTTAGAAATTCCTGATGATTATTGATTTAGATCACGCTTATGACTGTGGAGTGAGGCTGCAATTTTTTGCTAGTAGAAATAATATTCGAAACTGTGAGGAGTGTGGGGAGTCGTTGAGTAGTCAATTTTTCAGTTCGGTTAAGGTGAGAGTTACGTATGCAAATAATATGGACTGTGTGCTGCGTATTGGGTATTTATTAAGCTTTTAGAATTAGGTGCTTCTTTCTGTGGCATTAAACAACTTCGACTTTACAGCATTTTAATTTAGTGCTGTTTTTTATCCTGAACACCAGGGAAATATTTTATGGAACTTATCATTCTTATTATTATTATCGCCGTAGTGATCTTCGCAATCAGACCGCCAAAGAAAAATAAAAAACCAAATGAGAAACCATAAGCTACAGGACAAATTAGTTACTATATTTTCAACATCGTTTTTGATCACAGTCGAGACTGCAAAATACTCATATTTAAATTCATCTCACCCTGAAAAGGTATAACTCCCAATAATGGTGCATCAATCATTTCATTTAACGTTTCAATATTCTCTTCCACACAGGAGAAATCTGCTTCAACCACGTTTGCTACCCAACCAATTAAATTAGCACCTTTTTGTTGAATACTTTCACTCGTCAATAAGGCATGGTTTATACAGCCCAGGCGCATCCCGACAACCAGTATCACTGGTAAATCTAAACAGGTTGCCAGGTCAGCCACGTTCTCTGTTTTATTGATCGGAACCAGCCAGCCACCGACACCTTCTACAACCGTAATATCAACATTACTGGATAATTGTTGATAAGCCTGTTTGATCTGACTAAGTTCAATTTCAATGCCCACCTGTCTTGCTGCAAGGTGGGGGGCGATTGCCGGTTCAAAAACATAGGGATTAATGAGTTCATAAGAGCTTGACTCTGATGCCGCCTGTTGCAAAAGCAGAGCATCCTCATTAACCAGTTGACCATTGATATACTTTGCACCGCTGGCGATGGGCTTCATTGCCGTTGTATGAAAACCAAGTTTATTAAATGCTGTTATCAGAGCAGAACTAACCACCGTTTTTCCAATCCCAGTATCTGTACCTGTGACAAATAATCCTTTATTCATTTAGCTTTACCGATCTCATCTGGTGACAAATAAAACTCGGTCATACCCACAGTTTTATTGATTTCCCGCTCGGCTACCCAGGCATTCCCATAAATCACTTCATAAGTAACCGGGAGCACACCTTCATGCCTGTAAGTTTCATAAGCCTGTTCCAGTTTCTTTATATTTCCTTTTCCAGTTAAGCCTTTTGATCGTCCCTGATTTAAATTATGCGCACCAATCTGTTTCAGATCTTTCATAATGTGATAAACGTTCTGGTAAGTCACCGTAATAATTTCCATATCCATCACTGGATCGGCCAGCTTTGAGTGCAGCATCGCGTCACCAACATGATGCAAATCAATAAACTGATTAACATGAATATGTTCATCAACGCCTGACCAACTTTCTCGAAGCTCTTTTAAGGTATCTGGGCCAAAGGTTGAGAACAACAGCATACCGCCAGGCTTTAATACTCGTTTAAATTCATTAAATACCTGAGTAAGATTCGGACACCATTGCAGAGTCAGGTTTGAAAAAATAACGTCCATACTATTATCAGAAAATGCTAATTGATTAGCATCACTTAATACAAACCGATCACGTTTCTTTAGCTTTCTTAACCAGGGTAGTGACTGCTTCGCATATCGCAACATAGCCGGAGCAATATCGATAGAATAAATATTTGCGCTGGGATATTTTTTAGAAAGACCACGACTACAAAACCCGGTTCCCGCACCGAGATCGAGAATATGCTCGGGTGAAATCTTCATGTAATCCAGGCGTTCAAGTAAGCGATTGCCTATTTCACGTTGTAACACAGCGGCTTCGTCATAGTCGCTTGCCGCTTTATCAAAAGACTGACGAACCCGTTTTGCTTCCAGTTCAAATTTACCTGGATCGAACTCTTGCTCAGTCATTAATGAAACCTGTTAAATCTTTAAGAAACGCTTCCGTATGTGAAATAAAGGGCGCATGACTGGCACCTTTAATAATGGATACCCTGGCATGAGGAATAATTTCAGAAATTTGTACAAGTGATGCGGCAGGCGTCAAGGTATCGTGTTCGCCACCGAGTAACTGTACCGGACAGTCAATATAAGAAGCCTGTTGACGAAAATCGGCCGTTAGTAAGACTTCCAGTCCCTGTTCTAATATTTTCACTTCAGGCACATCACGTTCGAAAACCTTTTGTTTTAATTCACGCAACCCCTGTCTCGCATATTCATCACCCGAGAACTGTAACGCTAAAAACCGAGATAACATTGTCCTGTAATCATCCATCAGATTTTCTGCAAACAGGGTTAATACTTTTTCATCAACCGCATGTAGCCAGTCATGTGCTTTGGTAAAACGTAGACTTGTGGCGATTAAAACCAGCTTCTCTACACAGCCAGGATTTCTTAATACCAGATTAGCTGCAATTAAACCGCCTAGCGACCAACCTATAAAAATCGCCTTCCCCTTTAATAAGGATAATAATGATTGTTCCAGTGTTGCTGTGATCTGGCTGACAGTAAAATCGGCATTACCCGCTTTACTTAAGCCATGGCCGGGCAAATCGACGATATGAAGACGATACGTTTCCGCCAGTTGACTCAACATTGCATCCGGCCAGATACCACCATGCATCGCCCAACCATGCAATAACACCAGGTCCTGTCCATGACCCATTGTTTTTACATGTAATGTATCAGCCATCGTAATCAGCCATATTGATCAGTATCGCTAATGTTTCCAGTAATTGATCAACCTGTTCTTCGCTATGCTCAGCCGATAATGTAATCCTTAGTCGGGCTGTCTCTTCCGGGACTGTTGGTGGGCGAATGGCACTAATCAGATAGCCTTTCTTTTTCAAGCGCTCACTCAGTGCTACTGCTTTACTGGAATTACCAATTAACAACGGTTGTATCGCTGTTGCCGATTCCATTAAAGGCAGACTACATTCATTCGCTCCTTTTCTGAAATGTTGAATAAGTTGTTTTAACTTTTCTCTACGCCAGGATTCAGTCTGTAGTAATTGCAGGCTGGTCAATGTAGCGGCCGCAATAGCAGGCGGTGTGGCCGTAGTATAAATATAACTACGTGCATTATTGATTAGTGACTCAATTAAAACATCATCGCCTGCGACAAATGCACCCGATGTTCCCAGCGCCTTACCCAATGTTCCCATCAAAATTGGAACCTGCTGGCTATTTAAATTTTCCTGTTCCAGTAAACCGGCACCACGTTGTCCCAACACACCAATGCCGTGGGCATCATCAACCATGAGCAAGGCATCATACTTCTGGGCCAGTCTCGATAAGTCACTCACAGGTGCAACATCGCCATCCATGCTGAAGATACCATCCGTCACGATCAGTTTTTCTTTGGCCTGGCTCGATATAAGCAACTGTTGCAAGGCATTTACATCGTTATGGGCATAACGTTGTAATTTCGCACGAGATAGTATTCCTGCATCAATCAATGAGGCATGATTCAGACGGTCTTCAAAGACAGCATCGCTACGACCTACCAGTGTGCTGACAACACCCAGGTTTGCCATATAACCTGTTGAAAATAATAATGCACGCGGACGGTTTACAAATTCCGCCAGCGCTTCTTCAAGCTCATGGTGTAAGACTGAATGGCCATTAATAAGGTGTGCCGAACCACTCCCCACACCAAAATCATTTGCCGCCTGCTGAAAACTTTTAATAACCTCTGGATGATTGGCGAGGCCAAGATAGTCATTGCTACAGAAATTCAGATACTCTCGCCCATCAATACATACCCTCACACCCTGTGGAGATTGTATCAACTTACGGCGACGATACAGGGCTTTAGTTTCTCGTTCCTGTAAATTCTGTTTGAGTCTTTCAATGATCGACATACATTACTCTCCACAAATAAACGTCATCTATTTGTACCTTACGTTCTTTGCAGATAAATTTCAGACTAATATTTTCTAGACGGCGCGAATCCCCAGTTTCTCGAACAACTGCTGATCACTACTGGTTGCAGGATTGGCTGTGGTCAATAGTTTTTCGCCATAGAAAATAGAATTGGCACCGGAAAGGAAACACAATGCCTGCATTTCTTCACTCATACTTTCACGACCCGCCGAAAGACGTACATGGGATTCCGGCATGATAATACGAGCAACCGCAATGCTACGAACAAACTCCAGCGGTTCAAGATCAGGCGCATCTTCAAGTGGCGTCCCTTTAACTTTAATTAACAGATTAATAGGAACACTTTCAGGATGTTTGGTTTGATTAGCCAGCTGCTGCAACAGGCGTACACGATCAGTTCGTGATTCGCCCATTCCCACAATGCCACCACTACAAACATTAATATTGGCATCACGAACATGCTTTAAGGTATCCAGCCGGTCCTGATAGGTACGGGTACTGATAATCTCACCATAGAACTCAGGCGAGGTATCCAGGTTGTGATTGTAATAATCCAGTCCGACCTCTTTCAGACTGTTGGCCTGATCTTTGGTTAGCATACCCAGGGTCATACAGGTTTCCATACCAAGGTCTTTTACTGCTTTAACCATATCCATGACCGCCTGCAGATCACGATCCTTTGGCTGACGCCAGGCCGCCCCCATGCAAAAACGACTGGCTCCTTTTTCCTTTGCTTCTTTGGCCGCTGTTACGACTTCATCCAGCGCCATCAGGGATTCAGATTCCAGCTCCGAGTCGTGATGAGCACTTTGCGGACAATAGCCGCAATCTTCAGAACAACGCCCGGTTTTAATACTGAGCAACGAGCTGATCTGAACCTCATTAGGATCAAAATACTGACGATGCAGCGTTTGCGCCTGAAACACTAAATCATTAAAAGGCAGGGCAAACAGGGCGGCAATTTCATCTTCCGTCCAGTCATGACGTACAGGGCTTGCTATAGATTGGCTTACAGAACTCATATCCGATTCCATTAATAAAGGCTGGGTTATATACTCAGAAGGTAGGGAATAATAGACAGCCTGTCGCAGGTGTCAACGGATAAGGATATCAAAAGTGAACAACTGGTTAAATATCAACCTTTTCTCTGGTGCGTGCCTGTTGTGTGGCCTGCCTGCTCAAATTAATACCCCGATGTGCCGAGACTGTCGTAACAGCCTGCCGACAAACACCACGTGCTGTTGTCGCTGCGCTTTACCCATAAAAATAGATCCAGTCAGGCTGGCAAATGAATCGGCAAAACATAATTTATACTGTGGTCGGTGTCTGCAGGATCCTCCTCCGTTCTTTCAAA
This sequence comes from Gammaproteobacteria bacterium, assembly GCA_026196045.1. GTDB lineage: Bacteria > Pseudomonadota > Gammaproteobacteria > UBA6429 > Thiohalophilaceae > JAPHRJ01. Next base: position 7,432 of record JAPHRJ010000095.1, read on the forward strand.
GCCACATTCCATATCACTATGCGACGCCCTTGATAAACCTGCTGACAGGGTTGAAATTTAGTCAGCAACTACACCATGCACGCCTGCTCGGAAATTTGCTAACACAGCACCTGCTCCCGCAGCTAACATCAAAACCAGAATGCATCATCCCGGTTCCACTACATCCGCAGCGACTACGGCAACGTGGTTATAATCAGGCACTGGAACTGGCGCGCCCCGCTGCCCAGGCGCTGAATATAAAACTGGACACACAGCTCTGTCAGCGTATTAAAAATACGCAGCCGCAGACTGAACTTAGTCTTCGCTCTCGCCACGCCAACCTGCGTAATGCGTTTCAAATTGCCGCGACTGTGCCCTATCAACATATTGCGATTATTGATGATATCGTCACCACCGGGCATACCGTACATGAGCTGGCCAGGATGTTTAAGCGTGCAGGTGTGGCCCAGATAGAAATATGGGCTATTGCTCGCGCTTAGGAAGAACTGGTGGGGCATGTAGAAAAATTCTGAACAGCCAAACAGGAAAGCTAATTAGAAATTCAGGCGGAAATCCAGATAGAGACTATCGGCACCTTCTGTTTCCTGCAGGTCACCTGGGCCAGCTGTAAATGGTTGCTGCTGATGCTGCCAGCCACCCTCAAAACCCAGGACATCATTCCATTGATAATGCAGCTTGGCTTTGTAATCAAAACGACCATTTTTTGGTAGTTCGGTATGCAATCCTTCAAACCCGGCGGATAAACCTTTAAAGGGCAAATCAAACAGGGCGGTCGCATAGAACATGGGAATCGCTTCACTAAAATTGTGAAATGAAGTCTCACCATTTTCAGTTTCAGTAAAAACTTTATTAATCAAACGAATATTTACACCAACCCCAAAATTCATTCCTGAACGGGGTAGTGGGTAATAAAAGGCTGCATCGTACTGTCTGACTCGGTTAACGGGTTCAGGCACAACTTCACTGGAAAAATCCGTGTGCAGTAATTCCTTGCCATAGCCAGGCTGTTCCAGTGAATGGTAATAATCAAACTGGAAATTTAACAGCGGGGATGCCGTGCCAGATAAGGAACGAGATACTGGTTGCTCAGCCGCAAAGGCAGCTCCGCCGAAATGAATGAGCACTAACGCTGTAACAATGATGTGAAGTCTAACCATCACATTGTCCCTGTTAAAAATAAAATGGCTTATTGAAATTACGAGCCCAGCAAATTATGAACTCAGCTAATGAATAAGAATAACACGTTTTCCTTCTGTATTATTAACAATAATCCCAATAAATACAGAGAGTATAGATTACACCCCCCTCCTGCAACCATGAACAAGGTCTTAATTTGAATATCTTTATTTGCTTATAACAGCGACATATATCAGGGGTATTGTCTCCTGTTCACCACCAAGTCGTTCAGAGATACTATTTCTGCCATCATTATCGTAATATTGAAGCTCTCTTAAATACTCATTACAGAGAACGGACTATGATAGAACAATTAAAACCTTACCTGACGCTCTTTGGCGAAAACACCTATCTCCAGGCTATCGTCGTTTTATTTGCTGGCCTGTTCCTTGGCAAGCTGGTTAACTACCTGCTTTCCAACATCATCCATCGACTGGCCCGAATATCTCAAACTCATCTTGATGACAAACTACTGGAACTAATTCGTCCACCGGTCTATTTCTCTGTCATCCTGGTTGCCGCCACCATCGCTGTCAGCCTGGCCTTTAGTGGCCAAATTCAAACCGTCCTGCTTTCTATTTTTCAAACCATTGCCATCTTTATCTGGTCAGTCTTTATAGTGCGTTTAACACGGCTGTTGTTACGAGCTGCCAGTGAACAAACCGAACGATTCACGGCTGTACGTACCCAGACACTGCCACTATTTGAAAACCTGGCAATCATTATCGTACTGGTACTGTCGATCTATATTATTTTCAGTGCCTGGAATGTTGATATGACCGCCTGGCTGGCTTCCGCCGGTATTATCGGCATCGCGGTTGGCTTTGCTTCTAAGGACACACTTTCTAACCTGTTTTCTGGCGTGTTTATTCTGGCCGATGCTCCTTATAAAATTGGAGATTTTATTGTTCTTGATAGCGGTGAACGCGGTGAAGTTACCCATATTGGCATCCGCAGTACACGCCTTCTGACTCGCGATGATGTTGAAGTGACCATACCCAATGCCATCATGGGCAATAGCAAAATAACTAATGAATCTGGTGGCCCACACACAAAATACCGTATCCGTCTAAAAGTTGGCGTGGCTTATGGTACAGATATTGATGTCGTAAAAGACCTGCTCATGCAGATTGCGCTTGAAGAGGGGAATGTCTGCCATGACCCCGAACCGCGTGTGCGGTTTCGGCAATTCGGTGGTTCCAGTCTGGATTTTGAGTTGCTATGCTGGGTCGATGAACCCGTTCTACGTGGGAGAGTACTGGACCGGTTAAACTCGACTGTGTACAAACAGTTCCAGGAAAAGAAAATTGAGATCCCTTATGCCAAACAGGATCTGTACATTAAGTCGCTACCCGCCGATTTCAATAAAAAATAAGATCGGTAAATTCGCCAGAGAAATTTAGCCTGACTATTCTACCGGGAAACCGATATCTTTTAATGCCACCAGGCGATTATCAGTATATTGGACTAATTGATTCGCCAGTGTTCCACTCGCTCGTGCATTCTCATAAGCATTGCGGGCATCATCAGGTTTATCCATTTTTTCCAGCGAAATACCCAGCCCTATCCACCAGACACCGACACTTTTATTTTGCTCCAGCATTTTCTGATACAGGGCTGCTGCATTTTCATGCCGATTCTGGCGCTGATACAGGGCGGCCAGTAAGGCAAAATAATCAATATCATCATTTAAGGCGGGTAACTGTCGCTCCAGCACTTTTACTGCTGCGTTTACATTTTCCTGCTCCAGTAAAACACGAGCATAGAGTTTTCTAAATAGTGCATGTTGAGGGTTGATTGAAATACCCTCAGATAACAGCTGGCCCGCCTCAACAAAACGACCAGTCTTAATATAAATCCCGGACAGCATTTCCCGTGACTCAAGGTGTTCTTCACTGGCCGTCAATGCCTCAAGTAACAGCTTCTCAGCCTGCCGAGCCCTGCCTTTTCGCAATGCCTCATAACCTTTCTGAAAGGCCAGAGATGCCACCTGCTGCTGACTCAGTGGTCGACTACGTTTTTCAATTTTTACACCAGCCTCATCATCAAAAGCGGGTGCCACTTCAGTATCTTGAGCCACATCAGTAGATGTATTCTTATAGGGGAGCTGTGCTGTTGGCTTTGTTTTTGAAACCCTGGTCTCTGCTGAAATTGACTGTTCTAATCTTTCCTGATTCTGTGGTTCAACCCAGTCAGGTTTCTGCTGTGCTGGTGCCTCTACTATCCCTGAATTTCTATCTGTTGTTATGTTACTTTTTACATCTGTATTGTTAACCGGGTTTGCAGCGACCGTTTTCTCTACCGAGCTATTCTTTGTTCCGGTAATGGATCCAGCACTATATTGTTCAGTAACAGGCTGGCTGATGTTCGACGGCATAATCGTCTGCAATAAGGTATCTTTCCTCTCCCATGCAAGCAGGAGAACAAGCAGCAGCAAACAAAAGCTCACGATAGCCAGCAGATAATTAGTGTAATTATGTGACCTGGCAACGGTATAGCGAGGAATAGTATTTAATGGCCCATCTGGAACACCCAGTTTCTCGGCCCGACGTTTTTCTAAATCTTTTAAAACCTGGTTAATCAGACTCATAACATACTTACTAAATTTACAGCTGGATAGATAGCTCCTGCACATACTGCAATCAGTATACTTGCAGTGAACCAGCGGTTATTAAAAAACAAGTTTGAAAAAAAATGAGGCCGCAGCTGCGCATCATCCGTATCTTTAACTGCTATTAGAATATGTTTTTTTGTAACTGAATCATCCCCCTTGCCATAAGCCACCATCATCGACTTATGGGAAAGAATATTAATCAGACGAGGAATACCGCGACTGGATTTATGCAACTTTTGTAATGCCGATGCGACAAATAAATTTCCTCCCTGGTAGCCTGCCGTTACCAGGCGGTGAGATACATAGGAATCGATACCTTCACGATCAATGGGATCCAGATTATATGAAAAAGTAATACGCTGTTTTAACTGGCGAACTTCTCGACGATTTAAATGATCATTTAATTCAGGCTGCGCAAACAGAACCACCTGCATTAATTTATTTTTCTCTGTTTCAAGGTTGGTCAACAGGCGCAATGATTCCAGTGTTTCCAGTGGCATGGCCTGCGCTTCATCCATACACAACACGACCCTTTTACCTTCCGCTGTCAGTTCAATCAATCGTTTGGTAATAATTTTTTGTAGTTGATGATGACCATAATGACGGTCAATAACCCCTCCCAGTTCTTCTGCCACGGCGGTGAGCAAACCATAGGGCGTCACCATAGGATTTGGGATGTAAGCGGTAACAAACTTATCTTCCAGTGTATTGAGCAATTTACGGCATAACAGGGTCTTGCCTGTCCCGACTTCACCGGTAACTTTGATAAAACCTTCGCCTGTGCGTAACGCGACCAACAGGGTATTCAGCGCGTCAGCATAATGCCCATAAGAAAAGAAATACTCCGTATCCGGAGTCAGGGAAAACGGTAACTCTTTCAGACCAAAATGTTCCAGATACATAGTCAATCACCCACCGGGGTTACATTCATCTTAATTTCCATAGAGCATATTAATCCGTTGCTGAGATTTTTGTACGGCATCAGACCATTGTATGTCGTTATCTACAACAATCGGTTTCAGTAAAATCACCAGTTCACTTTTCTTCTTCACCTCTTTGCTATGTCTGAACAGCGCACCTATCAAAGGCAGGTCGCCCAGCACTGGAACAGAGGCATCTTCCTCGCTAATAGAATCCTGCATTAAGCCACCAATCACTACGACCTGACCGTTTTTCGCTTTAATAATACTATCGGATTCTCGAATGGTACTAATCGCCAGTGGCACACTGAGCGTTGAAGAACTTGAAAGGCCAATGTTCTTAACTTTCTCTGTAACCGTACTGACCGAGGGATGAATATGTAAAATGATGTCGCCATCCTCACTAATTTGAGGAATGACATCCAGAGCCACACCAGAGAAGAACGGGGTCAATTCCACATTGCTGGTTGTTGTTGATGCACCCGTAGCAATATTCGTATCAGACTCGACATCAGTGATAAAGAATTCATCCTTACCCACTTTAATTACCGCTTTCTGGTTATTAATGGTAGAGACTTTCGGGCTGGATAATACCTGTACATCACCCTGCGTCTTAAGCAACTCAAGGAAAGCGGTAAAATCATTTCTTATATTTAGTGCCAATGAGAACACACCACCAAACGCACTTGCTGCTGAACCCGTAATCTGACTCAAGCTCGATGGATTCAGGTCGCCGGTATTACCATCGATAACACTACTGCCAGTTCCATCAAAAATACTGCCCCCGCCAGTCTGGCTGGCTAACACACTACTATTCGGTGTCGTTTTTAATGCCGACCAGTTAATCCCGGCCTGAAAGTTTTCACTAAGTTCAACTTCAACAATTTTTGCTTCCAGAATTACCTGTCGTTCAATAATATTCTGTGTAGTGGCAAGGAATTTTTCAATGGTACGTAATTCACCAGGCATCGCCCTGATTACAACAATACCGGATTGAGGGCTGACTACCACGCTTCGACCTTCCCTGTTACCCAGGATGGTTTGCAATGTTAAATGCAACTCTTTCCAGAAGCTGGAATCCGAACTGGTTTCAATACGGCTTCCAGAAACACTAGATCTATTCCCTGTGCCACTGATTTGAGAATTTCCTGTATTTAACTGGCTTGAGCTTGAGCCTGACTGGTTCAGGTTTGCCTCTGTCACCTGCCCTGAGCTAATACGCATTTGAGAACTACCCTTGCGCTTAATATCCAGATAGTTCACCTTAAAAATGCGTGTGCTCATTTCATTCGGGAAGACCTGATATCCACTCTTAGTCTGTTCAAAATCATAACCATAAACACTACGTACTACGTCCATGACTTCCGGTACGCTGACATTTTTTAAATCCAGAGTAATGCGTCCCTTAACACTGGGGTGCACCACCATATTATGCGCCGTCCCTTCAACCAGCCCCATAAAAAACTGTTTTGCCAATGCACGATTGACCTTGATATCAAAACGCGGTTCAACATCAATCTGTGTGTCACCGGGTAACTCCAGTGAGATGGGAGGTAACAATGCATCCGCCACATTATCTTCGGTTGGCGCTTCAGCCTGCCTTTGAGAACTTTCTTCAAATGCGTCCGTAATGGAGCTCATCGTATTCGACTTGCGCTCCTTATCAGTTGCACAGGAAGTTAATAGCCCCACCATGATCATGAGAACGAACAATGCAGGTATCGATATTCGATCTTTTAATTTTAGCGTCTGACTCACAACCATATTCTCTCGGTTAATATTCTGGTTAAGTATGTCATTTTCCATTTTGTTTTCCTGACGACACCTTTACCTGTTGATTAACTAACCTGACAAAAAACTCTCCTGCGTTCCCCTTGAGTTTAACTTTGTCCGGTAAAATTTTTACTACATAAGCATTATTTACCCAGCCACCTTCTTCTACCGTACGACCATTAATAATCGCAATACGGCTTTGGGCATCAATACGAATCGCATTTAGCCACCATTGATTTTTTGCAACCGCTTTACCCTTAACAACCTTTGCAAACCCTGGAGGACGAGTCGGATCATCCAGCACTTCAGCCCATATCAGTCCTGACCATAATCCCAGGAAAATCATCAATGCAGCTCGCATATCAAACCCCGATCCAGCCTTCATTAAAACTCAGGGTATGAACTTCAATCACAATTGTTGAACGCGGGTACTTATCAACCTGTAAATCAAGCCTGTCCCAGTAAAAATTCCAGGGCAGGCTTTTCAGTGCTTTCAGGTAATCCAGCATACTCAGGTAACTGCCGCTTAGCTCAATCTGTAAACCGTGTTGGTAAACACCGATATCCAGTTGACTCTGTGTATCTTCACCAGCCTGATTAATCAAAGGCCGTGTTGGTAAATTTTTTAATTTCTCCAGTCGCAACCTGCTGGTTTTACTCAGGACGACTTCCAGAACATGCGCCATTTGTGCTGGTTCAATCAGACCCTGCATTTTGTCCTGTAATTTTTTATCCATTGTCTTCTGCTGATCTTTAAGCCGAGACAGTTTTTTGTAATTCTCTGCATCTGGGTCCAGCGTTAACGCTTTTTCTAATGCCGCAAGCTGAGCCTGCCCTGATGTAACTTGTGCGTCCAGATCAAACAATTGTTTTTTTGTTTTATCTGATTCCTGCATAACAGGTTCAATAAACAGCACAAAGGCCAATAGACACATTATCACTAACACCAGTATTGCGATCACACTACGTTCGCGTTGGCTTAATACATCAAAACGGGCCATCAAGTCATGTATATTTTTCATGGCTGAGCCTGCCCTCTGTTCACCATTGAACCTGCTTTTTCTGGTATGACACTCTGCAAATTAAAATCAACCCAGCTGGGATTTTTATCATTCCTTGCAATATTTAATGTCTTAAATGATTTGCCAAGAAAGGCTGCTTCAGACGATAAGCGTTGCAGATAACGTGGTAGCAACTCAGCCTGCAGTGCCTGACCTTTCATGCCTAAATGTTCTCCACCCTTACTGATTGAAATATCGGTTAGCCACATACCATCAATCCGCTGTCTTGCCAGACCTTTTACATGTTCAGTAAAACCATCGGTATTTCCAAATCGCTGCGTTGTTAGCACCTGCATGACACGTTGCTTGTTTGCAATATGGGTACTCAGCACTTCAATCTCATGTAGCAACTTTTTGTCCTGCTGCCGGTTCTGTACCTGCTGTTGCAACTTCGCTAATTTTGCCAGTTGTGCTGTCTGTTGTGCCTTTGCAGTTTCCAGTGCAGATGACTGTTGTGACAACTGCCATTGCAATAGAGCGGTTACTACAACCAGAAAACCTGCTAATGCCGCACTTGCTCGCAGTAAAGATCTGGCGGACAACAACAGTGTTGTTTTCCGAAAGACCGCTTGATACAGATTTATTTGTTGCATGGCTACCCTGTCACCTACACTTCACGTAACGCCGCACCAATCGCATAAAAACAACGAGCCTGTTGTTCGCGACTAATGGGTTCATAAGGTTGCAATACATCATTCAGATCGAGCATACGTACGTTTAATCCCAAACTGGTTTTAATATGTTCATCCAGCCCCACTATCTCTTCTTCTATCGGTGCAATAACCAGGTTACTAATCGGGGGCTTTCCAAAATGACTTTCGTAATAATCCAGTGAGCGCTGAATTTCCAGCACAACACTGTCCAGTTCATGTTGCAATCCACCACCAAAGTCTGGCTCCATCGACAGCCCTGAATCTTCGACCGAAGCTTGTGTCGCATTCAGACCACTTAAAGATTCAAAACCAATATCCAGCGAACGCGCCAGATAAAGATTACCCTGTTGCGTTAACGTAATCAGACCTGAACGCGCATTAAAGCGTAACAGGGCCACACCTTTTTCATCCTCAGCTAACAGGCTGGCAATATTGCGTTGCACCAGCTCAGGAATATCCACATATTCAAGTTGAAGCCCGGCACTTTCTGCGTATTCAACCTGTGACCGTACTTTGTCCTGATGCGCAAACACCGCATACACCTGTGGAGTACGTCCCTGTTCTTTCAAACCAGGAATTTCAAACACATCCACTACAGCCTGACCCAGGTCATAATCCAGCATGTCCTTGATCTTCCAGCGTACTGCTGCCTGCATTTCACTGGCTTCCACCTGAGGCGCTTCCAGCATCTGCAGGGAAAATTCTCCCATCGGCATAACCATGGCCGCTGAATCTTCATCCAGCTTCATTTCTTTTGCCTGTGCCGCCAGATCATCCTGTGCGGTAAATTTGCACTGATGCAGAACCGGTTTTTGTTCCGGATAGCGTTGCACACGTGCGACAGCGGCCCCTGTCTCAGACAGACTCACACCAACTACCCCCGCTGAAACGGCTTTCTTTTTCAAAAACGCAAACAGTGTCACTCTCCTGTCACATAGCCCATAAACTCACAGATATGTATCGGCCAATGCTCAAGTTTATAAAGTTCTTATAAGCCATTGATATAACTAAAATTTGAGCATTTTTTAGCCGCACCATTCAAGCGGTTATACTCGCAAGTTAAACCGTCACCCTAAAAATAGCAGTTAACTACTTGTTATACAAGGATTTACAAAGAATAATTAGAACCTGTTTATCAGGCCAGACAGCCCTTCGGCTTAGAGATAACTGACAAACAGGCCTGCAAAAATGGCCAGCCCCAGCCAGTTGTTATTAAGAAACGCCTGAAAACAGCGTTTTGGAAATCGTTCTCGGATTAGTAGTTGCTGGTAAAGGGACAGCCCAGCTGCCACCGCGACACCCAGATAATAGATATTCGGTAATTCCAGCTGTTGCCCTAGCAGCAACAGGCCCAGCAACATCGAACCCTGTAAAATCCCGATAATGACTCTGTCAGCCTCACCAAACAGAACCGCGGTGGATTTTACTCCGGCTTTCAGATCATCTTCCCGATCCACCATGGCATACATGGTGTCATACACCACAGACCAGATGACATTGATCACATACATCAGCCAGGCTACCCTGGGGATGTCGCCCGTCTGCGCAGCAAAAGCCATCGGGATTGACCAGCCAAACGCCATCCCCAGTACCACCTGCGGCAGATGAGTATAACGTTTCATAAAAGGATAAATTGCTGCCAGTGCGACAGCGACAAATGATAAATAAATTGTCAGGCTATTCAGAGTCAAAACCAGCACAAAAGCCAGCATGCATAATGCAGCAAAAAGAATCAGGGCTTCTTTGGGAGTGACTTTACCGCTGGCAACAGGGCGATGCTGAGTTCGAGCCACCTGTGGATCAAATTCCCGATCGGCAAAATCATTAATCACACAGCCTGCCGAACGCATTAGTACCACGCCCAGTAAAAAGACGATCAGAATGTGCAGATCAGGCCAGCCTTCGGCTGCCACCCACAGTGCCCAGCAGGTGGGCCACAACAACAGCAGGATCCCAATAGGGCGATCGAGACGGGTCAGATAATAATACTGGCGAGCACAATCTCGTAATATTGTTTTATCCAGTCCCCACCTGTTTACCATCATGCACGTACTCAGCCATTAATCGATGTTGGCGCATTGTAACAAGACTAATGCAATTCTGCGTGATCATGATTAGGTCCGGGATAATATCTGGGTTAATTTCTGGGGTAGTCCGGGATATCAGGTAAAAACACTTCATTCACCAGCAGGGGTTTTCTGTCCAGATAAAAAACCGAACGCCTTCCCCAAATTACATCTGGCACTCGCTCCAGTTTTGCGGTGGCACTGGTGAAAATTCGTTGCCCGTTTCGAATACAGGCCACTTCCATTTCATCACGAGACATATTGGGATTGGCAAATAAAACGGCTCCGAGGGGCCGACTCCCCAGACTGGCCAGGTGCCGTTGTGGACCGCTCAATGTCTGAGCAGGAATAACCGTGCGCGCAAATACAGCCGGTTTATTATTACAGTAAAGATAGACCTGTCGAATTAATGCCAGACGTTCTGCCGATATACCAAGGCGAACGGCTTCATTGAGCATGGGACGTTGCCAGCTTTGATCAATCACTTCTACACAAAAACTACCCTCGCAGGCCGCCTGTAAACGCCGAGTCAATGAACCAGAATCATATAACCAGCAGAGCAGTGAACTCGGTGCCTGCTGGGCAAACATATGAGAACGAATTCGCCAAACAGGTTCATAAACATGGCGTCCAAAACGATTCATCTATTTTATCTCAAGCCAGCTAAAAAGTTAGTGTGCAACAAAATACAGAGTTTACACTCAAACCACCCAAGTTTGCATTTTTCCCTCTCAGGCACATACACTAGCACCTACAAAAATAATGAAAAAACCATCGTTTAGTAATAAGGAAAATCAGAATGAATAAATCGGGGGAGGTCTTTAACCACCATGAAGTGGAAGAACTCAAGGCTTTTCTTGAATTTTCTGATGTTGATATAGACAGATTAAAACAACTACATCAGCATTTAACCCAGAACCCGAAGTTTTTTGTAAACGAATTTTATGACCACCTGCTTAAATTTGATAGCACTCGCAAATTAATCCCGGATCAACATATCCTCGAAAGACTAAAAAAAACACAAACAGAATATTTTACCTCGTTAACACAGGGCAATTACGACAAATCATATATTGCGCAACGTTTTACTGTTGGGCGAGTTCACCAACAACAGGGGCTTGAACCACGCTGGTACATCGGGGCCTATCGAAAATACTTATCTCTTCTGATCCCTCGTCTTAGTGAAATAATTACCGATGACCCCAAACAACTGGAAGATTCCATTCTGGCAATTCTGAAAGTTATTTTCTTTGATATTGCCATTGCCATGGAAACTTATAATGAAGTTCAACAGCAGAGTATCCTGCAACAAAATAATCGGCTTAATGA
>JAPHRJ010000084.1 GCA_026196045.1 Gammaproteobacteria bacterium
AGAAAAATGGACAATCTAAACATATTTACAATCTCGGCTTAAAATTCAATATCTTGCGCAATAAATTTATAGTTAAATCTTAGGATATTTCCAGTCAAAGTAAAACACTTTATCCTGCTTTTTTAGGAAAATTCTGGCATCGGACAGGCCAAAAACACACTATATTAACTTTCGCTTATGTCCATTTTACTGCATTTCAAGAATGTCTTTATGACAATCTGTAAAACAGCCCTCCAGTACCTGTAACCATCGTCACAGTTTTTCTTGAATGAGACTAATTTATTAAAGTCACTAAATAAGCCGCCGATAGCTTTTTTAGATTGTAAAAATACAATTAACAATTCAATCACCAACCAAAGCTGAAGAGCATTAAGGAACAGGAGAATAACGTGGAAAATACAGTTTATGGCCGTCCAATTGGTTCACACCTTGGCAAACCTATTTATGAATCATTTGAAACTGAAGGACACAAATATATTTATGACAGGTTAGCTGAATGTGATTCAGAAGGATGCCCTTTACATCAATTAAGTAATGATGAGTTACTGATTAACCCAGGTATTATCTACCGCCAGGTATAACACCTATAGTTTCACTACAACTGCATCACCATAAAGCGGGTGATACAGTTGTAATGAAATCCCCCGCACTATCTAAGTGGTTTTTAAATCAGGGTTAACCCCTAGATACAATTCGCACTTACCCTGTCACTATCTTAATTCACAAATGACATAACTTTGTGTCATTATGCTTTCTGAAATTCAAAAATAAATACTTATAATTTATCAGTGCATTATGCACTAAACACCTATAAATAAAGGCGCTAAGTGTACCTGTGTGTACTTACTTAAAATGCCAAAGGGGGAAGAATGGAACGACGTTGGAACGATCGTAAACCCGTTCAGTTAAATGCAATTATTAATTCTAATAACAGCATGATCACTGGCCATACTGAAAATATTGGTATGGGTGGCCTTTATCTTAATATCGCACCGGGCATTCATATTAGTAATAATCAGGCGGTGCAAATTTCGCTGGAAAATGATTCTCATGAAATCTCTATACGAACAACGGTGGTAAGAGTTGATGATGGAGGGATTGCAGTTAAATTTAATGACTATCCCCCTCGTTTATTATCCATGTTGAAACAGTTTATCAACGAAGACGACAACGAAAGTCTGCATTAAAATTTCAGGTAAACAGATACACCCAGGTTGCGAGTTTCACTTCGAGGTTCCACAAACGAAGTCCCCGATCCTGTTCCATTGACGGTAGCTTCCTGAGTATTGCTTCGACCAATGTCCCATAATACAAAATAGGGTTCCACTGTAACTGAATAGTCATGCTGGGTTGATAGCTTCCAGGGCATAGCCAGACGCAAGCCCCATTTTTCAGCCAAATCTAATTTCATCGTGTCATAGTTCTGGAAACCCAGAAAATCTACATCCAGCTTTGCCATGAACATACGGGTCAGGCTGACATCAAGGTGAGCATCAGTCTGATTATCCACAATTATAGGAAATCGAGCGCCCAAAACCGCATATCCCCATGAATAGAATTCAAGAATGCCCGCGACTCCAACACCGGTACTGGTTGTAGTGGGAGAAATGTGACGACGCCAGTGATAATAGCCAAGCCCCGCATACAGGGAATACTTGCGCATCGAGTCGGTAACATAGTTCTGACCCAGCAATAAACGAATATCAGTAATATCCGTTTCAGTACGGCTACTTATGGGTAAATTATTAAGCACCGGGTTTGAAGAAACCGTATGTCCCGAATAGTCCACCTGGCCGGAGATGAAATTGAAATCCAGCTCTACGAAATGATTATCTTCTATATAACTAACGCCAAACTGGATACCCGGTATGATGCCAATCTCATCATCCACTACGTTGTCGTTTGAATCGAATTCCTGATAGAAAAAACGCAGTGCACTCAGACCCACTTTAAATGTATACCGATTATCGACCCGCGTATTCAGGATATTTTGTTCCATCGGAGTATTGACCTCGGTAGATGCTTCATCAGCAGCCTGCTCCTGAATCTTCATCGTAGAATCAGGTTTCATTTCAGATTCTGCAGGCGGCACGATTCCGTTTTCAGGCAGGCCATCAATTACCACCTGATTTTCCGTGCTCCGCGCTTCAGGCGTTTCATTTATGGATTCAACCTCATTCGCCTGAATCTGTTCCGATGGTGTCGTATCAGTATTGATACTGTCTGAAGTGACTTCATTCTGCTTAATGACTTCTGGCTCAGCCGCACTATCAATCTCGGTGACCACATCAGGCTCGATGGCAGCTTCAGCCTCAGTGGCAGGTTCTGCGAAGATGACGGGGGAAGAAAGTGTTAAGGTAAGAACTGATAGAATGACAAGCGGTTGTTTTTTCACACATTTAGCCAAGATTATTATACGGCGATTATTTACATATCGCCTGATTGTTATCAAATTTTGTGACAGTTAACCGTCTACCCCCTGAAAAGTCAATTTTCTTTCGCCCTGCGCCAACCTGTGACGTTCCCTGTACGGATAGTGTATGATCCGCTGCTCGTTTAACCCCTTGTTTAATAACACAGGTTTATACAAATATGGAACTTACTTCTCTGAGCGCAGTATCCCCAATTGATGGTCGTTATGGCAGCAAAACAGCTGAGCTGAGACCCATTTTCAGTGAATATGGACTCATACGTCATCGCGTACTGGTTGAGGTTCGCTGGATACAGTTCCTGAGCAACTGTGAGCAAATCAAAGAGGTGAAGCCTTTTAGCCGTCACGCCAATGACATCCTGAATGGTATCGTTGAACAGTTTTCTGAAGAAGATGCCCAACGGGTCAAAAATATCGAGCGTAGTACGAATCATGATGTTAAAGCGGTCGAATATTTCCTCAAAGAAAAAATTACCGGTAATCAGGAACTCGAGAGTATCAGCGAATTTATCCACTTCGCCTGCACCTCTGAGGATATCAATAACCTGTCTTATGCCCTGATGCTGCGTGAGGCACGAAATCAGGTGATATTGCCACTACTTGACGAAGTGATTGATGTTCAGCGCAAAATGGCCCATGACTATGCGGAAATCCCCATGCTGTCACACACTCATGGCCAACCAGCTTCACCCACGACCGTCGGGAAAGAAATCGCCAATTGTGTCTACCGTCTCAAGCGCCAACGTGCTCAGATAGCTGAGGTAACTATTCTGGGTAAAATCAACGGTGCTGTGGGTAACTATAATGCCCATTTGAGTGCCTATCCCGAACTGAACTGGGCTGGACTGGCTGAGGAGTTTGTCACCTCTCTGGGACTGGACTGGAATCCCTACACCATTCAAATTGAGCCTCATGACTATATTGCTGAATTTTTTGATGCCATGGCCCGATTCAACAATATCCTGATGGATTTTAATCGTGATATCTGGACCTATATTTCCATGGGTTTCTTCAAACAGAAAACCATTGCTGGTGAAGTGGGTTCTTCCACCATGCCGCACAAAGTTAATCCGATAGATTTCGAAAACTCTGAAGGCAATCTGGGCCTGGCCAATGCCATTTTTGACCACCTGGCCAGTAAATTACCCATCTCTCGTATGCAGCGTGACCTGACTGATTCAACCGTACTCCGGAATCTCGGTGTGGGGCTGGCACATAGTATGATTGCCTACCAATCTAGCCTGAGAGGTATGAGTAAACTGGAGGTCAATGAAGACCGTCTGGAGCAATTCCTTGATGATAACTGGGAAGTACTGGCTGAACCCATTCAAACCGTTATGCGCCGCTACGGCATTGAAAAGCCCTACGAAAAACTAAAAGAACTGACTCGTGGTCAGAAAATCGATGCCAATTCGATTCGCACCTTTATCGAGGGTCTGGCCATCCCGGATGCGGCCAAACAACAGCTTATGGACCTGTCTCCTGCCAGCTATATCGGTAACGCTATAGAGCAAGCAAAAGCCATCTAGGTCGATCTAGGATTAAAGATATAGAGACGGTACTCCGATAACTAACGCATACTATTCCTGTGTAATCCGGAAGATACGTTGTAAATTATTGGAAGTTACTTAGATGTCAATGTTGCATAAATTCAAAGTTGGAGAAGACACTGAAAAGGTCAGATCCTTAAAAAAATTCAGTCCACTGGGAGAACTGAGTGTCAGTCAGTTTTTATCCGAATACTGGCAGAAAAAACCCTTATTAATTCGTCAGGGCTTTCCCCGGTTTTCTACTCCTGTTAATCCGGATGAACTTGCCGGGCTGGCCTGCGAAGACAATATCGAATCACGACTAATCCTGGAAAAGGATGGCCCTAAGCCCTGGAGCCTGGAACGTGGTCCTTTTGAGGAAACACGTTTCAAATCTCTTCCTGAATCACACTGGTCCCTGTTAGTCCAGGAAGCGAATCGCTATATCCCCGAGCTGGCCATGTTACTGAATGCCTTCAACTTTATTCCGAACTGGCGCGTAGATGATGTCATGGTGAGTTACGCGCCTATCCACGGTTCAGTTGGACCTCATGTCGATCAATATGATGTTTTTTTACTGCAGGGCCTTGGCCGCCGTCGCTGGAAAATCAATACGAACCCTGTTGATGACGATAATAAGCTAGACGAAACCGAACTCAAAATTATGAAAGATTTTGAGGCCGAAGAGGAATGGATCCTCAAGCCCGGTGACATTCTGTATCTTCCTCCCGGCGTTGCCCATTATGGAATCGCAATGGAAGAATGTATGACCTTCTCCATCGGTTTTCGCGCACCAGCTAAAGCTGATCTGCTGAGTAGCTTTGTTGACGACCTGTTGCCTAAATTTGATGAGCAACAACGTTACAGTGATACCAATATACAAATTCAGGATAACCCGGGTGAAATCAGTCATCAGGCTCTGGCCAGTATCCAGTCCATAATCCAGGAAGCTACTTCGAATAAACAACAAATTAACCGCTGGTTTGGTCGCTATATAACCGAGCCCAGACATGGTGATGTACCAGAAGATCGGCCTGAATTTTTAAGCCCTGCAGATTTCAGAACGCAACTCATTAAGTCTGGAATACTAATACGCAGTGAGTTCTCGCGCTTTTCATTTATCCATGAAGGTACCGATGTCCTGCTATATATTGATGGCGAAGAATACGAATTACCCACCCACTGGACCTATCTGGTACAGCTAGCCTGTAATCATCGTATTCTAAAAGAAGAATTGCTCACCCCTTATCTGGATGACGAAGCTTTTATTGATCTATTTTGTGCACTCTACAACCATGCAAAATATGATTTTGCTAATGAAGCATGGACAAATTTGAGATAAAAACTGCCAGCTTTAGCTCGGATCATGATGCCATTTGTCATATCCGGGAACAGGTTTTTATTCATGAACAACAGGTACCAGAAGAACTCGAATGGGATGGTCTCGATGATCAGGCTTTTCACCTCCTCGCTCTGACTACAGAACAACAGCCCGTCGGAACCGTACGCATGCTCAATAATGGGCACATCGGCCGAATGGCTGTTTTACCTGACTATCGACATCAGGGGGCAGGTCATGCCCTGCTTAACCATGTCCTCAAAGTCGCCAACCAACAGCACCTCGACCGGGTCTTTCTCCACGCACAAACCAGTGCAGTCAGTTTCTACGAACAACAGGGCTTTATTTCCGAAGGCCCCATATTTATGGATGCGGGTATTCCTCATCAGACCATGCACAAATCCCTGTCAGCAAAGAAACCTGAAAAATCATCGCAGATGTAATATCCTCAGGGCTGATATAAACATATTAAAAACACCATGTCTGAAAGGGAAATTAAAAATATAACGAGTGATCCAAAGTCCGGTAATATTAAACTGGAAACACGTCAGGATAATTACGATACCCTGATGCAGTTAATTCAACAGGCAAAATACTCGATTGATATATTTAGCCATGACTTTGATGGTAACCTTTATAATACTTCTGAAATCACAGATCTCTTAAAGAACTTTGTGATATCAAACCGGCAGGCAACACTGCGTATTTTACTAAGAGAACCCCAGGTACTCATAAAATATGGCCATAAGATTATTGAATTACGGCGACGTCTGACCAGTCGTATACATATTCACCAGATATCGAGTGATTTCGATGAATCTCATCAAACACTCATTCTGGTAGATAAAAATGGTTTTATATACCGACCCTATTCGGATCGTTACGAGGGTATTGCCAGCCTCAATGATCCCTTGAAAGTTAAAAGTGAACAGGTATTTTTTAACAAAGCCTGGGAAACCAGTATTCCCAGCCTGGAAATGCAACGACTACATATTTAAGATGGAGAAAGAAGTTATGCGGCCTCGGTTAATCATCCTTGTCTTGTTACTTTCCGTGCATCAATTACTGTTTGCGGCGGTGGCCGTTGTTACCGAATCATTTAGTCTTCAGTTTCGTCCGGCCGAAGATATTATTCCCTTAGTTAAGCCTTATCTTCATCAAGAAGGTGTCATCACCGGCAGTGGTTATAAACTGATCATTAAAACAACAGGTTCAAACTTGACCCAGTTGAAAGAAATCATTTCAGAACTGGATATCGAACTCAAACGCTTACGTGTTTCAGTCTCGACTGATAGAAAATCTGTTGAAGAAGCCATGTCAAAACAGGCAACAATATCTGATGACGTCGCGACTGGAGACAGCCCTAATGTACAAAAGATCATTCTTTCAACAGGTTCACAACATAAAGTGACAACCAAAGTATTTAGCACAGCATCCCGTCAGAACCATTTCAAAACACAAAATGTACAGGTTCAGGAAGGTCAATGGGCGGTAATTAACACCGGTAGTGCCGTTCCTTATACAGAACGTCGTCAAAACGCTGATGGAACCGTTACCGAAGTTGTTCATTATCAAAAACGCAGTTCAGGTTTTCGTCTTCGTGCACACACTAATGGAAATAAAGTCTACCTGACCATTCACCCTAAAATAGAACGTCAGGCGGATACTGAAGGTGGTGCCACAACTTACCAGGAATTAGAAACCACTATTACTACAGAATTAAACCGTTGGGTTGACCTTGGAGGTACTGAAGTAAAACAGGTTCCTTCTGAAACTGGAAAAACCTTCAGTACGCAACGTTCCCATGAGTTAATACAGGGTATATACCTGAAAGTTGAACTGGTAAATTAATCAAGAATTATCGAGTATCCATGAGTCAAAAGAATATTCATTACATCATCAAACCTGTCTCGCCTGAGGCCCATCTTTTTAAAGTAAGCTGCATTATCCAACAACCTGATAAACGGGGCATTATTCTTAGCCTGCCTACATGGATTCCTGGCAGCTATATGATTCGAGACTTTGCCAAAAATGTCGTTCAACTCAATGCGAGTACTCAATCGGGATATTCACTTGAAGTAAGCCGTCAGGCAAAAAGCCGTTGGAAAATTCAAGCATGTGAAGAAACAGTAATTGTTCACTATGAAGTGTATGCCTGGGATCTATCCGTTCGAACCGCCCATCTGGATACTACCCACGGCTTCTTTAATGGAACCAGTGTTTTTGTAATGGTCGAAGGCCAGGATGATCAACCCTGCTCTGTAGAAATTCTTCCACCAAATGGAGAGCAGTATCAAGATTGGCGTATCGCCACCAGTATGACCAGAGATGGTGCGGAGTTATATGGCTTTGGGCAATACCAGGCTAAAGACTATGATGAACTCGTGGATCATCCCGTTGAAATGGGTGATTTCACCCTGGCTACCTTTGAGGTTGCAAATACTCCACATGATGTTGTCATTACTGGTCATCACCGTGCTGATATGCCTCGCCTTTGTAGTGATCTGAAAAAAATATGTGAGACTCATATTGGCCTGTTTGGTGAATTACCTAAAATGGAACGTTATACTTTTCTGGTTATGGCTGTCGGTGATGGTTACGGTGGTCTGGAACATCGCGCATCAACCAGTCTATTGTGTCGTCGCAATGATCTCCCTCTAAAAGAACAAGATGAAATCACAGATGGATACCGAACGTTTCTTGGACTATGTAGCCACGAGTACTTCCACACCTGGAACATAAAGCGTATTAAACCTCAGGCGTTCTTACCTTATGATCTCAGCCAGGAAACGCTGACCCGACAACTCTGGGCCTTTGAAGGTATTACATCTTATTATGATGATCTGGGGCTGGTACGTTCAGGACTAATAACAAAAGAAAGTTATCTGGAGTTGCTGGGGCAAACTGCCACACGTGTCTGGCGTGGTCAGGGCCGTTTTAAACAAAGTGTGGCCGACTCCAGTTTCGATGCCTGGACCAAATTCTATAAGCAGGATGAAAACGCACCCAATGCGATTGTTAGTTATTACACGAAAGGCGCGTTAATCGCCCTTGCTCTGGATCTAACTTTACGACAATACTCAAATAATGAAATTTCACTAGATGATTTAATGCGCCAGCTTTGGCAGGACTATGGAAAACCTGAAATCGGTGTTAAAGAAGGAGAAATAGAAAAATTAGCTTCCGAACTGGTGGATGTCGACCTAAGTGACTTTTTTAACCAGTATTTATATAACACAAAAGATATCCCTTTAAAAAAGTTACTCTCCCAAATTGGAATAGACTTTACTTTGCGCCCGGCCACAGACAGCGATGACATTGGCGGAAAACCTATTACCAGTAATATTCACAAAACGCCTGTTACATTAGGTGCCCGTATTGTTGAAAATATTGCTGGAGCCATGCTTAGTCACATTTTTGATAATAGTGCTTCCATGCAGGCTGGACTGGCTGCAGGAGATGTTGTCATTGCATTAAATGGTATACAGGTTAACAAAGCCAATATTGAAAAAATCATTAACACATATACTATCGGGGATAAACTCAAAGTCCACGCCTTCCGACGAGATGAGCTCATGGAGTTTGATTTAATCCTGCAAAATGCGCCTGAAGACACCTGTGTATTTCTGGAAAAAAATACCATAACCGAAGATGAATCAAAACTGCAAGATGCCTGGCTCCTAAGCAGTAATTAAACTAATTTCTTTGTTCATACAATATTAGATATACAACCCCCCATTATTCGGCAATCAGGATATACTTCAATAGTTAAAAGGTCATTGTTAATACATCCATAATAAAACCACAATTAAAAATTATCTCATAGCCTGGGCTCACAACATTACCGTTTAATTTAGCTTACAAATAACAATATACGATGACTAAAGAATCTTTAACCACAAACAGTCGGACACAGATCAAATCTCTAGTTGAGCTACTACAGAGCAATTTTGTAAAACAGCTTGAAGCTGCCAGCAATGCTGTTGGCTTTAACGATAATTTTGTGTCCATTAACTGGCTTCGAGATGAAGGCCAGCATGGAGGCGGTACTCGTTATACGATTGGCGACAGCACAGTTTTTAATCGTGCATCAGTAAATGTTTCACAGATTTATTATGATGATTTACCGGAAAAACCACTCGACTCAGCCACAGCTTTATCTACCATCATTCATCCTGACAATCCACATGCCCCATCCATGCATATGCATATTAGCTGGACACAGTTAAAGAGTGGTCATGGCTACTGGCGCATGATGGCGGATTTAAACCCTTCAATTATAAATCCCAACGATACAAGCCAGTTTATTCAGTGCCTAAAGACAGCATCACAGAATCTTTATGAGCAGGCCACCACTCAAGGTGATCGCTATTTTTATATCCCTGCACTAGAAAGACACCGAGGCGTCTGCCATTTTTACCTGGAGAATTTTAATAGTGGAAATGCTGAGAGTGATCTGAAATTGGCTCAGACTCTTGCTGAAGCCGTAATTGATGGTTATACGACTATACTAAAAAAGGCTCTTATCAATAACCCTCAACCAACGCCCGATGATTATTCACAGCAACTAGCCTACCATACATTATATTTTCTACAGGTATTAACGCTAGATCGCGGTACAACTTCCGGTTTATTGGTACACAATCAAAACGATGTTGGTACGCTGGGATCCTTGCCAGCCAACATTGATAAAGCGCTGCTAACCTCGTGGAAGAAAAAAGTAAAACCACCCCAGTCAGAATTACTGGCAAGCCTTATCAATGTCCTGCCTGACAAAACACCCTGTCCCATCACTGATGAAACCAAGCAGAAACTGGCCAATGTCGTACGGAATTTTTATACAGAAAATCCAGAAGCCATAAAACTACAGGCCTCTGCTGATATCATCCCATCAACGGTTGAAAACCATCGATAATAATTAGGGCCTGTTGATCTTTCATCTATTGTTTACTTTTGGCTAATTTTAGCCCTGCCTGCGTTATTTTTTACTATCAATGGAGTGCATTGATACGTAAAAAATGCCTTGTCAGTACCAAAATTTTCTCAAAATCAACCTAACATCTGAAAGATCAACAGCCCCTAACTTTAATTACTTAATATTGCCCTGCTCCAGCCCCATTACCTGAGTCACGGTATTGGCCATCGCCGCACCAAATCGTTCCGCAAAACGATCAAGATAGTTAGGTTTAGGAGTGAAATTAACAATCTTTTCTTCCTTAATGATTTCACGCGCAACATAACTGCTGCTACCCAATGCATCCACAAGCCCCAGCTTCAGGCTTTCTTCACCACTCCAGATAAAACCGGAGAACAGGCGAGGATCATCTTTAAGCCGTTCACCTCTTCCCTGCTTCACCACATCAATAAACTGTTGATGAATATTCTTTAATACACTTTTTATGTGCGCAACCTCAACCGGGTTTTCTTTCGAAAAAGGATCAAGAAACCCTTTATGTTCACCAGAAGTATAAAGGCGGCGCTCAATACCCAGCTTGTCGATCGTGTCTACAAAACCAAAGCCGTTCATAATGACACCAATCGAGCCAACTACACTGGCTTTATCCGCATATATCTCATCAGCCGCAGCAGCAATATAGTAACCTCCAGAAGCACAAATATCGGTAATCACAGCATAGACTTTGGTATCAGGGTGTAGCTTACGCAGACGACCAATTTCATCATTAATATACCCGGACTGTACAGGACTCCCACCAGGGCTATTAATACGCAAAATAACACCCATGGTATTTTTATCTTTAAAGGCATCACGCAGTCCCGTAATAATACTGTCTGCATTAGCTTCGGTGTTATCTGCAATCACACCACTGATTTCAATCAGGGCAGTGTGTTTTCCAACACTAAGCTTTGTTCCACCATCATGTTGAGGGAAAAAAACTACCATAAAGATCATAAACAGGTAAGCAAATAACAGTGCTTTAAAAAATATTCCCCAACGGCGAGTACGTTTTTGTTCATTAAGAGCAGCAAAAGCCAGACGATTAATCACGTCCTGCTGCCATTTATTATTTTCACCCGTTCCATGTGAACCTATGGGATTTTCTTCATGCATAGTCTTTTCCTGAAATTAAATTGTAATCTGTGTTTAAGTAGCAACGGTGTAATTATTCTGTAACCAGTGACGAAGTTCATTTATGCTATCAACACATGCCACCGGTTGCTGGTCAAGCAAACGTTGTTTGTCATGCACACCATAACTGACGGCTACTGACTTTACCCTGGCATTATTTGCCATTTGTAAATCATATTCGGTATCACCCACCATCAGGGTATCTTCGGCTTCTACCCCCAGATAATCCATTATATACATTAGCATTTCTGGATGAGGTTTTGAAAAACTTTCATCGGCACAACGTGAAACATGAAAATAGTGTCTGGTATCTGTTTCATCGAGCACCATATCAAGACCATGACGACCTTTGCCTGTTGCCACGGCCAAAAAGTGACCCTGTTCATGTAACCCATGCAACATATCTTTTGTGCCATCAAAAAGCGCGGATGGAGTCTGGTTGGCCTCCAGAAAATGATACCGATAACGATCAGTCAACGCCTGATGCTCGTCCCGGCTATATTCCGGATAAAGTGTTGCTAATGCTTCAACCAGGCCCAGACCAATGATATTTTTCATTTGATCATTTGTACGTTCAGGTAAATCCAGATCACTAATGGCGTCTCGCATACAGTTTACTATGCGTGCTTCAGAATCCATCAGCGTTCCATCCCAGTCAAAAACAATCAGCTTTGTGTTTGCTGTCATAAATCAATATCCAGATTGTTTAGAATTTTCTTTAGCTTTTCATCCAGTGGTGCTTCAACCACAATATCGTCATCACTGTCCGTGACCTTAAAGACGATCTTGCTTGCATGTAAAAATAGACGTTTAAGCCCATGCTCGCGCATTTGTTTATTAAACGCATCATCACCATACTTTTCATCCCCGGCAATGGGGTGTCCGCTATGTCTGGCGTGTACTCGTATCTGATGGGTGCGCCCGGTTTCAAGCCTTACCTGCATCAAACTGGCTGTCTGGCCGACTGCAAGAGGCGAAAAATGACTCACCGCAGATTTACCCATGTCATCAACCCTGACCATGCGTTCCCCTGAACTCAGGGTGTTCTTTCGTAATGGTGCATTAATGGTCTGCGTACCGCCCTGCCAACGACCTTTTAATAGGGTCATGTATATCTTTTGCAATTGGTGTTCACGCAATTGCTCGTGTAAATAACGTAACTGGCTCCGTTTTTTAGCAATAATCAGACAGCCAGAGGTATCTCGATCAAGACGATGTACCAGTTCCAGGTACGGCGCATCCGGCCGCATGACTCGTAAAGCCTCAATCACACCATAGCTAAGACCGCTACCTCCATGGACAGCCATTCCACTGGGTTTGTTCAGAACCAGCACCCGTTTATCCTCATAAAGAATATTTTCGGCAATCCGATCAAGTGCACTCTGTCCGGGACGCACTTCCTCCTTTTCACTGAGTCTAACTGGGGGTATTCGAACTTCATCCCCCGCTTGCAGACGATACGGTGGCTTAATCCGTCCCTTATTGACGCGCACTTCACCCTTGCGCACGATACGGTAAATCAGGCTTTTGGGTGCACCTTTTAAACGGGCCAGGAGAAAGTTGTCGATCCGCTGACCTGCCTGATCGTCAGAAATTGTCACGAACTGAACTTTTGGGTTAAGGATATTGTCATTTTGTTTGGACATTGGTCTATTCTAACAGGAAGCATAAGGATTGAAGCCCTTGCAGAACACTGATATAGTCAGAAATCCGGAACAATCCGGAAATTTTTTGCACTAAAGAAGTGCAACCGGAAATACCGATTTTTTGCTGCTGGCATTAAGCAAGCAGCTTTGAAAAGACAGTTAAACCAGATCGACTTCGGGTCCATTTTTAATAAATAGACAAAAATAATATCTGGTTCGACTGATGAATTAACCGCGCTCCCATAAGCCTGGCAACAAATGACCTGGACGTGAGACGCCCCCAAATATTGCAAGACTGTTAAAAATGTTCAGTGCTATTACAAACTGAAACATTGGGGGCAACACAGGTATAAGCCATATAAAGTCAGGCGATATGTGGTTGAGCGCCCGTAAAATAAGGTTTTTCAATGAAAAGAATGTTGTTTAATGCAACTCAGCCAGAGGAGTTGCGTGTCGCATTGGTCGATGGCCAGCGCATGTATGATCTGGATATCGAAACTACCCTCCGTAGCAGTAAAAAAGCCAATATCTACAAAGGTAAAATTACCCGCATCGAGCCCAGTCTCGAAGCTGCATTTGTCGATTACGGCGCTGAACGTCATGGCTTTTTACCGCTAAAAGAAATTTCTCGTACTTACTTCAAAGATGATGCCCCGTCAGGTGCCCGAGTCAATATTAAGGAAGTATTGCAGGAAGGTCAGGAACTGGTCATCCAGGTATCGAAAGAAGAACGTGGAAATAAAGGTGCTGCCCTCACCACATTTATCAGCCTCGCAGGACGCTATTCGGTACTCATGCCAAATAACCCCAGAGCTGGTGGTGTTTCTCGTCGGATTGAAGGTGAAGAACGATCTGAAGCTCGAGATGCACTGAGCGAAATGGAGATCCCTTCAGATATGGGACTCATTATTCGTACCGCCGGTGTTGGCAAAAGTGTCGAAGAATTACAGTGGGATCTTGATTATCTTGTCAGCCTCTGGAAATCCATTGATGATGCATCACAACAGCGCCCAGCCCCTTTCCTGATTTACCAGGAAAGCAGCCTCATCACCCGCGCAATTCGTGATTATCTACGCAATGACATTGCTGAAATCATTATTGATGAACCAGAAATTTATGAACAGGCCCGGGACTTCATGTCTCAGGTCATGCCACATAACCTGAATAAGATAAAACTGTATCAGGATCCGGTTCCCCTTTTTACGCGCTACCAGATTGAGTCCCAGATTGAATCGGCGTTTCAGCGTGAAGTCCGCCTCCCCTCTGGCGGTGCACTGGTCATTGACCACACGGAGGCCCTGATCTCGATTGATATCAACTCCGCCCGTGCAACAAAAGGCAGTGACATTGAAGAAACGGCTTTAAATACTAACCTGGAATCTGCTGATGAAATTGCCCGTCAATTACGTCTACGTGATCTGGGTGGTCTGGTTGTAATCGACTTTATCGATATGGGACCAAGCCGTAATCAGCGTGAAGTGGAAAATCG
>JAPHRJ010000023.1 GCA_026196045.1 Gammaproteobacteria bacterium
ATGGGCAGAATGTCCAGGGCAACCAATCGACCTTTATGCCCAATTTTTTTTACCGCGATCTCAGACCAGCTACCGGGAGCCGCGCCCAGATCGACGACACACATTCCTGGGTGTAACAGGCGATCACGCTCATCGATTTCAAGCAGTTTATAGACTGCACGAGATCGATATCCTTCCTTTTGCGCCTGTTTGACATAGGGATCATCGAAATGTTCCCGCATCCAACTGCCGCTGGATTTACTTCTGCCGCCTTTCTTACCCATATTGCTCAATTACCAGTTTCAAAATATTTGCTGAAATGTAACACGAAATGTTACGCCGCCTCATGAATAAGACTACAATAGCCCTTTGTTAAATCTACCCTTAGTTGAAGCTCTACCCTTATGTCTTTATCTGAAAAACAACGTCGTCATTTACGCAAACTGGCCCACGACCTCAAGCCACTGGTCATTATTGGCCAGGCTGGATTAACAGAAAATGTGGTCACTGAAATTGATAGTACGTTGGCTCACCATGAACTGATCAAAGTCCGACTCAATGCCGGAGATAAGTCCGCAAAGCAGGCTATGATTGACGAAATCCTGCAACAAACCGGGGCTGACTGGGTATTAAGTATTGGTCACATCTGCGCGATTTACCGCCCAGCGGAAAAACCAAAAATCGAACTACCGAAGTAATATTAAGTAATACTTCATTTTACCGTTTATTCACATTCCGAAATAAACGGCTAACCAATACCAGACCTAACACGCTATTCAATAAATAAGCAATTGAAGCGGCTCCATGTAAGCGGGCAAACTGCGCCTGAACCTCTCCAGTTAAACCTGTCTGCTTTAATGCCGCCATCTGTGGCTGCAAGATAAACTCACCAATACAGACCAGGACCAGCATCAATAATAATAAAGCGCCATACCAGTGCTGTCGTGAAGGCCAACCATAACGTACAAGTTGCCCAATAAGTAATAGTGTTCCTGCACCTAAACCGATGTAACTGACCAAAGTAAACATCTTACCCGCCAACAGCCCGGCGATAGCTCGGTCATCAATCTGGAAAAATAAAACAGGCGTCACCAGATAACCCACGGTCCACAAGGAGCCAATCCAGAGGGTTAGCAACACAGGTTCAACAACATGAAATATTTTCATGAAACTATCCAGATAAAAAATCCGCAATAAACGCTTTACTGGAAGAGATTTGCGTTAACTTGCGGACTATTAGAGATTAAACGGCCAAGTACTTGCTTATAAGGTGGCCGTAAAAAGATTATGCGTAGCTTACTGAAATGATCTCGTACTCACGAATTCCACCAGGAGCCTGGACTTCCACAAAGTCATCAACTGATTTACCAATTAATGCTCGGGCGATGGGAGAGGTCACTGAAATCAGGTTTTGTTTGATATCGGCTTCCATCTCACCTACGATCTGGTAAGTCACTTCCTTATCATTTTCAACATCAAACACGGTAACGCTAGCGCCAAAGACAACCTTATCTCCAGCATTAGCACCCACAGCAGCAATATCAATAATTTCAGAGTTGGATAATGCTGCTTCGAGTTCCTGGATGCGTCCTTCCATAAAACTCTGTTGTTCACGCGCAGCATGATATTCAGCATTCTCTTTTAAATCACCATGCTCACGGGCATCAGCAATTGCCTGGATCACTTTGGGACGTTGAACGCTTTTTAAGTCTTTCAGTTCAGCGCGTAATTTTTCTGCGCCTACATTTGTCATTGGTGCTCTGCTCATGCAGACATCTCCTTATGTAAATCCTGTAACCGATTAACCACTGTTAAATCTTCCTGTCGAAGTGCACGACATAAAGCCAGGCCACCAGCCAGGGTCGTGGTATAGGTAACTTTGTGTTGCAAGGCATTACTACGAATAGTGGCTGAGTCTGCAATAGCCTGGCTACCTTCTGTTGTATTGATGATTAAACTAATTTCACCATTCTTAATCATATCCACAATATGAGGACGGCCTTCCTGTACCTTGTTCACATTTTTAACAATTAAACCAGCCGCATCTAAAATTTTAGCCGTACCATGTGTGGCAACCAGTTCAAAACCCTGTTCAGTTAACTGACGTCCTACTTCAACGATACCCGCTTTATCCGTGTCCCTTACACTCAAAAAGACATTACCTTTTTCTGGTAATGTGACACTCGCAGCCAATTGTGATTTCGCATAGGCCTCACCAAAGGTACGCCCTACCCCCATCACTTCACCGGTTGATTTCATTTCGGGGCCGAGTAATGGATCAATACCTGGGAACTTCACAAACGGGAATACCGCTTCTTTTACAGAGAAGTATTTTGGAATTAACTCATTCATCATATTTTGTTCG
>JAPHRJ010000018.1 GCA_026196045.1 Gammaproteobacteria bacterium
CTGGACACACCAACTAACTCACGTCTGGTTGTCCGTGTACGTGATGAATTTCATAACTGCTGGAGCGGTAACTGTACGACAGATGGTAATGAACTACTGACTGAAATAACTAACCTTGCAAATACAATCACACCGGATACGGTTAATACTGATCTAGTGGTCAGTAAGGCCCTGTTCATGGGTGATGGCATTATCGCCAGTGGTGGCTCGCGTCATGAAGCTAATCAGATTGCACTGTATGAGTTTAAACATCTGGGTGATGACTATACCGCTTATGATACCAGTGGTATTGAACCTGCCCTGAACCTGGAACTTATCGGTAATGTTACCTGGCTAAACAACTATGGCATTCAGATTGTCAGTGGCATGGCCAAAGGCACAACCCAGGACAGTAAAAAACTCCATGACATGATCAAAAATACAGGTGAGTATTCTATTGAAGCCTGGGTCATTCCGGCTAATGTCACTCAGGAAGGTCCTGCACGCATTATCAGTTACTCTGCCAGCACCACTGCTCGTAACTTTACTCTGGGTCAAACCCTGTATAACTATAACTATCTGCATCGTAGTAATACAACGGATGAAAATGGTGAACCTGATCTCTCTACGGCTGATGCGGATGAAGTTCTACAGGCCACTTTACAGCATGTCATTATCACCTTTGATCCTGTTAACGGCCGTCGTATTTATGTTAATGGTGAATTTACTGGAGATGCGGATACCACTGCAGCGGGTAATCTGAATGACTGGGATGACAGCTTTGCCCTGATACTGGGAAATGAAGCTTCAAGTGACCGTCAGTGGCAGGGTACCTTACGTATGGTTGCTATCCATAACCGTTCATTGAGTGCTGCCCAGATTACCCAAAACTATGAAGTAGGTGTTGGCAAAAACCTGTATATGCTGTTTGCTGTGAGTGATCTGGTTAATATCCCTCAAAGCTACATCATGTTCGAAATGAGCTTGCAGGATAACTACAGTTACTTATTTAACAAACCAACCTTTGTCAGCCTGAGTGACAATCCTGACCCTCAAAATATTACCCTCAAGGGAATACGCCTGGGCATTAATGGTAAAGAAGCCACGGTAGGTCAGGGTTATATGAAACTGGATACCACTATTAATGCAAACAATCAGGTTTTATCCAATATTGGAACCATCATCGCCCTTGAGAAAGGTGCAGATAATGATGAATTTTTCCTGACCTTTGATGACATTAATGGCAATCTCAATGCCATGAGTCGTACCGTAACTTATACCGCGACTCCGGTTGCCGATCCGGATGCAAGTTCCGATATAAGTGTACGTACTTTTGACGAAATCAATGCTTCCATGTATGAGGTCACCGGTGTCGACCCACAAACAACAAGTGTTTTAACTACCTATAATACCGTCAAGCAACAGTTACCCGCGGCCGAAAATATTGGGGGATTTGTTTCTGCAAATCAGGTAGCTATTACTCAGTTAGCTTTCGCCTACTGTAGTGCTCTTGTTGATGATACAAGCTTGCGTACCAGCTATTTCAGTGGTTTTGATTTTACGGCTGATGTGGCGACCGCCTTCTCTACAGCAAATACAACACAAAAAGATCTAACCATTGATGCTCTGACAACCTCACTCTATAACCAGATGATCACAACGGGCCTAACGACAGCACCGGGATATGCCAGTATTCGTGCCGAATTGTCCAGCACCATAGATGCTGACGGTAATGGTGTGGGAGATGGCCTGTTTGAACAGTTAACACAATCCTGTCCAACTAACTGTCAGTCTGATCGAACCCAGACCATTGTCAAAGGCATGTGTGCGGCTGTACTTGGTAGTGCTGCAATGCTGATACAGTAATTAACCCAGGAACAGTACTATGAGTAAAAAGTCGGGTAAGAAATCAAAATACATGTCTCCGGATGAACCTCTTTTTCATTCCGATCATAAACGTCCGGTTACACGCCGTGACTTTCTGGCGCAGGGATTTATGGCGGGTTCAGGTCTGGTGATTGGAAGTTCATTATTAAGCCTGTTCGCATCATCCCGTTCAGCCCATGCCGCCCTGTCCACCGATATGGAAGCATTGAAAAGTAGTTGTGGTATCGCAACAGCAGGCGCTGGAAAAATTCCATTTATCTGTTTTGATCTGGCCGGTGGAGCCAATATCGCCGGTTCCAACGTCCTGGTTGGTCAGGGCAGCGGACAACTGGATTTTCTGAATACCGCAGGATATAGCAAGTTAGGTCTACCTGGCGACATGTTACCCAGCAGCAGTACGACTAACTTTGTTAATACCGAGTTGGGACTGGCCTTTCATACCGATAGCGCATTTCTACGCGGTATTCTGAGTAAAACCAGTATTGCTACTCGTGCCAGTACCAATGGTGCAGTCATCCCGGCTCGTTCAGCCAACGATACAGCCAACAACCCACATAATCCGATGTATGGTATTTATAGCGCAGGAGCCAATGGTGAATTATTGCCGTTAATTGGTTCTCGTAACTCTGATTCCGGCGGTAACTCTATGGCTCCAGCCAGTATGATTGATCTGGAAGTCCGCCCCACTAAAGTTGATCAAGCCAGTGATGTAACCGGTATGGTGGATACTGGCGATCTGGTTGGCCAGTTAAATCAAAGTGATGCTGTTAAGGTAATGGAATCAGTGGCTCGTATTACCCGAAATAAACTGGATCGGGTTTCCACCGGTTTAGGAACTGATACCGCTATAAAAAACAAAGTTGAATGTGCTTATGTTAAAAGTGCCGACCTGGTAGATCGCTATGGCGATCCCACCGCTCTGGATCCCCGTCCTTTAAGTACCGCCTATCCAACTGGTGACAGTAATATCGCAAGCATATTTCCACAGCCTGAGTTTGACTCTGACCGAGAATTTCGCAAAACAGCCTCTGTAATGAAAATGGTCATCAATGGTTATGCTGGTGCCGGTACTATCCAGATGGGTGGTTATGACTACCATACTGGCAACCGATCAGCCGGAGAGATTCGTGATTTTCGCGCAGGACAATGTATGGGAGCCTGTCTGGAATATGCTGCACGTGTCGGTGTGCCATTAATGCTATACGTGTTTAGTGATGGTTCTGTTTCCAGCAACGGGACAACTGATGATTCAGCAGACGGCCGTGGTAAAGGCGTATGGACGGGTGACAATGGTTCGACTGCCGCTTCATTCTTCCTTGTGTATAACCCTGCAGGTCGAGCCACGTTACTTGGCGGCACAACAGAAGAACAGGCACGCCATCAACAGTTAGGTTATATGACCGCGGATGCTTCGGTAGTAACCTCATCCAGCCCGGCTGCAAATAATGTCAACCTGCTTGCTGAAACAGTTATTCTTAATTACATGGCTTTGCATGGTGAACAGAATAATTTTGCCAGTACATTCACTAACCATGGCCTTGGCAATAGTCTCGACACCTATACTGCCTTTTCACCTGTCGTGAATGGAACTATAGGGGGTTAAAGGCATTCTTGTTATTTTAACGTTGTAGTCCTGTCTCAACACACAGATACAACCGGCCTATAACACTGCAATGTTTGCCTTTATAACGGACCCGGTCAGTATGAAAAACCTGTCAGCCCAGCATGATTTATTCCAGTCTGGTATAAAATTAAACTTTATACCCGGTGTAGTGCTGCTTGTATTTTGTCTGATCAGCAACCCAGTTCAGGCACAATGGTTCAAGGAACAACATTCCATCATGG
Organism: Gammaproteobacteria bacterium; assembly: GCA_026196045.1. Taxonomy (GTDB): domain Bacteria; phylum Pseudomonadota; class Gammaproteobacteria; order UBA6429; family Thiohalophilaceae; genus JAPHRJ01. Next base: position 3,712 of record JAPHRJ010000018.1, read on the forward strand.
GAACCTTGATCCAGGTTGAGCTCTGGAGTAAGGATACTAACAAAGCAAAACAGGCTATCGATGCGGTCATTACTGAAATGCATCGCATTGATCAATTAATGAGTCCTTTTAAGGAAGATAGTGAGATATCACTTATTAATCGTGAAGCCGCTAATCATCCTGTCACTCTATCCATTGAATTATTTCATCTCATTCAGCAGGCTGAAAAAATTTCTCAATTATCGAAGGGCACATTTGATATTAGTTTTGCCAGTATCGGTCACCTTTATGATTACCGAAAAAATAAAAAGCCAGGTGAACAAACTATTAATAAAAAATTATCCAAAATAAACTACAAAAATATTATTCTAAATACAGATACGCACAGTCTCTATTTTTCACAACCCGGTATGCGAATCGATCTTGGTGGTATTGCCAAAGGCTATGCCGTTGATAAAGCAGTTGAAATTTTACAGAACCTAAAGATCCAAACAGCCATGGTCAGTGCTGGTGGTGATAGTCGCATATTGGGTGACAGGAAAGGACGTCCATGGATGATTGGAATTCGCCATCCTCGTGCCGAAGAAAAATCACGAGTCGTACTACCTCTTTCATCTGTCGCCGTTTCAACCTCTGGTGACTATGAACGTTTTTTTATTGAACAGGGTAAGCGCTATCATCACATCATCAGCCCCTATAATGGAAAATCGGCTAACCAAAGTCAGAGTGTAACCATTTTAGGACCAGAAGCGACCATAACGGATGCTCTATCTACCACTGTATTTATACTAGGCCATCAACAGGGACTGGCGTTTATTAACCGTCTTCCTGATTATGACGCCATTATTATCGATAGTCAGGGCCAGATGCACTATTCAGATGGCTTACAACAACCTGATAACACCTAAATCTGATTGAGTAACCAATAGCGAATACTGAAATGAAACAATATTATTTTCTCTTCTTAACACTCATGCTTGTTTACAGCCACGCTCAGGCAGAGCCTGATAACACACCAAGCAATGAGCAGTCCATGGATAAGCGCATACAGAACCTGAAAATGCAGGTACTGGAACTAAATCGTGATCTATTCCAGCTCGAAGAAGAATTACTGTTCCCGGCCAACACCCAGTTCACCGTCTTTCTTTCCTATGATATAGGCAGTTTTTTTTCCCTTGACTCAGTACAGCTAAAAGTTAATGAGAAAGTAGTAGCCAACCATCTTTATACAGAACGCGAAATTAAAGCACTAAAACGCGGCGGCACTCAAAAACTGTATATAGGTAACCTGCCGTCAGGTGAGCATGAGCTCATCGCTTTCTTCACGGGTACGGGTCCTAAAGGCCGAGATTATCGCCGAGGCAGTACTGTTAAGTTAGAGAAAGGATCTGACCCACAGTTTGTAGAATTAAAAATTACCGATAACAGTCGACAACAACAACCGGACTTTGCCATTAAAGTCTGGGAGTAAATCCACAATAGAATAAAATGCAGCAACGACACCTACTTAATTATTTTTCGATTTCTAATATCAGGATAGTTTTCTCTGTCCTGATTGTGTCGTTATGCCTGTTGTTCACGCCACATCGACTTAGCGCAGAAAGTAATACGGACATTACTGTACAGGACCTTCGTTATGGTGAAGTCCTGTTTTATTATTATCAGGACAAGTACTTTTCTGCCATCACCCGACTAATGCAGGCTCGGAAATATAATCCAATTAAAAACCAGGGCAAGATTCCAGAAGTTTTGCTTGGAGGACTATTTCTTGGATACGGCCTACGTGATGATTCGGTAAACATATTTAACACCTTACTTGAAAGTCATACTGAACAGGCAACCCAGGATCAGGCCTGGTATTACCTGGGAAAATCCTGGTATCGCATTAAGGATATGGAAAAAGCGGCTCAGGCACTGAATAAGGTTTCCCCTAACCTGCCTGAAGAAAGAATGAATGAACGGCATCATCTTCTGGCCAATATTTTTCAACAACAGGGAAAATATACTGAAGCAGAAGAAATGCTGGATAACATTAGCAAACAGTCAATATGGAAGTCTTATACACATTACAACCTCGGTGTGGCACTAATAAAAGCAGGGAAAACTAAAGATGGCCTGGAGTTACTGGATGAAGTAAGTGATATAGAACCTCACTCAGAAGAACTGGCTGGTTTAAAAGACCGCGCCAACCTGGCGCTGGGCTTTAGCTACATTCAAAAAAACAATACCTATAATGCACTAAGCTACCTGAAAAAAATACGCCTGCATGGTCCTCACTCAAATAAAGCCCTGTTAGGCCTGGGTTGGGCTCATAGCCTGTTACAACAGCATCCACAGTCCCTTGTGCCATGGCATGAAGCCGCACGGCGTCCAGCACTTGATCCATCAGTACAGGAATCCCTGCTTGCTATTGCCTGGGCCAATGATGAAGCTGGCCATACAGAACAGGCTCTGGCTGACTATGAACGTGCATTGATAATTTTAGCGGCCGAAAAAACTAATCTAGACAGAGTTATCAATGCCGTAAAAAATGGTGAGTTAAAGAAAGTCCTTCACCCTCACGCCCATGATCTTGAAATCATTGTACCGCTGGAAATTAAACGCGCTAGTCGCTCTGACACCCTGCCCTATTTAAATGAACTACTGGCTTCAGGTACTTTTCAGTCTGCCTATAAAAATTATCGTGATCTGGTTTATTTACGTAGCATTTTACAGGACTGGCAGCATCAGCTCCCCGCCTTCAAATCAATGTTAAGTGAACGCATCATTACATATAACAAAAAATTAAAACGTGTTTCCACTGACCCGCGTCTACAACAGTTAAAAAAATACAAATCTGAACGTAACAAACTGGCGAATGAATTTTCTAAAATTTTAAAATCTGAAGATGCTCTGGCACTGGCTACAGATGAGGAACTGAAACAGTTACAAATACTTAACCGGATCAAAACTGGTCTGGATACATTTAGCCAACTTGAAGAGCTACAGGAACAACGGGATAAATACCAACGCCTATACGGTATACTCACCTGGGACATTAGCACCGATTATGCTCCGCGTACCTGGTCTGTTGAACGACAATTTCAGGAACTGGGTAATGAACTTAAAAAGACGAGTGCAGCAGAAAAAAGTCTGGCTAACACATGGAAAACCGCACCTCGTTATTTTAATGCCCATGCGCGTAAGTTAACGCAACATCGGGGTAACCTTGCCAGACTAACAACTGATATTAATACACTACTTCAGCATCAGTCTGACTATTTGCATAAACTGGCTTTAAACGAGCTTGATAGTCGAAGACAGGCATTAAATGATTACCAGATCCGCGCACAATATAATTTGTCCTTATTACTGGATAGACTGTCAAGCCCATCATATGCCAGCAAGCAGGTGCAGCCTTGAAACTAGTGCATCTGCCTATACTATTGATTGCTGCAACACTAGTCGCCTGTAGTTCACAGGTTGCGACTCTGGATTCGTTGCCTGATCGCGTTGCTATAGAAAAGACTCCTGCACGTTCAACACAGAATAACGAAGCCCTACTTGATCATAGTTCTGATCGTGACTTTGATCGTGACTTTGATCGTAGCTTTGATCGAAGTAGAGCCATCGCACATTATCGCCAGTTTCTTGAACTGGCTCCCGGCAGCCCCATGTATCCTCGTGCTATGAAACGCCTGGCTGAGCTGGAAATGCTGTCTGCAGAAGAGCGGGACAGTAATACGCAGCAGCTTGCAAAGCAGAATAAGCAGCAGGTCAAAAATGCCATTGAGATATATAAAACTTATTTGCGCACCTATCCCCAGGCAAAAGATAATGATCAGATCCTTTATCAACTGGCCAAAGCATATGAGTTAGTGGGTGATATTCATAACAGCATCACTACCCTGTCACAACTTACCAACACCTACCCCTATAGTCGCTATTTTGATGAAGCGCATTTCAGACGAGGTGAAATACTATTTTCTCTTCAGAAGTATCCTGATGCTGAACGTGCATTTCGTATGGTGAATACGCGTAAATATTCCAACTACAAAGTTAAAGCCCTGTACAAGCATGCCTGGTCCCTGTTTAAACAAAGTAAATATCAGCAGGCATTGAGCGTCTATTTCAAACTATTACAGGAAAAATCTGAATATAGTCAGATTAACCAGCTGGAATATACTGGTCATATTGTAGAAACTGAAAAATCCTTTTTAAATGACGTACTGAGAGCAACCGCCTTAAGCCTCTCCTATGAAGATGGAGTCAACACCTTAAAACAGCATATGCCACAACGCAGTGAGCAGCCGTTTGAAGCCTTGCTTTATGATCGCCTCGGTCACCTTTACCTGGATAAACAACGACACATTGATGCTGCAGAAACGTACCTGGCCTATGTTGATAAATATCCAGCGAACTCTATTGCACCAAATTTTCATGAAAGTGCCATCAAGGCCTATCAGGCTAGCGGGATCTCTCTGTTAGTTCTATCCAGTAAGGAAGACTTCATAAATCGGTACGGTGTCGGTACCGAGTTCTGGTCCCAACATGATACGTCAGTGCGCGATTCTCTACGGCCAATGTTAATTAGTCATGTCAAAGATCTGTCAACGCATTATCACGCCACCGCACAAAAAACAAAAAAACAGCCTGACTTCAAAAAAGCTATTTACTGGTACCAGCATTATATTCAGGCCTTCAAGACCGAAGCAGATGTGGCCCAGACTCATTTTCTTCTGGCAGAAGCCCTGCAGGAATCAGGTCGTTATGAAATGGCAATAGAGGCTTTTGAAAAAACAGCTTATGACTATCCAGCACATAAACAAAGTGCAGACGCTGCTTATGCTGCACTATTGCTTTACCCCATAATTGATAAAAATAAAAAGACCGCCGACAGATTGAGTTGGAAAACACGTCAGATTGACCATTCCCTGCGCTTTGCTGATACTTTCCCAGAACATAAACATGCACTACCCGTACTCATAAAAACTGCAGAATTACTCTATAGCAAAAATAATTACATCAAGGCCACTTTAGCCGCAGAAAAATCTATATTACGCTTTAAGCCGAAAACAAATCCAGGTTTGAAAAAAACAGCCTGGACGGTTTTAGGTCATGCCAGTTTTGACAATAAAGATTATCTCAAAGCAGAATCCGCCTATAAGTCGGCACTTAAACTTACACCAAAGAAAGATATGCAATATGCCTCTCTGACAGAGCGTTATGCCGCTAGTATTTACAAACAGGCAGCACAATTACGTGAGCAGGGAGAAACACAGTTAGCTGTAGCCACATTCCTGCGCATTGGAGTGAATATTCCGCAATCAAAAATTCGCTGGACGGCTGACTATGATGCTGCCTCACTGTTAATTCAAACTGAAAAATGGAGTCAGGCTCAACCTGTGCTTGAACGTTTACGCAAGCATTATCCGAATAAACATAAAATGCAGGCTAACATCACGGAGAAACTGGCTTTTGTCTATAACAAGTCTGGGCAACCCGTTAAAGCTGCAAGAGAAATGGAAAATCTGGCCAGTGCCTCCAGTGATCCCAAATACCGGCAGGAAATTCTCTGGCAAACAGCTGAGTTATACCAAAGCAATAATCGTAATATTGACGCGGCACGTATTTATCAAAAATACCTGAAACAAAAAGGGAGCACGGCAGAACGTACACTCGAAGCTCAGTATGCGCTAGCCGAACATTTTGATACTCGTAAAGACGCTAAAAGTGCACGCCACTGGTACAAAAAACTTATCTCAACAGATAAGACTGCCGGAAAAAAACGCACCGAGCGTAGTCGTTTCCTTGCCGCGACCGCAACAGTCAAGTTGGCAAAGCCAATACATCATACTTATAAAAAAGCCAGGTTAACTGTCCCACTTAAGAAAAGTCTTAAACGAAAAAAGGCTTTAATGAAAAAGACGCTGACAGCCTACGAAAAAGCTCTTAAGTATAAAGTGGCAGATATTAATACCTCAGCCACTTATGAAATTGCAGAGATCTATCATGATTTCTCCCGCTCACTGATGAAATCACAGCGTCCAAAAAATCTCGCGGGAGAAGAACTGGAGCAATATGATATTTTGCTGGAGGAGCAGGCCTACCCCTTTGAAGAAAAAGCCATTGACATTCATATCGCTAATTTAAAGCACATGCAGCAGGGAATATATGATCAATGGATTAAAAACAGCCTGGGGCAACTTAAAAAACTGCAACCAGCCCGTTTTTCTAAAGAAGAAGTGATTGATGACTATGTATCTACTACCAACTAATTTACTCATGCACAGAGTTAGTTTGATTATTATGGCTATGCTACTTCTGCTCATCAGTGGATGTACAAGTACACCTGTTAAAACCATAAAGGAAGATATCGTTGCAAAAGAACAGCAGGAGTTTAATCTGGCCATAAACTATATTAAAGCTAAACGCTACGACTCTGCCAGGATCAGGCTCGAACAAATCATTCGCAAATACCCTGATATGTCAGGCGCTTATACCAACCTGGCTATATTAGAATTAAAAAATCAGGCCTACCCTGCAGCCAGAGATTATTTGTCTCGTGCAATCGAGGTCAATCCAGATTCTGCCGATGCTCATCATTATATGGGGGTCACATACCGTTTCCTTGGTCAGTTCAAGCAAGCAGAGGCATCTTATAAAAAATCAATCGATCTTAAACCTGATTATGCCAAAGCCTATTTAAATCTTGGCATCCTTTATGACATCTATCTTGATAAGCCTGAATATGCATTACGGCTCTATCAGAAGTACCAGGAGCTGATAAATTCAGAAAGTATAACTGTCAAAAAGTGGATTGCTGAAATTGAACGACGCATACCGAAAACTGTAAACCGGATTGAACCAGGCATAGGTAACCAGCATGGCTAAAATTATTATTAGCACGTTATTTTTCCTATGCCTGCAACCAGTCTTTGCTGAAACACGCATCGAAATGCAGGGTACATCCATTATTGGTAACCATGAATTACCAAAAATTCTTTATATAGTGCCATGGAAAAAATCTGAGTTACCTGAAATGCAACAACCACCGATGAACCAGATCATTTCAGATGTATTAACACCGATAGAACGCGATGAGTTTAAACGTCAGATCTATTACCACCGCGCCTTTTCAAACACAGAAGAAACTCCATAATCCGAGCTTATTCTATGTTTTAGTGACGTCCGTTTTTTACATCGTTCGTACTTGTGACTTGATTCACATATTACAACAGGTAATAAGGACGTATTATTTTTATACTAGGTGATTATTACAACGGCAATCACCGTTAACTTTAATTTTTCTGTCACGAAGGAGATAACAATGTATGCCAGTGTAATCAGTTTTTTTCAGGATGGTGGGACATTCATGTACCCAATCATGATTGTTTTAGCTATTGGCCTTGCTATCACGCTTGAACGCTACCTCTACCTTACGGCGGCGAAACGTAGAAATAGTAAATTACTTAAACAGCTCCTGCCACTGTTACAGGATGGTGATTTCAAGCAGGCCTATGGCATTGCAACCAAATCAAACCATGCCATCAGTCGCATGCTGTCACAGGGCCTGTCGCGGTTTAACAGCGCCAGTAATCGTGATGATATTGAAACCGCCATGGAAGAAAGTATGCTGGAAGCCATTCCTCGTCTTGAGAGGCGGACTCACTATCTTGCTATGCTGGCTAATATTGCAACCCTGTTAGGCCTGCTCGGTACCATTATTGGTTTAATCAAGGCCTTTACCGCTGTTGCAGCTGTAGACCCTTCTTTAAAAGCAGAAATTTTATCGACCAGTATTTCAGTTGCCATGAATACCACCGCCTTTGGACTCATGGTTGCAATTCCTTTACTCTTGTTCTTTACCGTGTTGCAGACTAAAACGACCCAGGTTGTCGATAGTCTCGAAATGGCCACTGTCAAGTTCGCCAACTTATTAATGCATCGTAAGAACTCTACTTCAGTATGAGCCGAATCCGCCATCGACATCGGCGCCAGCCTGTTAGTGCTGAACTGAATATTACTGCCTTCATGAACCTGATGGTGGTGCTGGTCCCGTTCCTGTTAATGACGGCAGTCTTTTCGCATCTGACAATCCTGGAATTAAACCTGCCTGCCAGTGCTAACCCTGCAGATAATAAAAAACCAGCACTTGAAATTCAGGTCATTATTCAGAAAGACAGTCTATTAATTGCCGATACCCGTGGCGGCCTGATTAAACGCATTGCAATTGATAAATCTGGACAACACTACAAAGTGCTGCGTGAAAGTCTGAAACAGGTCAAAGCCCGTTTCCCGGACAAAACCTCCGCTACGATTCTGTCGCAACCAGATACTGACTACAACACATTGGTCCAGGTTATGGACAGTGTCCGCAGTTATCCTGCGCTGGAAGATGGTAAAACCATTTATGCTGAACTGTTCCCTGATATTTCAATTGGTGATGCGCCTACAGTAGCCGCCGGTACGAACAAATGAAAGATTCACGTCGTATAAAACGCATTATGCGTCATCACAAACGCAGTGGTAATCAAAATGCTATTTTAAACATGGTTTCTTTGATGGATATTTTTACCATCCTGGTTTTTTTCCTGCTGGTAACCTCCAGTGACTCTGAAATCCTGCCAACTCCCAAAGCGATTAAGCTACCTGAGTCCAGTGCTGAAAAATATCCAAAACAAACATTAGTTATTATGGTGAATGATCAGGATATTCGTATTAATGATAAGTTGGTTACGTCGATTGCAGAGGTAAAAAGAAATAACAAATCTACTATTCCCGCATTAAAGACAGCTTTAACAAGCTATCGTGGACAGGAAAAGACTGGACGCAGCTCTGTTAACAAAGAGGCTGTGACGATTATGGGGGATAAAACCATTCCCTATAACTTATTGAAAAAGATCATGCTGACCTGTGCAAATAGTGAGTTCAGTAATATTTCTTTAGCCGTCGTGCAAAAATCTGAATTAGGCATGAACTAATGATGGAGTATCAAGCCTACCCCAATACTCCTATTCTGCCCTGGACAGAAACTGACTTTGATCGCCGTTTTCGAAAAATATTACTGATATTTCTTTTAGTTTTTATTGCTATTGGTGCAGCGGTACCCTTTTTATCTCGTCCCGACATTAAGCCGCAATCACTTAACCAGGTCGCTCCCCGTCTGGCTAAATTGATTTTACAGAAAAAACAGACCCTAAAACCCAAACCACAGGCCACGGTAAAAAAAGAAGAACCTAAAAAAGCTGAAAAAGCCAAACCGAAACCTGAAAAGAAAAAAAAGGCCCAGCCTAAAGACGAATCACAACAGGCCCGCAAAAAAGCTCAACGTAGTGGCCTGCTTGCTATGCAGGACGAATTAGCCGATTTACGTGAAAGTTTTGATGTTAGTAGTTTGAATACAACCCAGCCGATCAGTAAATCTGGAAAGCAAAAATCTCAGACACGTAATGACAATATCCTGGGTACACGCGCCAGGTCTGGTAGCCAGGGAATTAATACCGGGTCTTTAAGCAAAGCCACAGGCGGGACCGCGTTAAGTGGTCGTACTGGCACTCAAGTTAGTAGTCATATCAAAAAATTCGACAAGCCTTCAGAACGCGCAGGCAATGGTAGAGCAGCAAGAAGCCAGGAAGAAATTGAACTGGTATTCCAGCAAAACAAAGGGGCGATCTACAGTCTCTATAACCGTGCGCTACGCAAAGACCCATCACTACAGGGCAAAGTATTATTAGAACTAACGATTTCTGCTGATGGCTCAGTCATCCGTGCCCGTATTGTCAGTAGCGAACTCAATGCACCTAAACTGGAAAAACGTCTCGTTTCACGTATCAAATTATTCAAATTCTCTCGTCGCGATGTCGACAGCGTGACCGTCACATACCCCATCGATTTCCTGCCTTCCTGATCATCCTTTTTTTCACAAACCAGAATTTCTACGTGCCTTTACATAAAAATTTCTGGAATTTTTCTCTCATAGCAAACGTCTACTAGAATAGTAGTCAATAGTTAAGCCCCATTATATCCACACATTCTTAAGGAGAAGGTTGATGTCAAAATACCTATTATGGTTCTTACCTTTACTAGGCCTCCTGGTTACACCAGCGGCTTATTCCGCAGATCGTTATGGAAAACAAAAGGTCGTATACCACATCAATTATGACCAGCCCAAAGCCCAGGCCGGTGCCTTACGAAATATCCAGAACCATATTAATGCGGTAGGTGCCGAAAACATGGACATTAAAATTGTTCTTCATGGCAAAGGACTTTCACTCTTACTAATGCCTGAAGCTAAAGAAAATACCCGTATGGAATATGCAAATGCTGATGAAGTTCGTCAGGCTAAAATTTCTGGACTGAAAGACCAGGGAGTGAAATTCCAGGTCTGTGCCAATACCCTGAAAGGGAAAAAAATCAGCTACGAGGATGATCTCTATGATGTCTATGATTCTGACATCGTTCCAAGTGGCGTTGCAGAATTATCGTATCTGCAAATGCAGGGTTATACCTATATAAAACCTTAGTCACTCGGTTAGATCCGACAGACTGGAACTATACACACATATAACACATGGTTATTATTGCTCGTTTGCGGTCTACGCTGAAAAATAACCTGTAAAATCAAGTTTATGCGAGGAAATTCCTCTGGACAGGCCGGCACTTGTTCACAGATTTTAACTTTACCTGCTCACTTTTTGTCCTTGTAGTCTACGTTGTGCGGCACTTCACAACACAGTTTGAATGCATCTACTACATTTAGCCTGTCACTGCCGAGACTGCATCTGGTAAGACAATATCGGGGCCCTGCTGAGAGCCTGAAAAAGCTTCAGTATTTTCAGGATTGTCCGCTGTATTTGTTATCCCGATATCAGCTTTTATTTTTTAACATTTTGAAACTTAAGTACTTTATTACATATGGCTAAAAGCAATACAATTCTGGACAAAAAATTACTGCAAACGCTGGAACCTCTCAGTAATTTAGCTCATGACAAGCTGGAAGAACTGGTGAACAAATCGGTTATACAGGATTTTCCACCAGGAAAACTGCTATTCAAACAGGGCGACAGCGACAGCCATACTTTCTTCCTTATCAACGGCCAGGTTGAATTACTGGAAGTCGGGCAGAAGAAAAATAAAATCATTAAAGCCAAATCTAAAGATGCTTCTCTGCCACTTGCACAGGAGCTACCGCGCCCCTGCTCTGGCCGCACCAAAACTGAAACCACTCTGGTTATCATTGATAGCAATCTGCTCGAAATTCTGAGCGACGACAATCCCTCCGGTACATTTGAAGTAGAAGAACTGGGAGGCGATGACGGCGGCTACTGGATGACCCGTTTCCTTCAGTCCCGTGCGTTTCTTAAACTCCCAACAGAAAATATCCAGGCCCTGCTTATGGCCATGGAAGAATTTCCTGTATCTAAAGGAGAAGTCATTATTCATCAGGGTGCCAAGGACGACTATTACTACATAGTACAAAGTGGTAAATGTGCCGTTTCCCGTCGACCCGCCCCGAATGCTGAAGAAATGCAACTGGCCATTCTCAAGGAAGGTGATGGTTTTGGTGAAGAATCACTAATCACCAATAGTAAACGTAACGCCAATATTACGATGCTTGAAGATGGCATCCTGATGCGCGTTAATAAAAAAGATTTTTTGACCTATCTGGCCAGTCCTCTGATTCTGTTTACAGAAGAAAAGGATGTGCTGGAAAGTGTTGGTAAAGGCAGCCTGCTGATTGATGTGCGCACCCATGAGGAATACCACGCCACTCATGTTGAAGGTTCGGTCAATATTCCTTTATCCATGTTGCGACTTAAAGTTGATGGTTTAAACCCAACTCGTGATTATATTCTTTGCTGTAATGATGCCACACTGAGTTCAGCGGCAGCATTCCTGTTGACCCAGCATGGCCTGACCTGTCACGTATTAAAAGGTGGCCTCAAGGCCGCCAATATTCAATTACCCGCTCCTAACCTGTCGGTTAATGTCGCACCTAAAGATAATCGTAAAGTTCAAGCAGCCGATCAAAAACGTAAAGTCGCGGAAGAAAAAGCTGAAAAAATTCAGCAACAGGCCCAGGTCGCTCATGATCAGGCTGAACAACTATCCAAACGCGTTGCCGCCGCCGAACAGGCTCAGCGTAAGGCCGAACAGGAAGTTGCCCGTCTGCAACAGGAAGAGCTTGCTCAACGTGACAACGCCATTCGTTCAGCCAAAATGCGCATTGAGAAAGAAGCCTCACGTGCACGCAAAGCTGAAGAAAAAGCGGCCAAACTCAAAATTGAAGCCAAGGCTATTAGTAATAAGGCAAATGAAGAATTACTCAAAGCGCGAGAAGAAGCGGCAGCTGTAGTTAAACGTCAGGCCGCACTGGATGATTCTCTGAATCATGCCAAAGAAGTAGCTGCCGAAGCAGAAAAAGTGGCCGCACATGCACGTAAGCAGGCACAGATTGAAGCCGCACAAATTCGTCAACAGGCCGAAGATGAAGCTCAACAACTGCGTACTGAAATGGAAGAAACCTCGCGCAAAATTGTTGCTGATGCACAACGAGCTAAAGAACAACAGGAAGAACAACGTCGTATAGCGATGGATGCTGTACGCAAAAAAGAACAGGAAGCGGAAATCATACGTCAACAGGCCGCAACAGAAGCAGCAGAAATGCGTTCGGCCTTTGAAGCTGAACGAGATCAGTTACGACGGGAAACCGAAGAACAACGACAGAAAGAAGAAACACAACGCCGCGCACAGCATGAAGAAGAAAAAAGAAAAGCGGCGGCTGATGCCGAAGCCATACGACATCAGGCGCAACTTGAAGCTGAAAAAATGCGGGCTGAATTATTAGCAGCCCAACAGGAATTCCAGGAAAGCCTTAACCAGGCAAAAACTGAAGAACAGAAACAACGCCAGCGTATGTTGGAAGAGGCACAGGAACATGCGCAACAGGTTATTGCTAACACAACACTGAAAGCTGAGCAGGAAGCCGAAAGTATTCGCCTACGAGCGGAGCAGGAAGCGGAACAACTACACCAGGAACTGGAGTCTGCCCGAAAACAAATTGAGGAATCTCACGCTACCGTATCCAGAGTTGAACGGATTAAACGTGAAACCTTACTGGAAGAGTCTCGTCGCCAGGCTCAGGCCCTGCTAAAACAAAATGCAGAAAAAGCGGCCCATGATGCAGAAGAGATCCGAGAAAATGCACTGGCTGAAGCCGAGCAACTTCGTAGCGAGTTAGCCAGAGCACGCGAACAAATTGAAGGAACCGTTGCCAAGGCCCAGGTTCTGAGTGGTCAGCAGAAACAACAGATTATCAGTGATGCTCAGGAACGGGCTCAGCAGGTAATTAATGAAGCCACGATGAAAGCGGAACAAAAGGCGGAAGCCATTCGCCTGCTAGCGCAGGAAGAAGCCGAACAACTTCGCCAGGAACTTGAACGTACCAGGATGGAGCTGGCTGAACAGGCCGCACAGGCCAGACAGGAACAGGCTGAACAGGTACGTCAGGCTAAGATCAAAAAAGAACAGGCAAAAAAAGCACAACTGCGGAAACAGCAGGCTAAAAAAGAAGATCAGGCTCGCATGATGGCCGAACAAATTCGAGCCAAGCTGGAACAGGCCGAACAGGAACGTCAAAACCAGGAACTGGAAAAAACCGGTGAAGGTATGGCGCTGGCCGAAGTAAAAATAAAACGTGTGGATAATCGAATTATTCTTGAAGGTGCCGAAGACATCTTTATTTTCAAAGAACCCTCTGTTAAACAGGATGATATTCCAGTCCTCAATCAGACAAGCGGTTCTCAAACAGCTCAAACTCACGAAGAAGATGAACTTCCTTCTTTCAATATTGAAGGAGATGATACGCCTGCTGTTACTCCCTTTAATGCTCAGGAGTTCAATCGTGCAAGGCGTGAACGTGATGAGGTCATTGCCCAGGCGACACGAAGTAAACGCAAAGGAATCTTTGCTGTTGCCGCCAGCTTGATCGTTACCGTTGCAGTAGGCGCGACCTTTATTGTCATGAAGCCGGAGTTACTGGATCAAAATATGTTTGCCCAAAATCAAGGGGCTCCCAAATTAACGGCCAAGGCATCCATCAATCCAGTTAGTAACCTGAAGAAAGCCATTGAGCTTCCCTCAGCGCTGGCCATCAAGAAAGAAGAATCTCAGCTCATGCAGGAAGCGGAAGCTACTTTTAATAAAATGGTAGATAAATGGAAAGATCTTGTATCAATCGAAACCGATACCATTCCTGCAGTTGATGTTGATACCGTCCCGGCTGAGGAACCGAGTACACAGCAAGAAGCGGGACAATAATTAAAACTACACTGACAATATTATTTTAAAGAACCTGACGATTACTCTTCTACAGCAAGGGGAACAACCAGCGTCTGACCCTGACCTGCTGTTATGTATTCAAACTTCACAATCTTCATCGGCCAGCCACGATCATCAGTTACTGTCACGGTCCATGTGCCTGTCATATTTTCTGGAATATCTTTTTGCGAATAAATGCGCCAGCGTGGACCCTCAACAGGAAACTCTTTTTTGGAAACCAGCTTACCATTATGCTTCCAGTGATGAATCACTGACTGGCCATCCATGTGCCGTATATCTGAAAAGAAATAAAGCTGCTTTGTACGAGTATCGAGGATTAAAACCTGATCAACGGGTTCTCTTTCAATAATCCCCGTGGTAAACATGGCCCTGGCCACGTAGCCCTTTGTTTGATCTGCTGCAAAAACTGTTGATTGAAACAGACTGTTAATTAAAACCAGAAGTAAGAATGAACTGTATCGTAGTGTAAGCATAGTATGATGTTAGTTTATGTTAACCATGTCATCCCGACTATTTAACGCTGTCCTTTGTTGCAACAAAGTACCCTGATTAAGATTATACCGCTGAGTACCGCATCACAGCTTTTCTATTTTAATGCCATTTTTCTATGAGGAGATAATACGGTGTTTTATTCGGATAAAATCTGTATGGCTGATATACAGTAGTTCGGCAATATTCCGAACCAGATGTTCTTCATATTTATCCATATCCTGATCTGAAAATACAACGGCCCAAATTTTTTCAAGCAACATATGCTTTGTCGTTACGTCAAATGACTTATTAATTATAGATGTATATTCATGTAAAGATATAACATCTTTCGCCTGTTTTTCTGCAAGTTCCAGAAGTTCAGCAGATTCTTCATCGTCCAGGTCAAACAGACTTTTTAGCGCTTGTGTAATTGTTACCCTTTCTGAATGATCAATTTGATGGTCAGCATGCATCACTTCGACCAGTAACAACGCTGCCGCTAACTGTATCGTGTGAGGATCACTATTCTCAGTAACCGGTTGAGATAAAGACTCTTCCAAAAAAATCTTCAAACGCTTCAGCATATTAGTTCTCTACAATGGCAACCTGCTTGAGTGTATTCCAGGCACTTAATAATTCAGTATTGACGTCACTACTGTCTTTGTTCGAAAACCGCTCCCGTGCTTCTTCCAGGGACAATACATTTTCTGGTTTGCCCTTGGGAAACTCTGCCCCTTTAGTATACAAAATAAAGTTATGAATATTTTCCCTGGGTAAATGCGCCCGTACAGCGGCTGTTTCCTGCTCAAGCTTGAGTAAGGGGTTTGAAAACCGATAACTGCGATTCCGAAATACCTGGGTCCAGACATCAATATTATCAGCCGCAAAAATGACGCCTTTATAGTAGCCAAATGAAATTACAATAATTTCCTTTGCTGTCAGTACCAGGTTTTCAATAAAAACCGTTCCGTCCATACCATCAGGCACAATCACGTTGTGCAAAACATCATGACCGAATTGTTTAATTGTTTTACGTAAACAATATTCCTGATACCAGGATTTAATACTTTTGGAAAAAATAATAAACAGAATGAGAATTATCCCAACTGGGATCAACCCATACCATATCGCATTATTAATTATCATATTGCTTATTGCTCAGCTTTATATTTACAACAACGTATTTTATTAGCGGCAATGTAAGCGGCAGGTAAATACTTGTATTTTTACGAGGTTAAAAATTGAAATTATAATTTTTATTACCGACAGATGCACTACTCGGTTAATATTATTTTGCTGACTTAATATTTTTTAAGTCATTAGCCCGTTGTTTGTCTGTGTGTATTTTTCTCAGTAACTGTTCAATTTCAGAAAATTCCAGGCAACAAATACGGACCGGGTCACGCTTACCCTTTACTTTTACATGTTGTTTTTTACCTTCTATCAGACTTTCAGGCAAGTGCTGATAAGTGGTTTCGCTGATGACGACATCTGTTCCTAATAATTTGGTGGCACTTTCCAGGCGAAATGCCACATTCACGGCATCCCCCAATGCGGTATTATCCTGACCCACTCCTAATGACGCCGCTCCTGTGTTAATTCCCACACCAATTCTGATCTGCTCGCCAATCTCAGCATAACTCTTGTTAAGTTCCTGGGTGATCCGGTTGATGTCATAAGCGGCCTTTAATGTCTGCATCACTGTGCGCCGATCCAGGTCGGCCTCCCAGCAGGCAAACACACAATCACCAATAAACTTATCCACCACCCCACCATTAATAAAAATAGCGTTGCTGACTTTGTGGAACCAGGAATTCATAAATTTACTGAGCGTACGAATATTCACTCGCTCTGAAAGCGAGGTAAATCCACGGATATCAGCGACTAAAATTGTGATTTGCTTAATCTCCGGGGTATCCGAAATCAGGGTATCCTGCATGGATATGGTATTGGCACGGGGATCTTTTTTTACTTCCTGGGTAAACAGTAGCTCGGTCTGACCTATGGTAATGCAGTCCCCTGAACGTAGAAGCTTCGGAATCGTGACACGCTGACGATTGATATAACTGCCATTAGAGCTACCACTGTCAATGAGATAATAATCATCCGGGCCCACGCAACGAACCATGGCATGGTTTCGTGAAACATGCGCACCGGACAGAAGAATATCACTGTTTTTATCCCTTCCAATCGTCAAAATGGACTCACAGGGGACCTTTTTGATATTCCTGTCTTGCCGATATGTAATTACCGCAGCCATGGCAAACGTTGTTATTCCTTCATCATTGC
This sequence comes from Gammaproteobacteria bacterium, assembly GCA_026196045.1. GTDB lineage: Bacteria > Pseudomonadota > Gammaproteobacteria > UBA6429 > Thiohalophilaceae > JAPHRJ01. The sequence continues at coordinate 20,773 of JAPHRJ010000018.1, forward strand.
AGTGAATATAGAGCGAAATAGACTTATATGATACTTGATTTGGGGAAAAGGTTTCACCCGCTTACCCTATTCATTTAAGAGTAGCTAAGTTATTGTTTTTACATGATGAATATTTTCTACTTAGAACAAGCAGAAGGTGTAGAGCGTAAGTACGTACTTACATATATGACTAATCAGTTAGAAGCTACGGCCTTGGGCAACTGGCGTGGAACCAGAAGTTCGGACATAGAACGATACAAAGCCACCTCTTCGGCCGCACGCATACCCGAGAGAATGTCCTCAAAGTCACCATGATCCGTATCAACAGGATCCTGAACAAGATCATCCGTATCCCCATATTTTTCTTTCACATAGTTATCTACCGCCTCACGCACTTTATTATCAGCAACAAACTCCCTGACTTTACTGGCCACTCGGAATAACCAGGCCTGGGCGAAAACATCCCGACGGCGATTACACTCCTCTTCATTCAAATCCCCAGCAGGGATCAAAAAACTCTCTCTAGCCTGTTCGAGCTTGCGAAAAAGAACGGTAAACGTATAACTGGCCACACTGGGAGCACAGGAGACACCAATAAAGCGATATTCTGGCTGCCTGCCAAAGCGCCGAGCAATGAGGACCTGGCAGTCGAAGGCCTTGGCTACAACATCAGAAAGTGCCAATGCCCAGAAAGGTGGGTTAAAATGCTGTCCCTTGGCGGCAGAAGCTTCTTCCATCTGCATGGCATGGATCTGTTCTTCAGAAACATCATATTTTTCCATTAAACGACGTGCCTGCCGTAAAGCGGCCCCGGCTTCATTCGGGTTGCAGGATTCAGATAAACGCATGCATTTACTGATTTTGTCGATAATTTTCTGGCGATCCATCATTATTATTCTCATATTATTGACAGCTAGAGTTAATAATACTATAAAAACAAAAAGTTACAAGGAACTGGTAATAATTAACCTTAACTTTAAGCCCTATCCCCTATGAGTAGCTATGCAATATAAGCAGGATTGATTTACACTTTTATTAACCCCAGATAATCATTATCGAAATAGTGGCCACGACCAGGGTCAACAACAAGCATCAGCCGACATTTAATCGAATTATGAATACAGCAGAAGCCCCTTTTGAAATCGATGACGACCAAATTCGTGAACTAGCCATGTCGGTAGTTCGACCGCAGCCCCTTGCTGAAGAAAAACGAGAAGCCCTTCGTGCCCGTATTAAACAGCTGTTAATAGAAAAAAATGCTGTACTGGTTGCGCATTATTACACGGATGATGATTTACAGATGCTGGCCGATGAAACCGGCGGTTGTGTCTCTGACTCACTGGAAATGGCCCGTTTCAGTCATACCCATGAGGCCTCGACTATCGTGGTAGCCGGTGTTCGTTTCATGGGAGAAACGGCCAAGATCCTCAATCCCGAAAAACGGGTACTCATGCCGACATTGGATGCTGAATGTTCACTGGATCTGAGCTGTCCAGCCGATAAATTCAGTGAATTCTGTGATGCTAATCCAGACCGCACCGTTGTGGTGTATGCCAATACCAGCGCCGAAGTAAAAGCCCGAGCAGACTGGGTCGTGACGTCCAGTATCGCAACCAAAGTAGTGAAATACCTGCATGAACGCGGAGAGAAAGTACTCTGGGCTCCCGACCGTTTCCTCGGAGGCTACGTCCAGCAAGTGACTGGAGCCGATATGCTGCTCTGGCAGGGTTCCTGTATCGTGCATGATGAATTCAAGGCTAAGGAACTATTCAAACTGCGCAACCAGCATCCCGAAGCGGCGGTACTGGTTCATCCAGAGTCTCCGATGGATATTATTAATCAGGCAGATCTGGTGGGATCAACAACCCAGATTATTAAGGCCGCGGCTGAAATGGACAACCACACCTTTATCGTCGCAACCGATAAAGCGATTTTCTATAAAATGAAACAGGTCGCACCCGGCAAACGTTTTATCGAAGCCCCCACCGGTGGCATCGGTGCCAGTTGTGGTAGTTGTGCCCACTGTCCCTGGATGGCGATGAATGGACTGGAAAATCTGGCCCATAGCCTGGAAACCGGCGACAACGAAGTTCATGTTGATCCGCTCATTCGAAATCAAGCCATGCGTTCTTTAAAGCGTATGCTGGACTTTGCTGAACAATTAAAAACCGAAGCCATTGGTGAAGCCAATATCGCTTCACCGGCCTGATTAACTCTTCCTAAAAAGGTATCCAGTTTTAACCGTTCCCCCTGACGACTGCATGGACGCAGGAGGTAGAGCGACGCAGGATGCCAAAGCCGAGCCTGTGACCGTAGCGAAGCACAGGAAATACTTGATGAAGAGGCAATCATATGAACAAGGAAATAAAAAAATACCTCGATAATCTACCATCACCACAAAAGGAAATTTGTGAGAAAGTACGGAAGATAATAATAAAAGCTTTTCCTGATTTAGAAGAATCAATGAAGAATGGAGTACCATCATACGAAAACAAATATTATATTGTTGGCCTTAAAGATCATGTCAATATTGGTTTTTTTATTGAAGGACTGTCTGCTGAAGAAATTGGTTTATTTGAAGGCAAAGGAAAACTAACGCGGCATATTAAAATATATAGCTTCGACGAGATAGATGAAAAGAAAATTGTGAAATTACTAAAAGTTATAAAATGAGAAATAGAACAATCAAAAATCTAAGGATATTTGGGATATTTGGGGATATTTGGGGTCAGTGTAAAAATATCTTTCTGTGATAGTGTTGAGTTTTTACACTGACCCCAAATATAGATTTATTTTATTCCAGACATTTTGACGCGATCTCGAATACGTCTTTCGATAAACCTTCCTTGTTCGCCACACGTTGTAGCTGTTCTTGCATTAGATCCTGACGGGCTTCATCATAACGCCGCCAGCGACTCATGATCTGTAACAGCCGTGCTGCAATCTGTGGATTCAACGAATCCAGCTCCAGTACGACATCGGCAAGGAATTGATAACCTGAACCGTCTCCAGCATGAAACTGTGCTGGATTACCCGCGCAAAAACGGCCAACGACAGCTCGAACATTGTTTGGATTTTTAATGGAAAAAGCTGGATGCTGCATCAGCGTTTTTACTTTATCTAAAGTGGCGGGTAAACGTGACATGGACTGCAGAGCAAACCATTTATCAACAACCAGTTTGTCCTGTTGCCATTTTTGATAAAAGTTATCCAGCGCTTCCTGCCTTTCAGAAATATCATAATGACTCAGACAGGCTAATGCAGCGAGTACATCCGTCATATTATTTGCTTCGTTATACTGCTTCATACAACGCTTATGAATATCCTGATTATCTAATTCCATTAAATAGGACAAACACAGGTTTTTAATATCCCGTTGGGCCATATCATCCGCATTAAAATCATAATCATTTTTTACCTTATTGCTCTCATAAACTCGTAGCCAGTCCTGCTCCAGTTCCCTGGCTAATTGTTGTCGAATAAACTGGCGTACTGCATGAATGGCTTCAACGTCTACGATATCACATTGATCAGCCATATAGGATTCTGAAGGCAAACTCAATGCCTGAGCGATCAAAGCCTTGTTTAATTTAGTATTGTTTAAGGTTTTCTGGAAACCTTTGATTAGTAGAGGATCCAGTTCGAGTGCTTTACCTGACTGATAATCCTTGATCAGTTTAAGCATTATGTTTATCGCCAGTTTTTGTCCGGCATCCCAGCGATTAAACTCATCCGTATCATGGGCAAACAAAAAGGCCAGTGTCTTTTTATCATAAGGAGCTTTGATTTTAACTGGTGCGCTAAACCCTCGACCCAGTGATACCACTGGTTTTACAGGTACGTTTATAAACTTAAAGATTTGTTCCTGTTGAGTAATGGACAATGTTCTTTCAGTTTGTACTGATTCCTCGGATTCTCCATCAAGCTGTAAGCCGATCTCATTACCTGATTCATCCAGTAATGCGATAGTTAAAGGAATATGGAAAGGTAACTTTTTATCCTGTGAAGGCGTTGCTGGACAGAACTGTTTTATTGTCAGTGTATAGGTTTGTGTTTGTAGGTCGTACTTTTCAGTAATGGTTAGCTCCGGAGTCCCCGCCTGGCTATACCAATGACGGAATTCAGACAATTTAACATCGTTGGCATCTTCCATTGCTCTAACAAAATCTTCTGTTGTTACGGCCTGACCATCATGACGAGAAAAATATAGATCCGTCCCTTTGCGAAAACCATCCCACCCCAACAGGTTACGTAGCATACGTACTACTTCCGCCCCTTTATTATAAATAGTAACCGTATAGAAATTACTGATCTCAATATAATGGTCGGGACGCACAGGATGAGCCATAGGCCCAGAATCTTCAGCAAACTGGTGACTACGTAATACATTCACATCATCAATTCGTTTAACAGCAAGGGAATTTAGATCGGCGGAAAATTCTTCATCACGAAAAACGGTAAACCCCTCTTTAAGACTTAACTGGAACCAGTCACGACAGGTCACCCGGTTACCTGACCAGTTATGGAAATACTCATGACCAATGATGCTTTGAATACGATAAAAATCATCATCAGTCGCGGTATCCGGACTTGCAAGCACACAGGCGGAGTTAAACACATTCAGGCCTTTGTTTTCCATGGCACCCATGTTGAAGTCATTCACAGCGACGATCATATAGATATCCAGATCGTATTCACGTCCATAGGTATCTTCATCCCATTTCATCGCCTGTTTCAGCGAGCGCAGGGCATGTTCACATTTATGACTATTCTCTGCTTCAGTATATAAATGCAGGCTTACTTCACGACCATTCATTGTTGTAAAACTATCCTGCTGACAGGCTAAATCACCTGCGACCAGTGCAAACAGATAACTGGGCTTAAGACTGGGATCACCCCAACGAGCCCAGTGACGACCATCATCAAGTTCACCTTTTTCTTCAAGGTTGCCATTAGATAGCAGGATGGGGTACTTGCTCCTGTCCGCTACAACCGTCACGGTATAACGTGACATCACATCGGGTCGATCTGGAAAATAGGTGATACGACGGAATCCCTCCGCCTCACATTGAGTACAGAACATACCACTGGAAACATACAGGCCTTCAAGTGCGGTGTTATCTTCTGGATTTATCCGGGTAATGACTTCTAGTTCAAATTTATCTGGTACATTGTTGATAATCAGTTGCTCTTCTTCTATCTGATACCTGTCATCAGATAACTCCTGACCATCAATACTCAGTTTTTCAAGTGACAGTTCTACGCCATCCAGTACCAGTGGAGTATCACTCCCTGCATCCTGATTACGTACCACTTTCAAATTCGAACGTACCTGAGTATCAGTTTCATTTAACTCGAAATGCAGATCAATTTTCTCAATCTGGTAAGCCGGGGGAATATAATCTTTTAGATAAATAGCTTTCGGAGATGATGCAGGTTGTTGCTTGGCCAGATCTGCCATGAATTTAGTCCTTATGCGACGAAAAGTAATTCTGTGATGATCCTGATTTTATAACCAGTCAAATCAGGAGGATATTAAATCCGTATATGTGGTTATCAAATTGAAAATACAATATACCAGATTCCTGATAAATCAGTGCATTCATCTGTTTAGCGCGCACAGAAAAACAGGTAGAAACTTCTTAAAGCTACTATGTTAAGTAGCTTTAATCCTTTTTCTTATAGCCACTTGCCCGTTTAATACTCCCTGTTCCAAACCGGTTTTTGATATCATCCGCAATATGGTCCAGCTTCTGCTCTTTTTCTGTCGTGGTTGTGCTGAATAAATCTTCCTGCAAAATACCCTGAGCCTGTTTTGTTAAACCGCTCACACCAACTCCCAGTAATCGGATTGGTGTGGATTTCCCTGCTAATGCTTTATCCAGTAACCCAACCGCTGTTTTCCAGATATCCTGTGTGTTCTGTGTATTGTTAGGCAGAGACTGTGAACGTGTAATGGTTTTAAAATCAGCGTGACGTAATTTGATCTGAACAGTCGTGCAATAATAGTTATGGCGACGCAAACGAAAACTGACCTGCTCGGTAAGATCCATGAGTATGCTGCGTAATACAGCCGATTCTCGTATATCACTGGCAAACGTGGTTTCATTAGAAATAGACCTGGCCTTCTGATCGGTAACGACAACACGAGGATCAATACCATGAGCCAGTTCCCAAAGATGTTTTCCTGACTTTCCAAAACGATACTCTATGGCATCAAGTGGTTGATGCCGGAGTTGTTTAATAGTTTTTATTCCCAGACGTTCAAATTCTGCATTGGTGGCTTTGCCTACTCCCCATAAACGACCAACGGGAAGTGGATCCAGAAAAGCCTGTACGTCTGATTTAGCCACTTCCCTAAAACCATCCGGCTTATCAATATCAGAGGCAATTTTTGCGACAAACTTGGTTGGCGCTATGCCGACTGAAGCCACAAGGGAAAGTTCGTTTTTGATATCTTCCTTGATACCTAAGCCAATATCATGGGCAGAACCAAACAGGCGCTCGCTGGCGTCAACGCCAAGAAAGGCTTCATCCAGTGACAATGGTTCTATCTCTGGTGTATAGCGCAAGAAAATTTTATGGATTTGTTGCGACACTTCACTGTATAAACTCATCCGAGGTCGAAGCAAAACCAGATCCGGACAAAGCCGTACTGCCTGTGATGTTGGCATTGCACTATGTATTCCAAACTTACGTGCCGCATAATTTGCCGCAGCAACAACTCCACGTGATTCTGCAGCACCACCAACTATAACAGGGCGACCTCGCAAGCCTGGCTGTTCACGTTCTTCAACGGAAGCATAGAATGCATCCATGTCGACATGAATAATCACTTAAAAATAAGGCTTAGTTTGTTCGAGTGTAACGAGATTTAAACTGCATAACTTTTTTGACATAACGCTGGGTTTCCTTATAAGGCGGAATCCCTTTATATTTATCAACAGCTCCTTCTCCGGCATTATAGGCTGCCAGTACCAGATGCAAACGATGGTCATAACGTTGTAACAGGTCGCGCAAATAGCGGACACCTGCATCAATATTCTGCTGCGGGCTGTAGAGGTCAATCACACCATAGCGTCGAGCAGTCTGAGGCATCAATTGCATCAAACCTGATGCACCCTTTCGCGAAGTTGCATTAGGATTAAAATAAGACTCGGTATGGATCACCGCTTTCACCAGAGCCGTATCTACCTCATGACGTTCGGCAACCCGTTCAATCAAACTTTCAAACCGTTTTACATTCTCACCTGCAGCCGGCTGATAGGCTCCTGCCACCATACGTCCAATCCCGCTTACATTCTCACTTTTACGGATCAGTTTATATTCCTTACCATACAGTAGGCGATCAGAGACCGTGCGCGAGCCATCCGGTAATTGGTATAAATAAAACCCCGGTTCTGCCATGGCAGGCCATGATAGACACAGGCACAGTAAAAAAAGACTTCGACGCAACACCTTGTTATGACCTCACCCAGTATTCAGATAAAAAATGAAAATACACTCATTACAGAAGAATATCGGCCACTTAGCCGGATATCTTGATGATTTTAACCACTATCTGTCCCGTTTTCTGGCCTGGTTTCTATCCCTGTTTCACCCTGACGCTACTGCTCTTACGACTCATTTTAAAAGATAAACCGCTTCTTCCAGATGATCTAGCCCCTTCTGTCGGAAACGTTCATCCAAAATATCCAGAGCAAGTAGTTTCTCTATATTAAATTCCCCTGCATACAATTTGGCAATTTCCAGCTCACTCACCGCAAAGGGTGGTCCACCCATTTTTGTCTGATCATAATCCAGACTTACCAGTAACCGGGGAATCGCTGCCGGGCATAATTGCCCCAGATGAGCGGCATAATTAGTTCGCATTTCAGGTGGTAGTGCTACCAGGGAAGCGCGATCATACACGGCATCCACCTTGCCTAGCCTGTCCGGAGTCAGCTCAAAAAAATCACCACAGTACAGGGTGATACCGGCAGCACGATAAATACTAAAACTCGATATCTGCTCAACCTGTACTTCCCAGTCCTGTTCTGCAAAAAACTGTTCCACCGCCAATGGGCTAATCTCTACCCCTGTAACCTCCTGCCCCTGTTCTACTAGCCAAACCAGATCCAGAGTCTTGCCACATAAGGGAACAAAAATTCGTTGTCCCTTTTCCAGACCAAGTTGAGAATAAAACTGTTTTAAGTAAGGATTAATCTCATCCAGATGAAATCCGATAAGATTGTCCTGCCAACGATGATGCCAGAAATCGGCTTTCATTATTTTTCCTTTCGTATCAAAAACGTAATTATTCTACCGTTGGACCTAAAATATATAAAGCTGACAACCAATAAACCAGGTGGTTTATAAATATGCTATTGTCGTTATCCATTGTTCTATTATCAATTCTATTCTGTCTCAGGAGTACACCATGAGTGAAGTTGCCAACGCTGAAACCTATCGCATCGAAGCCCTGGAACTGGGGCCGATGGAAAATTTTATTTATCTGATTATTGATAATGCCACTCAGCAGGCCGCTGTCGTCGATCCAGCCTGGGACGTCCCTGAGATTATTCAGTTAGCAAAGGACAAGGGCGTCATCATTTCGGATATCCTGCTAACTCACAGTCATCATGATCATATCAATGGTATTGAGCAGGTATTGAATAAGTATGATGCCCAGTTACACCTGCTCAAACCAGAAGCCCAGTTCTGGGGGCAACAACTCAACTTACCCACGCTGCACCACGGTGGAGATATCATTAAACTGGGTAAAACCAATATTGAGATTCTGCATACCCCCGGCCATACCCCCGGCTCAGCCTGTTACCATGTTCATGATCACCTGATCACTGGCGATACCATGTTTGTCTGGGGCTGTGGACGTTGCGATCTTGCTGGTGGAGATCCAGAAGTGATGCACAATACCTTAAAACATCTTGGTGAAGACATGCCCGGGAACACCATTATCCTGCCCGGACACAACTATGCTGACAGTGAAACGTCCACCATGTCAGCACAGGTTGAAGGCAATCCTTTTATGCACTTTGATAAAAAGGAAGACTTTGTTGAATACCGCATGCATATCCATGATAAAACGCGGGAATCGCCTTATCATGCTGAGCCAAAGAAGTAAGAAAAAATAATAAGTTACTGTTCTGGTTCGATTCCAGTTTAATCCTAAATAGATGTTGCTAATTACTGACCGTCTTCAAACTTACCGTTCGTGGTGAGCCCTTCGGTATTACTCGGGAGAGCCTTGTGACCGTAGCGAAGCGTAGGAAATACTTGACGAAACCCGAAGGGGTTCTGAAGTGCGAACCATGAACAAGAAGCATGAAATATCTATATTTACGTGTATTCACCCTTCGACAAGCTCAGGGCGAACGGTCTAAACTGGTCACCTTTTAGGAACCTCTATTTAGCCCGGCTCAGCAACTATGTAGATCATCCAGGACTCCTGGTTTTCTACCTCGGTAGTCTCGTAATATTCACCGGTACCTTCCAGCTCATCATCGTCATCATCACTTTCTTCGTAACGTTCCCAGTAAACTCGGGTTTTGGCATAACCGGCTTTTTCCAGCATTTCCAGTACTTCAGGGATTGACCATAAACGCCATTCATAGGTAAAAGCTTTGTCCATGCGTGAACCATCATCGAATTCAAAATGAATCGCACAGGCCATATGATTATTGATAGGATTAAAAGAAACATGTTCCCAGATATAGGTCGCATCAAATTCGTCCAGCTCAGTTTCTTCTTCCAGCACATCGGCACACTCAGTGCCTCCAAACAGATCCAGGATAAGCAGGCCATCATCTTTTAAACTTTTGCGGGTTTGTTTGAAGTATTTAATTAATTCATCACGCTGTTCAAACAGACAGTAACTAAAATTAAAAGCTGAAACGATATCAACTTTGGGCTTAGTTACATTTTTGACATCATCTTTTATCAGGGTTATGCGTTTAGCGACGTCTTTTCCGGCAGGCTTGATATTATTTTTCTTTCCCCATTCCAGTGTTTCTTCGTCAATATCCACACCAATAGCTGTGCGTTCCAGATCACTTTTACACCATTCGGTTGCTAACAAAGCTGTACCACAAAAATCTTCCTTTAGACTTTTGGCATCACGTCCGCGGAGTTCGCGAAATGTTTTGTCAAAGAACTCAACTTCAGCTTCAGGGCACTGCACAGAAGCCTGATAAAGTACGTGACGATCAGCCTTATCGGCCATAGTTGGTTTTTTCTTTTTTGCCTGCTTGCCCATGTATAAGTCTCTTGATAAAAGTACTGAAAAACAGAAAATGTCCCCTAATTTCGGCTGATATTATAGAGCCTTTTTAGTCTGAAAGTCCTGATTTTATAAGCCCGCATGGTTTTTTAATTCTGGCACCCCAGCTCAATATGGTATGATCCATACAGCCTTTAATATAATGCAAGCCGATATAAAACCATCTAGTTCAGCAGGATTTTTCATTCCATGTCATATACTAACCCCGCGATTGCACGCAAAAAAACGGTCACCGTTAATGTTGGCCATGTTGCTATGGGAGCCTCCGCCCCAATCGTTGTGCAATCCATGACGAATACGGATACGGCTGATGTCGATGCAACGACAAAACAAACGGCTGAACTGGCTAAAGCTGGTTCAGAACTGGTTCGTATCACAGTTAATTCTGCCGAAGCAGCAAAAGCCGTTCCCCTGATTCGCGAAAAACTGGATGCTCAGGGCTGTTATGTCCCTTTAATTGGCGACTTTCACTTTAATGGACATAAGCTCCTTTCTGATTACCCTCAATGTGCCAGTGCACTGGCCAAGTTCAGAATTAATCCCGGTAATGTTGGTAAGGGCAAAAAACGAGATGAGCAATTTGCTCGCATGATTGAAATAGCCCGCGAATATGATAAGCCAATTCGTATTGGTGTTAACTGGGGTAGCCTGGATCAAGCACTGCTGGCCAGGATCATGGATGAAAATGCGAAACTGGCTATCCCCAAAGAACCTCGGGACATTATGCTGGATGCCATGATTACCTCGGCCCTGCAAAGTGCAGAACAGGCTGAAGCGCTGGGGCTGGGCCACAATAAGATTATTCTTTCCTGCAAAATGAGTGCTGTACAGGACCTGATTCAGGTTTACCAAAACCTTGCTGAGCGTTGTGATTATCCGTTGCATCTTGGACTAACGGAAGCCGGCATGGGCTCGAAAGGGATTGTTGCCTCCACCGCAGCGCTAAGCGTGTTATTGCAACAGGGTATTGGTGATACTATTCGAATTTCTCTCACGCCCCAACCTGGCGGTGATCGCAGTGAAGAAGTTGTCGTTGCTCAGGAAATTTTGCAGGCTCTGGAACTCCGGGCATTTACCCCTGGCGTTATTTCCTGCCCGGGATGTGGTCGCACCTCCAGCACCTACTTTCAGCAACTGACTCAGGATATTCAAACATATCTACGCCAACAAATGCCGGTCTGGCGTGATCAATATAAAGGTGTGGAAAATATGAGTGTTGCGGTGATGGGCTGCGTAGTCAATGGTCCGGGCGAAAGCAAACATGCCAATATTGGTATTAGTCTCCCCGGCACTGGCGAAAAGCCTGTTGCTCCAGTTTATGTTGATGGCGAAAAAACCGTGACCCTAAAGGGTGATAATATCGCTACCGAATTCCAGCAAATTGTTGAGGACTATGTTGTCTCCCACTACCACGATTCCTGAATTAATACGGATAGAAATATCCCGGCCATATCAAAAGGTTATTAAGCAAAAACCTGCCTGATTTAATCGGGCCAGCACCATATGTGATGAACATCTCATCGCAGATTAAAATATATGGTTTATACTATTCTTAATATAACTAACTAGCCCTTTGAATTTCTTCTCACCGAGATAGAACGTGGTGGAAATAGACACATAGCAGAGTAATTTCTGAGGTGGTCATTGTCACATTCCCATTTGCAAATCCAAACTATATCGATTCATTCCGTTTCATTGGATAGCTGGGTTCCCAAGCTTCATCATCCATCTTTTTTGGTGCTATTGTTGTTTCTATTTTTAGCTTTCGGCAGCAATTCAACTTCCCATGCGGCAACAATACAATTCACATTAAATAATGGAATTACCGCGCTGGCTGATTACCGAGAAGGAGATAAAGACAAACCCGTTTTATTATTACTGCATGGTTTTTTACAAACTCACACCTTTAGTACCATCCAGTCAATGACTGACGAACTGGCGGCAAGTGGTTACAGTGTACTTGCACCAACCTTAAGTCTGGGCATTGATAATCGCAATCAAAGTTTAGCCTGTGATGCAATACATACTCATCAATATGGTGACCACAATAATGAACTGGATGACTGGATTGACTGGCTTGCCCTTAAAGGCCATAAGAACTTAATATTGATTGGACATAGTAGTGGTAGTTTACGTCTGTTAAGTTACATTGGCCTTAAACGGAAACAACCATTAAACATTACGGGATTAGTGTCCGTTAGCCCTACAACACCAAATGCAAAGAATACCCTGTCTGTTTTAAATAAACAGATTTCATTAGCTACGAAACTCGCACAAAACAATACGATCGTTATAAATAAATATCACCTGGCGTATTGTCGGGGGAACTACGCAACACACCCTGCTGCATTCATTAGTTATGCACACATTAATGAAGAAGTATTTTTTAATTTTTTAAAAAACGCAGTCTATCCTGTTGTACATATTTTGGGAAATGAAGACAAGTTAGCACCTGAAAACTGGAACAACAAACTGTCTAAACATGGAGCAAAAGTTCTCACCGTTAATAATGCCAATCATTTCTTTAGCAATAGTTCAGAATTTGATTTACATGACGCAATATATAATGCCATTGATATATTAGGCAAGGCCAGCAAGTAATCATGGCTGGAAAACGGTATACAATATCAGGGAACATCCTGCTAATCGGATTTTTGATTATTTCCATCATATTATTTAGTCTTGTAGGTGCATGGATGATGAAGCACATGCAGACCATTCAGACTATAGCTCAACAAAGTAATGAAAAAGCTGCCGCAAGTGAAATTGAAGATGCTATTGAGGAAACATTTGAAAAAATTCAAATTCAGGTCGACAAGTTTTCACTCTGGAACGAAGTCGTTCAACAATACAACAACCCTGATTTTTATGGATACTGGAAAAATAATCGGGCATTCGGCACTGGAATTCTGAGTGCATACGTTAAAAATATAGAACTCTATGACTCAAATAGAAACATACTGCGAAATAATAATAGCAGTTTCGAAATTCCAGTCATTGCCCCTTTAGAAAAACTCTACTTTAAGCAGTTTCAGGGAAGTTTTTCACTTTACCTTTTTCATCCAGTACTTGATCAGGCAAGAAAGCTTCGGGGTTACGCCGGGTTGAATATTGATTTCCTGGACGCTATACGCACAGAGAATAGTTTTCGTTATGTAGATGCAACTACCATCAGTTTTAATGCCAGTCCAGGTATCAGCTATAATAGAAAACAACTTACTGACATCATCCAGTTTTCATCTCGTCCTATACCAACGGCTCAGGCACTGGAAGATTTAATACAAGACACCTTATTGCGAACTGTCACCCTAATTGTATTCCTGGGGTTATGTGCTACTTTAATCATCTATTATCTTTTTCAGAAACCTTTACGTCAGCTATCCACACATATTGATAATATCCGCCATAGTAAAAGCAAGTCGCTCGCAAATAAAACAGATACTTTGGGCACGTTTGCAATCAAAGAACTGGAATTATTACGATATTCATTCGAGCAATATCAACACGATCTTGGATTCATGCATTCCAGTCTCGATCAAAAAAACAAGGAACTCTGGCTCATGGCTCACCATGATCCGCTTACCGGTGTACTTAATCGTCGAGCCTATGATGATGACTGGAGACAATTAACCAGTCTGATTCGTGGACAGGATATTAATATTTCAGTCATACTCTTTGATTGCGATCATTTCAAAGCGATTAATGATACCTATGGACATGCTATTGGTGACAATGTCATTAAGGCCGTTGCAGAATGCCTAAAAACCTGTATTCGTGAATATGACAAGCTGTACCGAATTGGCGGTGATGAGTTTGTAATACATATGGCTAACACCACAGCAGACGAAGCTTCGAAACTGGCGTTACAATGTCAACAGGCTGTAGAAAAATATCCTTTTAGAGCGCTGGGAATCAAGGAGCCGATACGTTTTAGTATCGGGCTTTCTCATGCCAAAGGAACTCAACCTGAACAGATCTGTATGTTACATAAACAGGCGGATATTGCTATGTATCAGGCAAAAGGACCTTCATATGGAAAAGTTGTTCAGTATGAAAAGGGAATGGAGGGTCAGGAAGGTGTCATTGTTTCAAATCGCTATATTCATGCTGTATACGATGCTATAGAAAATGGAAAGGGTATTATTCTACACTTCCAGCCTATTCTCAGTCTTAACCCAACACAAACTAACTTTTATGAAGTATTAGCAAGACTAACAGACAATGAAGGAATGATAATGCCATCACATATCTTTCCTGTTGTTCATGCAGAAAATCTCGACATGGAATTTGATCTTGCTATTCTGTCACACCTCAAATCACAATTTGATAACAAAAGCATACCGGAAGATATAACATTATCTGTTAATCTGGGAGGCACCAGCCTGGTACAGCCACGTATCCTTGAATCATTAAAGAGTTTAACTCGCTATCTTGACACTTATCACATCATTCTTGAAGTGACAGAAACAGCCCTGATTACAGAATTACATAAAGCCACTGAAGTACTGAACGAGCTTCGAAGTTATGGATATAAGGTTGCACTGGATGATTTCGGCAGCGGCTATTCATCTCTGCGGTATCTTGCAAGTATGCCTGTTGATATTGTTAAGTTTGATATTTCAATGGTACGCGCATTGGAAAGTAATGACACCCAACGTCAAATTGCGGTTGATGTTGCCAGAATGATTCTGGCTGCAGGTTACGATCTTGTTGCCGAAGGCGTTGAAGATGAAAAGATGTTACGTTTGATTGAAGAGCTTGGGTTTACCCATGTGCAGGGATTTTTACTTGGCCGACCCTCAGAGAATTTCATACACATTGTGCAACAAGCTGGCCTCACAAAAAACGTCAACTAAAAACTGTATCAAAGAGATGCTTCAGTTGTCGTGCTCTTTTCTCCCAAATGCTGTTTAATAATATCCTCATAATCACGAATACTATTTACATAACGTACTGGTTCCCAGCCACGCGCATAACCATACTTTAAGGTCTTATAGTATTTTTTCTTGGCCAGTAAAGGTAATACTTCCTGCAATTCCACCCACAAATAAGGATTTTTATTCTCACGCTGTGCCAGTTCAAAAGCATCACGCAAGTGTCCATAACCAATATTATAAGCTGCCAGTGCCATCCAGATCCGATCCTCACCAGTAATATCTTCTGGTAAACGCTTCATTAATTTTGCCAGATATTTTGCACCACCCATTATATTTGCATAAGCATCCAGCCGGCTTTCGACTCCCAGTTCACGGGCAGTGGGTAAGGTCAGCATCATCATTCCACGTACGCCTGTTGGACTTTTTGCACGTGGGTTCCAGTGTGATTCCTGGTAGGACTGTGCCGCCAATAATGTCCAGTTTATTTCGTGTTTTTTCCCTGCCTGTATAAACATATCTTTATATTTAGGAAGAACTCTTTTTATTTTCCGAGTTAAAGCGCGCGTGTCGACATAATCGAACTTATTTATATGTCCGTAATACTTCTCTGTAAGTTTTTCCAGTACACCGTCTCGTTTGATTTCATCAAACCAGTCCTGTACTTTGTTATTTAAACTGCCTGCATCCAGGCGCATCATCCATGCTAAAGTGTCCGCCTTTCCAATATCAAACCGGACACTGAGTTCAGGCAAATAACGGCGGTTAACTGCAACAATATTTGAATCAGCAATCGTGCAATCTATTTTTTGTTGCCAGACTTGTTCGAGTAAATCTTCAGTGTTGGCCGACTCAATCACATTCCATTCTAGATCACGATGCTTGACTTTCAATGCTTCAAGTCGTTCAGCATAGCTGCTATTTGCTAATACGGATAATTCTATATCGATAAGCTCTTCTATTTTTTTTGGCCGCGCACCACCTCGTCGACAAACCAGTTGTTGTTTTACTTCCTGATAACCTGGCCCAAATAAAAAGCCATCTTCACGTTCGCTGGTTTTAGTCAACCCTGCCGCAGCGATATCCCCATCGCCATCATTTAATGCCTCAAGAATTTCACCGACATTATCTCTTGTTATAATTTTAACTCTAACACCGAGATAGTCAGCAAAATGTGTAACCAACTCAAACTCAAACCCTGCTTGACCATCGCGATCTTCATACCAGGTTGTAGGGGCATTTCGAGTAATGACGACAAGTTGTTTATCTTCCAGGATAGCCTCAAGCCTGCCGGAGGAAGATGAATTACATCCCGCCACCAACAGACTGACTCCAAAAAACCAATATTTATATTTTAATAATTTTTGATATAACATTGGCTTTACCACTTCATATTTAAAAACTATTGTGCGCGAATAAAATATCTATCCAGTTTATGACTCCATTGATAACAGATCATACCAATGAGAATACATACCGTACCCAGCCAGATATACTGGTCCAGAACCTCATGATTTAAATACTGCCCCATTAACAAAGCCAATACAGGCGTCATCAGGGCAATCAGGGCTACTCGACTGGCTTCAACATGTTTTAGCACATAGAAATACATAATGAAACCAAGAACAGAACCAAATACTGCCAGGTAAATTATAGCACTCCCTGTCCGTGTGCTAATGAGATCCGGTAGTTGTCCATCAAATACAAACCAGGTAACAAGATATAAAGGTGCAGCAAACAACAAACTACCATTGGTAATTTCCAGCGCAGGTACTTTTGCATCAATGCGTTTTATCAAGACAGCACTGGTCGAATGGATGAATACAGAAAGTAAAACACCGGCTATTCCCCAGTGAGCCTGAGGGCCAAAATTGATCTTATTCCCAAATATCACCACTAATCCTGTAATCCCCAGGATCACACCCAGTAATTTACCTGGTGTAAACGCACGCTCATTAAGGAACATAGCCGCAAGTAAACCCGTGATGATTGGAGTCAGACCAAACAATACGGACACCAGGCCAGAAGTAATATATTGCGCGCCCCAGTACACGCTCATCATCGCGCCGTATATCCCAAAACACCCAGCCAGATAAGTCAACACCGCTTCTCGATGCCAGGGTAGTTTACGTGCAAGCACCAACATCAATACTGTACATATCACAGCACTCAGGAGCATACGTGATGCGACACCAAACAAAAAACCAACATCTTCACCACTCCATTTAATTCCCAGGGGTGTCGTTGACCATATAATAATGATCCCGATATATGCGGACGGAATAGACATTTTATTCTCCGTAATCATTAAACATATTCACCCAGATTAAATATTCCTGACACCCAAAACGAAAAAAACCACACTCTCGAAAGATGTGTGGCTTTGGAATTCGACGCAGATTACTATAACTTACATGCTTTCTCCATACCACACAGACGCGGGCCACACCTTACGCAGGCTGGCTCGAAATTGAATCGCGATAATAATATGCATGTAGTTCATAGTTTAAGAGTCTGGGTGTTCAATATGTCACTGTCAAGACAGAATTCAACAATTCGTATAAAAATAGTTCCATTCTTCACCAGAGACCCGTTTAAGCAACGACAACAACTGTTGTGTTGGTACCCCTTCATTGGGAAACACACTGTAGATATCAATAAACATACAGGCAAAACCCGCACTGTTGCGCCAGCGAATATCTTCTGCAGCACTAACCGTTTCACATTTAGTGCAATGATATTGTGTTGTCTCTGGTGCCTGTTCCCATGCATTAATAAAATCATGCCAGGTTTGATCGCGTCGACCACATTCGGGGCAGCGCGCAAAAACATCTCGCTCATGATGACGAAACTGAGCTAATGATGAAATCTCACTAAATGCCACATGACAGAAATCCAGCCCACCCTGTTCCAGAGGTTCAAGCTCTATATGCGGAGAGCACCCCATAAAGGTGATCATCTGTAAAAAGCTATCACCAATAAAGTATCTACCAGGCTCGTCTACCGTATACCTTTCACCAAGAAAAGCCTCTTCCCTCAGAACCATGACAATGTCATCCCAGGACTCAGGTGCATATGACATATTTTTGGGGTGTAAGACCAGACGAAATATAGGTTTTGATTCTACTGTCATTAAACTTGGCTAGACCGTTGCACTGGAATGTCGATTATACCAAAAGTGTTTGAATTTAAATGTATTAATCCACCCAGTGAGTGTGATTTTACAGGTATAGCACCATATCAGCGCATGCGTCACATTTCGCTTTAAACCTGATAGAATAGGCAACGAAATTAACAAATTGCAGGAAAAATAATGAGCCAAGAACCATTATCCAAAGAAGCCCAAATCCTTCAGGTCATGCGTAAGGTACTGACGTCCGTCGCTAAAGAAACCTTCACCAAGCCTGGTCTACGTCACCCGCTTACAGATGAAACCATCAGTAATATGCGTAGCTGTCTGGCCCTGATCAGCGCTCGTGAAAGTGAACTGGCCACAGAAGAAGGACGTAGCATGGATATGCGTCCACGTTATGTTGATGAACCCAGGAAAAGTGTTGTCGTTCCTATTGATCAAATTGGAATACGTAAAAAAGAAGATGATAGTTAACCGGCTAACGTTGTCCTGTTGCACATGCCTCACCCGTCCATTGAACAACTCGTTAGCCAACTTGAGCAGTTGCTCCCCGAGTACCCAACCGGTCTGTCTGAGTATGAACTAATTCGCACCCTGAGTCAGGATCAGCATTCGGCACTGGCAAATGCCAAAATCAATACCTCTCTTTCACTGTTCCAGACGCACTTTATCCTGTTTCATACCCTGTATTTACTGCGCGACCAGCTTTGGCAGCAGGAACAGGGGCACCTCGAAATTACAGCCTTAAAAATTCAGCTTCATCCCTATATTAAATCCAGCAACGACTTAAACACTCCCGATAAGCTACGCGAGTTTTATCTTGATCTGGATAACCTGGAAAAAACTGAAACTCAGGATGTAGATGATTTATTAAAAACCTTTTGGGAATATTACCTCAATCCTGCTGAGCGCCGTTCAGCCCTGGCCGATCTGGGGCTGGAAGATCCTGTTGATTTTAATACCATTAAACAACAATACCGAAAATTAGCAATGGAACATCATCCAGATCGTGGTGGTGATACCGAGAAACTACAATCCATCAATGCGGCAATGGAATGGTTAAGTCGTTATAAATATTAAACACCGGTTCAGAATTTACAACGGTGTATGATGACAAAAAATGGGTAAAGAAAAGTCATTATCAACGTCCAGCAACAAATAGCTAATTTCTCTAGTTTTCAATCAGAGCTTCAACGACAGCACACCAGGCTTTGGCAATATTATTCAGGTTATAGCCACCTCCGCCTAATGCCAACAACCGACCTTCTGCTGTTTCATTAGCTAACTGGCATAACCGCCGTGTAACCAATGCATGTGACTTCGAGCTATACATCATATGCGTTATAGGATCACCAGCGAGGCTATCAGCACCACATTGTAACAATATGAATTCTGGTTTTGCCTGCTGTATAAATTCCTCGGCTGTCGGCCATAGCTTTTCTAACGCATCATCCTTTGTTCCCATAGGCAGTGGAATATTTAATTTTTTCCCTATGGCTTCACCTGTACCCGTTTCATTTACCGCACCGGTACCAGGGTATAAATAACGGCCATCCTCATGGAAGTCGACAAAACATAAATCTGGATCGGTTTCAAAGGCATAAAACACCCCATCACCATGATGTGCATCAATATCAATATAGGCAATTCGTTGAACATGATATCGCTTTCGCAAATATTCGATAGCCACCCCACAATCATTAAACACACAAAATCCTGCGGCATGATCACGGGCGGCATGATGTAAACCCGCAATAGGAACAAATGCATGCATGGCCTGACCATCCATAATAGTATCGACCGCATCAATAACTGAGCCGACAACGGTTGCGGCGGCTTCATAAATACCTTCCCGAGCGGGGGTGTCACCGCCATCCAGGAACCCCTCTCCTGATATTGATGCCGCTTTTACCTGCTCAACATAATCGTGAGAATGAAACAGTTCAATCTGGGATTGGATTGCCATGACAGGGTTACGAATTGTGCAACTGTCGTTAAGATGTCGTTTTTCGTACTCATGAAAAAATGCATCATGCCGCTGAGGTCCAAAAGGATGACTCTCACCAAAATGGTAATTGGCCAGGCCTTCGCCACAATAAACGAGAGGTTTAGTCGACATAATCATTCCGTAACTAACATACGCGTGTATCCTAATTTTAGAAAAAAATATTATGCGGATATATTATCACTATCTAATGTATCGTTGCTTAACAGTCCGCCCATCTTCTACTTCATCACTGGGATGATTGATAACCCATTCGTTTTCACTGACACCATCAATAACCTGCGCTAATAAACCATTACGTTGTCCAACTTTAACTTTACGACGTATGGCCTGATCGCTTTCAATCACAAACAATGCCCACCCACCCTGGTAACGAAACAGACTGCTGGCAGGAACCTGTAAAACATCATTCTCATGCCATAGTATGAACCGGGCCTCAACACGGTAGCCATCACCCAAACGTTGCCATTGTTCTCGTGGTGAAATGAAATCAGAGATAATGAGAACCCGTTGTTCTTCAACACCCAAAGCAGAAACTTTGGTAAATCCAACAGGCTCAACAATACGAACGTTACCTTCCAATGGCTGTGTACCGCCCCAACGTTCAAACAGAACCTTCATGCCTGGTTTGATCTTTACTGCATCGTTAGAAAGAACATCGACTTCAACTTCAAGCGCAGAAGGATCGCCCACTTCAAGTAGAGGATCTCCAGTACGTACCGGACCTTCACATTCGTGAGCTACTTTCAGTATCTTGCCGGTAATCGGCGAACGAACCGGAACACGTTGAGCCAATTCACGAGGTGTATTCGTACTATATTCAAGAACACTTCTGGCTGCTTTTAATTCATAACGAGCAACATCAACATTAAAGTCGGCCGAACGTTTTACTGCAACGGTGGTAATAGACTCAGTGACGGCTCTATCAAAAACATCTCGTGAAATCACTCCTTTCTTAATAAGTGGCTGCAGACGTTTGAGTTCTTTTTCTGCCAGTTGCCGTGCGGCCTCAGCGACCCGAACCTGCTCTTCAGCCGCTTTCAAGGCTGAATTAGCTGCCGCCACCTGTGCACTGGCCTGTGCTCGGCTACGAGGATCCAATACCTGAGATTCAAGCGGCGTTATCCCCAGTAACATCTGTCCCTGTTCTACCGTATCCCCCACATCCAGCTGAACGCGACATGCCACTCCGTCCACGGGTGCAGAGATAACATATCGGTCCATGACTCTTGTACGTCCTTCTTCTTCAATTGCAACAGTCAGTGGTGCGCGTTTCACAGCGACCCCTTCCACCAGTACAGGTTGCGGCAAAAATCCCCAAACCAGTAAACCAATAATCAGTACCGCAGTGAATGAAATAACCGGATGTTTTCTTATTGAAATAAACATTATTTCACTCCTTCGTTTTTAGTACAGCGACCATGTCAAGATTGGCCAGGTTATGCCAGATCATAATGGCAGAAATGATAGAAGATGCAATTACAACCAGTGCAGCAAAAGCATAGACATTTATTCCCAGTACTAGAGGAATACGATACAGGTCAGAATCAAACTGAAACGCCAGATAGGCACACAGGCCATAACCAAAAATCATACCCAGAGGTATTGCCACCAATGTTAACAAGGCCATTTCCCCCAATAGAATATAGGCTACTTCACTGAGCTCAAAACCTAGTACTCGCAAGCTTGCCAGTTCACGATTACGTTCAGACAATGCAATCCGCATACTGTTATAAACCACACCAAAGGCAATACTTCCGCCAAGTAAGGTAGTAATAAAAGTAAAGAACAGGATAGTTTCAGCCATGGTTTCATAAAAAGATTCTATTGCTGACGTTTGTTCAACCACACCGGCAATGCGTGGCATATCCTTAAGTTCAGCATACACTTCACGTTGATAACGCTCGTCTACACTTAATAGTGCACCTGAAATGGTATTCCCTTCCTTCAACAAACTATTCAAAGCGTCACGCTGCATATAGGCATTAACGCCCAGGTATTGTTTGGCCGTCCCCACCACAGGTACATGCACAGTAGGCCGACTTCCTTCGAGTACTTCAATGGTAAGCATATCACCAGTTTTAATCTGTAATAGTTTAGCCAAATGATCTGTCAGAATGACACCCTTTTCAGGCAACTTGATCACATTCAAATCAGTATCAAGTAAGCGAGTCAATACACCGTCAGCCTGGACCCCTTGTACAGTAGTACGATAATCACGATGTTCGAACTGTAATTTTGCTGAGACATTACGAAAACCTTCAACATGCTCAACACCCTGTAAACTACGCAAAGAATAGAGTGAGCGTAATGAAGCAGGCTCTGTATAAATGGCAACAAGATCCTCTCGCTGGCTCATTCCATATTGTACATCTACCATTGTATCTATCGCACCTTCCTGAAAACCACCAATCATCATTGTGCTACAGGCCATCGCAATGCCCAGTGTTGTTAGTAATGATTTTAATGGTCGCCTTTCTATATGGCGCAATATCATTCGTGTAGGTTGAGAAAACCAACGTTGCACACCCAAACGTTCTACTAAGGTAGTATGAAATATAGCAGGTGGTTCTGGCCGCATGGCCTGGGCAGGAGGAAGTTTGGCGGCATTATTTACCGCAAATAACGTACCTAGAATTGCGACTGTCATACTAATCGCTATCGCGGCAAGAACCACCTGTGGATTCAGTATATAAATCATAAAGGGGAAACTATAAAATACCATATAGATATTACTCATCCCTTTTCCCATCCAGATACCTGCACCAATACCACCAATAATTCCAATGCCCACGATCATTAATACCAGTTTGGTATAATGTAAACCTACTGAAAAATTACTGTATCCAAATGCTTTTAAGCCAGCAATTTGTTCACGTTCAAGACTTATTAACCGACTAATCACGACATTAAGTAAAAATGCCGCCACCCCAAAAAAAATAACTGGAAATACAGTGGCAATGGTTTTCTGTTGTTTCAGCTCTTCTGTTAAAAAACGATTTGAGAGTTGATCCTTACGAGCATAGGCACCAATACCACCATAAGGTTTTAATAGTTCATCAAGACGATCAATGACATCCTGTTCATTACTTCCTCTCATTAACGTGAGCGTCACATCATTAAAGGCACCATCCATATCATAGGCACTGGCCAGAGGTTTGCGTGCTATCCATAACACACCATAACGCTGATAGTCCGGAAACATGGCACCGGGTGCAATCTGGTAAATATATTCTGGTGAAAGTGCCAGTCCAACCACGGTCAAAGTTTTCCGTCGGCCATTAATTGTTGCACGTAACTTATCACCCGCTTGCAGGCCGTGGGCATGAGCGAACTCTTCACTCAGAAGAACCTCATTGTCACGCCCCGGATCAAACAGTCTTCCTTCACGTAAATAAATCTGGTTTAATAGACCACGACTATTATCTGGTAAGGAAACCAGATGCCCACTAACCGGGTCATCAAATCCAGTCACATCCAAATTTACGTAGGCCACCACACGCGTTTCAACTTTATCAACTCCGGGGATGGCTTCAATTCTCTTTACTACTGACATTGGTGCGCGTTTTAATGAGGCAAATACCTGGGCGAAATGATGATTACGGTAATAACTTTCACGTGTTTCATATAATGAGTCGAGCGTGCTTAATGACATGATAAAAATACTAACACCACCAACTATCACAACAGCAATGGCCAGGGCCTGCATACGCATAGCCCAGAGTTCTCGCCAGAGTTTTTTGTCGATGGCTTTCATCAAAGTTCACTCACCAGCTCAGCTCACCAGGAGCAAGTTTCGTTGAATTAACTCGTACATTGCTAATACGACCATCAGCAAGATTAATCACTCTATCCGCCATTTGTGCAATACCAGCATTGTGGGTGATCACAACGGTTGTCGTACCCAGTTCCTGATTAACACGTTGCAGAGCTTCCAGTACCACGATGCCGGTTTTGGAATCGAGCGCCCCAGTAGGCTCATCACAGAGTAAAACATCCGGGTTCTTTGCAATGGCCCGCGCTATAGCCACACGCTGTTGTTCACCACCAGAAAGTTGAGCAGGAAAATGATCCAGGCGCTCTCCCAGATCTACAAGTTTAAGTGCTTCCTCCGGTTGCATAGGTGCCCTGGCAATTTCGGTAACAACCGCCACATTCTCTCGTGCGGTTAGACTGGGGATCAGGTTATAAAACTGGAAGACAAAACCAACATGAAAACGTCGGTAGGCGGTTAACTCGCTTTCACTGGCACGAGTCAGATCATTATCAGCATAAAACACATGGCCATCGGTTGGTGTATCCAGGCCCCCAAGAATATTTAACAGAGTTGATTTTCCACTGCCGGATGCCCCCAATAATACAGTGAACTCACCACGGTGCAGATCCAGATCCACTCCACGCAGTGCATGGACCTGCACCTCACCCATCTGATAAACCTTGGTGACACCATGAACATGAAAAACCACTCCTTCATCGAGTGGGGCATGCTGGTTATTTTTATTCTGAGGCATTTGACGGCTCCGGTAGAACCTATTAACAGTATAGCAACGGTATAAACATGTATGGTTTGATCCCGATCAGAACGGTATCACGCAGGTAAAATAACCCTATGTTTAGACACACTAATCTCTTTTTTGACATGTAACTCACTAACTGCTATACAGTCAGACGACCGTATGACTTTTGGCCAGTAATTACAGGAAATTTCGAGTACTTATAAAAAGCCAAATCTAAATCAATGGAGAATCGAGCATGTCTGATGCAGGAGTCCTGAGTGCGCAAACCCAACAACTAATGCAGGATTTTATTTCAGGTCTATCCGAAGATGCGCAAAAAACTGTTGGCGCAGCCTTTGAAAAACTAATGCAATCTGATGCTGGGGCCAATGCTCCTGCGACTGGGGATAAAGCTCCCGACTTTGAATTACCCAATGTACGTGGTGGCTCCACCCAGCTTACCGAATTACTAAAACAAGGGCCGGTTGTACTGAGCTTCTACCGTGGTGGTTGGTGTCCCTTCTGCAACCTGGAGTTCAAGGCATTATCTGATGCTCTCCCAAAAATAAACGCAAAAGGTGCCTCTCTGATTGGTATCTCTCCAGAATTACCCGATACATCACTTTCTACTATTGAAAAATTCAATCTGCCCTTTGAAGTATTGAGTGATGTAGGTAACAAAATAGCCGCACAGTATGGACTGATAATGACCGTTGCTGATGAAATGCGCCCACTTTATCTGGAATGGGGCATTGATGTGCCTACCTCAAATGGTGATGAAAGTTACCAACTGCCAATACCGGCAACTTATATCATTAAACAGGATGGCACCATCAAGGCCTGTTATGTAAATAAAGATTACACCTCACGGATGGAGCCACAGGCTGTTCTTGATGCACTGGATAGCCTATAGGTAAATATTATTTTTAAATACCGAATGGTGCCAACAGGCACCGTTCTTACTTAAAAATAGCAGGCACCAATTTACTTTTTACTGCCAAATTCGTTTATAAGTTTCCCCGTAATATCCTTTATAACAATTAGAAAGTGATCAACACCCATCTGGTCATCACGACGTCGGCACTCATTCATGCCAGACAACGCCAGATTAATCGCTGCATGATAATTCCCTTTCTCAACAAAAGCCTTAATTCGCTCAGATTCTGATTGAATATCCATAATGGATGACCTCTAACTTTTTCATTACCTAATTAAGTGTAGAAGGCCAGGGGATATTCGGCTAATCGTAATTTACTTTTCCTCTTGTCGCTTTTATCTTGCCATGCCTGGTTTTGCTATCCAAACGTCGCTTAACAGCTCCCTTTCCGGGCTTTGTTGGTTTACGCTTTTTTTTCGTAACCATTACATTTTTTATCAGTACTCGTAGCCGCTCAAGTGCAGCTTCCCTGTTTTTTTCCTGGCTACGATACTGCTGTGACTTGATAACAATCACACCCTCATTCGTGATCCGTTGATCATTTAATACCAGTAATTTTTCTTTGTACGCTTCCGGAAGTGAAGACGCCCGTATATCAAAGCGTAAATGCACAGCGGAAGATACCTTATTGACATTCTGTCCACCCGCTCCCTGGGCACGAATAGCCTGTATCTCAATTTCGGCATCAGGAATTGTGACTTTATTTGATAGTATTAGCATGATTTGAGTTTATAATAGCTTGTGGTATGTGTGACTAAATCCATCATTTGTTATAGAGTTTATACTAATGGTAGTAGGTAAAAGGAAGCGTCCGGTTGAAATTGTTCCAAATCATCATTGTACTTGCCCTGGGAATTAGCATTGGCTATTTCATTCAATGGAACAACTCGTCTCAGCTTCAGGAAGTTAAGACTAACTCTGAACAAGATTTTAACACAGAACCACATAACCCGTTTACTGTCATATCAGACCAGCAATATCAGCGCCAGCTCGAGGATGAAATAAAAGACTTACGCGAGCAACTACAGGAACTGGAAAAAGAATTAACCGTGTTAGAGAAAGCCGATGGCCCGACTATCGATGAAACAGAACCAAAAACAGCACCTGGTGAAAAATTAACAAAAGAGATACTCATTCAAGTCGGCGTAGAAGAAGGTATTGCGGAAGATATTCTGAGCCGTCTCAGCCAGCACGAATATCAATTATTAGAACACCACGATCGGGCCAAACGCGAAGGTTATCTCAACTCTTCGAGATTTGCGAAGGAAAGGCGTGAGCTCATGAAAAATGCACCTTCACTTCGTGAAGCCATTGGTACCGATGCCTACGATCGTTATCTTTATGAAACTGAACAATATAATCGAGTCACTGTCACAACGGTCATGCAAGGCTCTCCGGCTTCTCGATTGGGCGTACTCAAGGGAGATGTTATCCTTAATTATGCCAATGAAAAAGTATTAACCTGGCGTGAACTACGCGAACTAACCGGTAAGGGAGAATACGGCGAATATGTTAATTTAAATATTCTCAGAGACGGGCAACAAATGAATATACTCATCCCCCGTGGGCCACTCGGAGTTAAACTAGGAGCCACTACGATTGATCCTCAAGCTGAATATAATTATTAGATGGGCCTTTCATACAATATGCAGTTTTCAAAACCAGTTACAAATACTAATTTAACTTCGATTTAATCTCTTTCCATAGCGCTATATAACTTTGTGCGGCTGCACTGCTTTGTGCATAGACGGTTACTGGCTCACGTTTAATACCCATACGCTCTACTTCACTCGCATAGGGAATACTGGACTTTAAAAAGGCAGGCCCTTTCTTTGGTGGGTTTTCTATCATCGCACGATGCATGTTCTTACGCCGATCCACCATGGAAAAAAATGGTAGCAACTTCACATTGCCAAGAATTTTCTTATCACCATATTTCAGAATTTGTTCAAATGTTCTCAATGACAGTGGAGTTGGAATTGTAGGAATCAACAGCACATCACTGGCATAAAATATACTTTCTGAGACCATAGAAAAGCTAGGCGGACAGTCGAGAATGACATAATCATAGTCATCCGATAATGATTTCAGTATTTTGCGTAAACGACTACGTGGCTTTTTTGAGCCTTCTAGAAGAATATCCATATTTCGATAGGAAAAATCAGCTGGTAATATATCGATATTGCCATAGTCAGTACCTTTTATATAATTATCAGTTACTGACTTTTTCTGGAATAAACGCCTGACTCCGCCTTTTACTTTTGGCTTAACTCTAAAATAAAAACTCGCCGCCCCTTGAGGATCAAGATCCCATACCAGTACTTTTGCACCATCAAGCGATGCCAGATAGGCCAGGTTTACGGCTGTGGTTGTTTTTCCGACACCACCCTTTATGTTATAGCAGGAAATCGTGATCATTATTCGACCTTATCTTTTACTGGTTTAAACATCTTTTTAAACAGCACCTGATTGGCTTTTGTTGAAAAGGCTGAATAACTATCCGTGAATAAAGCTCTTTGGCTTTTTATCTGACTATGAAAGTGATCGACTAACAGTTCCATGGCCACAAATGTTTCTGCGGTCATCATACCCTCAGCCTGCATTTGTATCTCCATATCATGAAATGAATCAATCTGTACGGAAAGATCCTGAAAATCACCAAGAATCTCCTGTAACTGTTTCAATGATTTAATAATCCGCTTCATTTTTGATGCCGGATAAAGACTTTGAAAGAATTCCAGTAAGTATCGTAGTTTTTTGCAGCTAAGTCGCAAACGGTGCAATTTTTCATCTGGGCATTTTTCTGTTATTGCATTCCCTTGTTTAATAACTCGTTTAATTGCTTTCCATATATGTATGTCAGCCGTTTCTTTAATTGACTGTTTTGCTATTGGTAAACGGGTATGTTCTACAACCGGTGTCTGAAGGAATTCCCGCCACTTCTTTTTTAAATTTCGATAACGTGCTGTTTTGAGTTGCTTGACCAGTTCTTTCTGCTCAATCCTGTGGTGTTTTATCAGGTAGTCATGTAGTGGTTCGAGATAAGCCTGTTTATCTTTTGCTAGCGCCTGTTGATATTTGTCAAATTTCAACAGGTATACATCCATATCTCGTGTAGGTCCCGTTATTGAACCTAGCCACTTAAATGCCGAAATATTAGGTTCCAGTATTCTTCGAGGGAACACGCCCTCGATCTGCTCAAGTAGTGAACGCGTCCTCCGCACAGCAACACGAAAATCATGTAAAAATTCAGTGTCAATATCTTTTATTGTTCCATCTTCATTGGCTTCAATGATATCAAGAGAAGCCAGTAACATTTCTTTCAACGACTGATCAGATCTAGCACCAGGAGCAAGCTGTGTATCAAGCTGTGAGCTGTATTCACCAGGGTGAATATTAAGAGTTTCCATTCCTGTCTTGAAAATTGACTGCTCGACCTTATTAAACTTAAATTCAGTTTTAAGGGTCTTATAAATCTGTTTTACATCTTTTTCGTATCCCTTGACAGTTTCAACCCTTACCCTTTTATCAAGCGCCTGTGTCTTACCGTTATCAAGAACAAGCCGATAATCTTCAAGATATACATAAGCTCTGGTTTTCTTATCTTCATCAATATACTGAAATGGGTAGCGTCGTATCTGGACAGATAACTTATTGACCAATGCTCTGATACCGAGTAAAGGTGCCAGTCTCTTTCTCAATACTACTGACTGGATATCACCAGCTATAACGGGAGGAGAACTAAGTAGAAGTGCGAAAAGTTGCCTATTATCGTGCAGGGACGATAATGTGAGATGAGTTCCAGAGAGGGTATTCTCTATATAATATTGATAATTTTTTTTATACAATCGCCAGTCAAATGTATCCTGATAATGACGTTCAACAGTTAGCGCAGCGCCTTCCATAATTGGAAATTGGGCTTTGAGTCTATCCTTAAACTCAGCAATCGTCACGGTTCCAGGAACAAAAAACTCTGACATAGGCACACTCAGGTTTGGGAAGCTGTATTATTCCTAAAGTATACCAAAAACCTGGCCTGGAATTGTGAAATAACACCATCCCCGGTGTATCTATTTATACTTATGTTACTTTTTCCTCAGGTTTACACTGTCGTTCATATAGGAATTTAAGCACCTCGACAACTAAATTTGTAGATGCCATTTTCGAATTAAAAATTTAATTAGTACTGAAGCGCAATTGCACAAGAATAGTGCCAGTAAGTTCAAGAGTGCACTAACAGGCAGGTAGTCAATCCAGAGGTAATAAACCCTGCTGTTGCGCACGGTGTAAATCTGCGGGTGTATCGATATCCCATGATGTAGGTAGTTCATACCAGGCTAGCTGTAACTGTTGCAGGTTATTCCTGGTTTGAGACATCACGTCGGCACTCCCCCACTTAACCCTGTCAAATATTTCAGACTGCGGTTTATTCATACCAATCAAGGTATAGCCACCATCTTCTGCAGGTGTGATGACTATCTCCTGTTTTTCATTAAGTTCTGCCAAAGCATACTGAAGAGTTTCAGATGTCATAGCCGGGCAATCTGTACCGATAAGAATAACTGACTCAGAATCTATGAGTGCTGCTTTAATCGCATACGCCATTCTCTGGCCTAAATCAGAACCCTGTTGAACTTTAAGCGGCATGGAGTATTTCTCTGCCAATAGTTTGAACAAACCATGTTCTGCATCTGGACTACACCAGAGTTCAACTAAACATAATTCTCTGCTCATAGTTTTTTCAATGGTATGGACTATTAGTTTTTCTGCCAGCTCAGCGGCTCCGGCTTCACCTAATTCGGGTACCAGCCGTGTTTTAGCTTTTCCAGCAACAGGGGCTTTGGCAAAAACAAGGATCTTTGATTGCGGAAATAAGAAAGACATTCAATTCAGGAATAATATGTTTTATGTAAACGTGCGGGCGATACACCAAAGAAATAGGCCAGACGAAATGACCACATCATCAACACGGTACGCAGCATTCCGTTAGTTTCCCAGCGACGGCTAGATGTAACCACCTGCTCTGTTAAGCATATTGGTCGACTAATGTGTTTCATCCGTTTACTGAATTCAATATCTTCCATTAAAGGAATGTCAGGATAACCGTGTATTTTTTTAAATGCATCCCGTTCAATAAAGATGGTTTGATCACCCGTTACAATGCCCGTTAAACAGGAACGCCAGTTCATAAATTTTTCAATCACACGAAAAGAGAGTTTATTGCCAGACAGACGAACATTAAAACGCCCCCATTTTTTTGAGGTTTGTTTCATTGCCTGTTGAAGAATATTGACTGTATTCTCGGGAAGTTGGGTATCAATGTGGAGAAATAACAGTACCGGTTTACCTGCAACAGCGGCACCTGCATTCATTTGAATGGCACGACCTTGTTCAGACTTAACAAGTTTATCGATCTTGTCTTTAGCCAGTGCAACTGTATTGTCTGTACTACCGCCATCGACAAGAATGAGTTCAACATTTGAATTTCTTAATGGTTGAAGTCTATCCAGACTCAGCCCAATACATTCTGACTCATTAAGAACTGGGATTATAATTGATAGTTGCATTAATTTTAATGATTAGAAAAACTAACTTAACGCACCGCCACAGCTACTACCCTGGCCAGCTGTACAACCATAACAGTGATCCGCTATGACAATGGGAAGACCATCCAACATCTCAAATTCAATGTCCGTAATATGAGTTTGAGGCTTATCATTATAGTCCAGGGGTAAGTCCAGCATCTGGTTGAAATCACAATCATAAACATAGCCCTGCCAGTCAATGCTGATCAGGCGGCGACACATGATGGTCTCAAGATTGGCATCCTGGTGTGAAGATTTCAGCAAGTTCATATACCCATCAAACTGACCTTTGGATATAAGCGTACTACCAAAACGTTGAATCGGCATATTGGCAATAGTTAATAGCTGATTAAAGACAATGCCATATTTAGTTTTTAATTCGCGCTTATAATCAGTTTCCAGTTGACCTTGTGCTGGAGGCAAAAAGGGGCCACCTGGGTTATAAACAAAATTAAGCTGTAAGTTCGTATCATTCAGACCATAACCACATTCATTCAGTTTTTTGATTGCTTCAATACTGGTCGCATGCACACCTTTACCCCGTTGGGCATCTACATTTTCTTCCTGATAACAGGGTAAGGATGCAAATACTTCAACCTGGTGTTGTGCCATAAACTCGGCAAGCTCTTCCTGACCGGGTTCCAGCAATACCGTAAGATTACAACGATCCATCACATGCACATCAAGCATACGAGCCTGTTCAACCAGATAACGGTAATGGGGATTTAGTTCGGGTGCGCCACCGGTAAGGTCCAGCTTTTTTACATCGGAGTTTTTTAAAAACTGTAATACTTGCTCTACTGTTTCAATCGTCATATTTTCTTTACGGGAAGGACCCGCATTTACATGACAATGTAAACACTGCTGATTACAACGGTAGCCAAGATTCACCTGTAAGGTTTCCAGACTTCCACGCTTAATCTCAGGGAAATCGGTATGTTGTAATAAAGGTAAGGTAGCGTGCATAGATATTTGACCAGTAACTATTCATTCTGTTCCATTGAAACAACCATGTTAAAAGATTACATGCTAAAATTCACCCTGTTTTGACAATAGCTCAGGTAGTCGTAATGAAATGGTTAGATAAAATAC
>JAPHRJ010000149.1 GCA_026196045.1 Gammaproteobacteria bacterium
CGGCCTTGTATTAAAAGATTATCCTTATTATAAAATAGAAACCCTGATTAGCCTGTTTCTCCCACCTATAAGGGATTTTCATCTCGGAGGAAATGTAGGCAGTCTAAACAAACTAACCAGAGTTAACTCTTTAAAACTTCCACTGGTTATGGAAGCATATCGCAGAATGAAATTATTTAGTTAGCAGATACAGTTTTGTATAAGACCAGGCAAGATGGTTGAAACTATACAGTCATTCATCTGAATGGCTGATATTTATCGGTTGTTTACCCCTGATAACTTCTTTTTTCTGCGCGATATAATGTTCAATATTCTTCTTCGTTACAATACCAATTTCCCCTGCCACTACTTTACCATCAGGATTTATAATGTAGGTTGTTGGTAATGCGGGCACAGGGCCTAGTGGTGTATCTTTTACAGGCTCACTATGTAAGACATCAAATGGAATCGATGCTTTTTCTACAAAGTTCTTTAATTTTTTTAGCGTTATTGATTCGAAGTTTATACCAACAACGGTAATATCTTTATCTTTATTGTCATTATAGAGTGAAATCAGATCGGGTAACTCTTTAATGCATGTTGAGCACCATGTGGCCCAGTAATTAACTATAAGCCATTTGCCTTTATACTGATCCAGAGATTGCATCTGGCCATTCATGTCAGGTAATTCATAATCAATGGCCTGTACCTGTAAACTAACAGATAACAGGCTTATCAGGATTAGATTAAATATGTATTTTTTCATTAATGTTTCTACGGGCTAATTAAAACTCAAATAAAAACTCCCCGATTATTTTACTGCTTTACTTTAATAACCGGGGAGCGGTACTGCTTAGCGCTGATCAGTCAGCATGTCATAACTAATTTGAACACCAGGGTTCAGGGCGATACCTGAATTAACATCCAGTGCTGCTGCAACCACATATTGCAGGTCAGTCATGATATTGCCGGGTATAGCTGCAAACTCAATAGCTTCTTCTTCGGTGATATCAGCAAACAACGCACCCAGCATGAAGTGCGGATCAAGGTAACTAATCACCAGAGTTTCTGCACCTGGAGCACCATCGCGATCGATGATTTTCACAGTGATTTCACAGGGTAAAGCCGTAACGTGATGCGCACCGGTACTCATAGCCATTTTGGCATACAAAGGAGAACATGCTTCAATGACGTGGTTTTTACCTGGAATGGTGATAGGTGTAAGACGTCCTGATCTCCAGCTTGATTTAGGGCTCAGAATGCTATCCAGTGTATCACCGTCTTCATTGATAACGGTTGGGTGTACACCAGGTGTACCCGTCTCTTTACTCAGAGTATCAATAATAGTTTGTGCGACTGCTTTTGATTCTGTTTCAGTGAAGGTACCACCGTCAACCTTGGTGTAGGCTACATGTTTGAATGGTGAATCTTCAGGTGCCGCATCAACTGCTGCTAATACCTGTTCCATGCTGGTATAGCGTGGACCAATCATCTTGTCCATTGTTTGCATGTCAGGATCAAAGTTTGACAGCACTTCATAAAGAATGGCCTTGATTTCCGATTTCACCTGTGGAGGCATCGCTGTAATCGCATCAGCAAAAGCTTTGTCATTCATGTCATCACTTAAGAGTACGTCAGTGAAGAACAGAGTGAAGATGGCAGATGGATCCAGCATATCAACATAAATATGCTTGTCATCATTCCAGATTGATACTTCACAAGGCAGTGCCGGTGCATGGGTATAACCATTAACGATGGTATTGTCATCAACGATGGGTGCTACACCCAGAGCCATGCTGGCATACATCTTATTGCAGAATTCAATTACATTGGTTTTCAGTGTGTTAGCTTTTGATGCTGGCAGAGTAGGATTAATTCGTTCCGGAGTCGGAATTCGCAGAATTGTATCTCCAATTTCAAAATGTTCATTAGCAGCACTGTCACTTTCACCACCGAGTTTCCAGTCATAGCCCTTGATAACATCCGCGCCCAAAGTTTCAGACTCAATGTTGTCTACCAGATATTGTGCCACAGCTACAGCCGCTGCATTGGCCTTGGCATAGGTTGCTTCATAATCGATTGCACCCTTTGCACCGCGCACAACAGGCATCATGGCGACACGGCTAAATGGGGTTAAATGTTTAAATCCATGACTTTGTTGACCATGGCCATTACCCTTGCCGTAGCCTGGACCATTACCGGCCATAGATGACGTCATTCCCATTGTCATCGTCAGGCCAATAATGGCTCCCCCGCACAGAGCTTTCCTCACCCAGTTTCCGATAGTATTTGATTTATAGTTTTTACTCATTATGATTTCTCCACCCATTGTGTACTATTTTTCTTTGGTATTGGTTTGATGTGGTGAATTTGG
Organism: Gammaproteobacteria bacterium; assembly: GCA_026196045.1. GTDB lineage: Bacteria > Pseudomonadota > Gammaproteobacteria > UBA6429 > Thiohalophilaceae > JAPHRJ01. The sequence continues at coordinate 2,354 of JAPHRJ010000149.1, forward strand.
TTATTTTCACTACACCTCGTCAGCATTTGATCTACCCACAGATCAATAATATAAATTTGCTGGTTAATAAAACTAACAGGGTGAGTGGGGATATCCAGTGCTTTGTTCGTCAATAGTCGTGCATTTCATATGGTTTATAATTACCGACAAAACAAAGAGTTACAAAGGTCTATACCGGAATTTAAACGAAAATATACGAAGGACTTATGGCTCTATAGCCATTTATACAGATCTATTTTGGTGGAAAAATGTAGGTAAGGTCTATTTTGAACCTTTACTGCCAGCTAAAAGTTCCCGGAAGTTGTTCAGTGAATTTTCTAAATCTTGCCTGGCGTCGGTTGATTTCTTTGCAGGCATACGCAGTACAAACTCAGCGGTATCGATAACACGCTGAGATCGAGGATTTTGTGGACTGGTATCCACATTCAGGTACTTATCCAGTGTGCGTGTGGTTGGAGTGGATTTATCGATATAGACCGGCCAGATCCCGCTTTCTTCAGCCAGTGCCAGTTTGGATTTACCCAGGTCGTGTTCCCAGCAAATTAGAGCCTTGCGCATGACCTTGACGGCCTGTTCTCGAATTAGTTGTTTTGAGTTATTGGTTTTCTCAGTTTCAGTCTGATTTGAGGACGCTTGTAGTTGAGTAATTAACTCGGGATTATTTTGAGCTATCTCGAGAATACTCATTAATGATTGTTCAACCACGGTCATACGTTGTTCGTGTTCCTCAATGGTTCCAAGAGTTTCGTTATCTAATGACTCAGGTTCATACATGGATGTTTGTGAACCAGGCCTGGCTACTGGGCTAAGTGCTATGGCATAGCCACATTCACCTGAAATATCCAGAGCGTTAATGATTGCATCACAGACAAAATGTTCACCCTGCTTATTGATACAGTCGAGTTGTTGGTTTATCTTTTGATTAAGGTCGACGTTATCACAGCTTAATTTACTGATGATTGAATTGATATCGCCAGTAAAAAATTCACTAATATCAAAGTTCATCATTTCATTGCCTGAATAATCAAACAGACTATTAGAAGTATGATTGCTGTAAATAAGTACGTTGTTGTGGTCAAAACAAAGGATTGCATCTTCGGCTATATCTAAAAGTTTTAACAGGCGATTCTGTGATTGCTCCAGGCGATCTTCAGTTTTAATCCGCAAGCTAATTTCATCGCGTAACTGTTCATTTTCTTTTAGTGTATTGACCAGCTTCTGAATCTGTAAATGAGCATGAATTCGTGCTAGCAATTCTTCAGCTTCAAAAGGCTTGGTAATATAGTCATTAGCTCCGCAGGCGTAAGCTTTGGTCAAATCTTTAGTCTGTGTTTTTGCAGTTAGCATTATGATCGGAAGATCAATTTCATCATAACGCTTGCGTAAACGAGAACAGATTTCATAACCACTAACACCTGGGATCATAATGTCTAGCAATAACAAAGCAGGTTTCTCTTCCTCGATAATGGCTTCAGTCTCTTTGTCTGAGATTGAGGTAACCAGCCGATACCCGTAGCCACAGAGAATGGTTTCAAGTACCTTCAAGTTGACAGGATCATCATCAATAGCAAAAAGAGTAATATTATTGCCAGATTCATGCGTTAATTTTGCGGTTTTTTCTATAACCCGTCTCGCTTCCTGAGTCGGGGAGAAGTCCATATCTGTGTATGACAATAATGAAGAAACCTCAGGAGGCGAAAGTGTATTATGTTGTATAGAGGCAATTTCATTTGCAGGTACTGAAGGCAGGCTAAAGGTAATGGTTGTTCCTGAACCTTGAGTACTGTGTACTTCAATATGACCGTTCTGTAGTTCCAGTAGTTTTTTGGTGATAGATAAACCCAGTCCGCTACCATTTTGGCTGCGGGAACTTGAACCATCGGCTTGCCTAAAGGCATCAAATACATTATTTAACTGATTTTCAGAAATACCGATACCAGTATCGGTAATAGAAATATAGACCTCATCTTTATACGCGTGAGCATAAACTTCAATACTACCTTGTTCTGTGAACTTAATGGCATTACCTAACAGGTTATACAATATTTGCTGGAGTCTATTTTCATCGGCCTTGACCCAATATAGATTTTTTTCAATCAGGTTATGTATACGGATATTCTTTTGTGAAGCCAGTGGCAGCACAACACCAATGACCATTTCAATAATCGGGTTGAGCGGTATATTCTTAATATCAAGTTTAAATACACCATGCTTAAGCTGAGAATAGTTGAGGATATCATCAACCAGTAGTGACAGGCGTTGTGCGCTCTGGTTAATTAATTTTTGTGCGTTATATTGCTCAGGAGTTAGTTGGCCGCTAATACCGGATAATAATGTTTTGCTGAGACCAATAATTCCATTTAATGGGGTGCGTAGTTCATGAGATGTATTCGCAAGAAACTCGTCCTTTATTTTGTCAAGATCCCGCATTTTTCGAATAAGCCCTTCCTGAGATAATTTATTTTCCTGTTGCTTATGTTGTGAAGCCAGGGCGATGGCTATATGGATTAGAAATAAATGAATTAAAATACCGGGATAAATTATCCATTCAAGAGAAAAGAGTGATTGTGTTAATAATGCAGCAGGCAGTATTAGTGATGCGAGCAAATACAGGTAACTGGCAGTTTCTTTTTTTGAGAATATTTTCGAAAGTATGAATAGCGAGACTATGTAACAGCTTGATGCAAAAATTGCCGATAAGAATATGGCTGCTTGTTGATAGCCTAGAAATAGAATTGGTAGTAATACCAATGGTAATAAACTCAGTTTTTTAATGATTCGATTTGTACTTGAGAATGATATGATGTTGACAAAAGCTTTTGTCATAAAAATAAAGGCGAGAGCAGTTACTACCAGGCTTAGCGGAAATACCCAATTAGAAATGGTGGGAAGTTGAGGGTAAATAAACTGGGATCCCAGTCCCGATATTGATGCGATGCATAGTCCAGCAGAAAATAGATATACAAATAAATGTAAATAAGTCCGTTTTCTGGAAATCAGGTATTGGAAACCAAATGCGACTAAGCTTAAGCTAAGTAAAGAAAAAAATGCAGCGAATAAACTATATTCTTCCAGGTGTTTTTTTTGCCAGTCTGTCTCAGTATAAAGTGAAAGAGGAAGTGTAATCTTTTGTTGGCTTTTAATTTTTAGATAATACGTATTATTTGTATTAGGAAGAATTTCAACTGGAAATACGAAGTTTCTATGTGGGGTTGTGCGTGTTGAGTAGGGAAAAATTTCTCCCGTCTGGGTATGCTGGTAACCCCCTGTTGAGTTAGGCACATAAAACTGTATGTCATCAATTGATGAGTTATTGAGTTCTAAAAAAAATCTTCCAGTTTTGTTAGGGCTGGTATTTTTTAAAGTAAAACAGAACCAGTAGGCAGAATGACTATAGCCAAAGTCGAGTACCCTGGTTTTTCCAGGGAGCCAGGCATATTTATTTATACCTTCGCTTTTGCTGACATCATTAAGTGTAAGTTCATGGGATGGGTCAACCAGGTATTCAATATTTTCCCCGCTTATCATTAATGTGTCGATTTGACTGACGTCGATGGCCGGTAATGCATCTACATTAGAAACGGGCAGTAGCAGGAACACACTAATCAAACTAAAAAGCGAAGAACGCATAATACAAACCAATATTATTTACTTTTTTATATTACCTGAATTTATTATGTAAATTATAGTAATGCCTGAGCTAATTGATACTTTGACTTTTTATAATTATATACCGGCTCTTTCTTTGTAACGGTTTTTTTTTAAGTCCCTTATCCGTTAAACTACCGCTTTATGTTATACAATTAAATCAATTTATTCTTATAACAGAATGTCTATTATAACCTTATGAAAAATAAAGTAAAAGTTCTCTTTGTCTGCATGGGAAATATATGCCGCTCGCCAACTGCTGAAGGTGTTTTCAGAGATATTGTCAGCCAGCAAAGCTTGCAGCAGCAAGTTGAATCGGACTCCGCCGGAACGCATGCCTACCATGTTGGTGAACCACCAGATCGCCGTGCTCAGCAAACGGCTGAGGGCCGTGGACTGGATATTAGTGACTTGCGAGCAAGAAAAGTTGTAGCTGAAGATTTTGAAATCTTTGACTATGTCTTAGCTATGGATCGTGATAATTACTCAATATTGGCAGATATCTGCCCGCATGGGCTTGAAGATCGGCTCAACCTGTTTCTGGATTATGCACCTCAACTGTCTGAGACCAATGTACCTGATCCTTATTATGGTGGTGCAAAAGGTTTTGAGTATGTATTCGATCTGGTGGAAGAGGCTTCAAGAGGACTACTCGAAGATATTAGAAATAAACATCTCGAAGACTAATTATTTTCTTATTCTGGCGTAGCTGCCGAATACATGAGGCATACTGCCTCATGTATATTTCAGTATAAGGTTACTCTACGTCTGCCCTGGAATCCTTTTTAGCAGCATTTGATGTTGTAGTCTCAGTTTCACTTTTGCCAGTTTCTGCTGGTCGTGTGAATACCTGTGTCAGTTTAGCATCTTCTGACTGTGTTTGACGTGCAGGCTTTTCAGCAGCAGGGGTGCTAACTGGTGCCGTTGCTGCAGGTTTTGTTTCTGTATTGGTTGACTGATTTATCGGTTTAGCCTGTTCAGGTTCTTTAGCTCTTACCGTTGTTTCAGCAACAGGTTCTGGTTTTTTCTCAGTAGCGACAGGTTTTGTTTCGACCTGATTCAGAGAACCAGACTTGTCCTGACTTGCTTCCTGTTTCGACTCCTGCTGTTGAGGTACTTGTTGGGTTCTAACTGGTTCAGGATTCGATTTTTCAGCTACAGCCTGTTGAGATGTAGCTTGTGCATTAGATTGAGCTCGATTATCACGACCTGGTTGTGATCGAGGTGTCTCAGGCTTGCGTTCATTTGCAGGTGCAGGTGCAGCTTCAGTATTCGCTGTGTTTGTTTCCTGTGTCTTTTGTTGTTGACCTTCAGCTTCATTGGGTGACTTACGACGACGGCGTCCACCACGACGCCCGCGGCGGTTACCTGAAGCATCATCACTGCTCTGTTGCTGCTTATTATCTATATTGGTCTCATCTGTCTGAGGAGCATTAGATCTTGGCTTTCTCCTTTGCGCGGGTCTTTCTTTTGTGCTTGAGTCTCCCTGTCTGGCAGTAGACTCAGTTCTTGCTGGTCGATCTTGTGACTGTCGGTTTTGTTTATTCTCACCACGACGTCCAGTGCCAGCATTTGATTTGGAGCGATGTTGCTGTGGTTTACGTTTGCGCTGCTGCGTTGACTGTTTACGTGGCTTAGCTTCAGGTTGTTCTTCAGCTTTACCAAACAGGGCTTTCCAGATTTGAATAAATAGCCCGGGTTTTTCAGGAGCAGTACTAACTGGGCGTGGTGTTGCAGGGGCAACAGACTTAACCGCCGGTTGTTCTGCTGCTGCAGTCGTTTCTTTCGGTGATGGGGTAACGCCACTATTTTCTTCAATGCGAGTCACCATTTGATAGCTGTGACGTCGATCATCTGGTGAAAGGTCGTCTTCACGCAGGCGTTGTACTTCGTAGTGAGGCGTTTCCAGTTCAGTGTTTGGAACTAGCAGAGCCTGAACTTTGTGGCGTTGTTCAATGTCACTGAGCATGTCACGTTTTTCATTCAGCAGGAAGGTTGCAACTTCTACTGGTACCTGTGCAACGACGCGCCCTGTTTTATCTTTCATAGCTTCTTCTTCGATGACACGAAGAATGGCTAAAGAGATGGATTCAACACCACGAATAGTGCCGTGACCGGAACAACGTGGGCAGACTTGCTGACTAGATTCACCGAGAGAAGGACGCAAACGCTGGCGAGACATTTCCAGTAGTCCAAAGCGAGAAATTCGGCCGATCTGAACACGGGCGCGATCAACTTTTAATGCTTCACGCAAGCGATTTTCCACTTCACGCTGATTACGGCTTGGTCCCATATCGATAAAGTCGATTACAACCAGACCACCCAGATCA
>JAPHRJ010000062.1 GCA_026196045.1 Gammaproteobacteria bacterium
AGGCTCTTTTTTTAATAAAGCCTGGATGATTTGTCGAGCTTTTGTATATTCCTTGCTTGCGATCAGGCTCAGGGCATAACCATAGTTTTCAGCATCCTGATCAAGGTAGTTACCAGATTGCAGGTTTTGTTCGAATGCTTCACGTGTTTTGTGTATATCTGTACTGGTTAAGACCTGTAGTCGACTACGAATCAATAAAAAGGCTTTTTGTTCTGGGAGTGGATGCTGGGGTAATTGTCGTGCACGATTTTTGGCATCGGCAATACGTGTTTTATTAACCGGATGGGTGCGTAAAAACTCAGGGGCTTCCTGACCATAGAGACGTGAATTTTTCTCCAGGGTTTCAAAAAAATGAGCCATGCTGTAGGTATCGAAGCCAGAGTCAGAGAGCAGGGCGATGCCAATATGATCGGCTTCTTTTTCATTCTCACGGGTAAAGTCCAGTTGATTCTGGATAGATGTTGCCGCCATGGTGGCCAGAGCTGCTTCACCAACCTCATAATTATTTCCACCAAGAATAATGGCGGCAATCAGGGCGGCAATAGCAGGAACATTACTATGACTGCCATATTCATAGGATCGCGCATGGTGACGCTGAGTGACGTGGGCAATTTCATGAGCGAGAACAGAGGCGAGTTCACTTTCAGATTGAGTGCGCAGTAACAGTCCGTAATTCATACCAATGAAACCACCTGGGAGGGCAAAGGCATTGATACTGTTATCGTTGATCATGAAAAAATGAAAATTTTTCATTTGTGATTCACTGTTTGCCACCAGGCTATAACCGAGCTGGTTAAGGTATTGGTGCACCAGGGGATCTTCGAGTGTTCCACCTGCGCGGCGGATATTACGCATTACCGCTTGACCGGTTTCAAATTCTTCAATAGGTGTAACAATTGCAGCCGCACTTTCACCGATCTCGGGCAAGTCCACACTGTGAGCGGTTGAGATAAAAAAGACAAAGAAGCCAGTAATAACGGCGGTCAACTGAGAAAAGCAATTCATTTAGGTAAGCATCAACGTTGTAATATTTATTTATTCAGACATTCGACAGGAACCAGCTGCGAAAGTTTACTTTAAATTTTTGCTATAGGCTCCAGCTAATTCGGCCGATCTGTTTCAATTATATTGGTTTCAGTGAAGTGCTACACCAGTAAATCATTGTACTGGCAACGGTGGAATTGTGAATTATTTACTATTGATTGTCATATATGTACGGTAAAATACCGAGTGTTTTAATAATGTATTCGGAAATGGATGTTAAAAAGGAGTGTTGTAGTAATGCAGGTTTTCAGGGAAATAGAAGTTGCAGATTTGGTTGATTTACTGGAACGGGATAATAGTATCAAACTTATTGATATTCGTAGTGTAAAGGAAATAAATACGGGTTTCATTCCTGGTGCAGAACACATGCCTATGCACATGTTACCTATAAAAATGAATGAGTTAGAGAAAGACAGGAAGACCATATTGTATTGTCACATCGGTGCTCGTTCTGCCAAGGCCTGTGCCTACCTGATGGAGAATGGTTTTGAACAAGTCCACAATCTTCGTGGCGGTATGATTGCCTGGGCCAAAAGTGGTTTGCAAATGGCTCAGTAGTGAAATTGAGATGGGACTGGATAAATTTAGCGAAACATTGGTTGGATCATTTGCTGGAAAGTGATTAAACTATGGCGTTCTCGAACAGGCTGTCATTTATGTCAGTTTGATTGCAAACGATTTTATAATAACGAACTCAATATTTAATTGAATTTTGACTAGGAGAGAAATAGATGGCTAATTTCGATCAGGAACTGGACGCTACCGGTTTAAACTGTCCCCTTCCAATTCTGCGTGCGAAGAAAGCACTTAATGGCATGACTGCAGGTCAGGTTTTACATATTATTGCTACTGATCCAGGTTCAGTAAAAGACTTCGAAGCGTTTGCTAAGCAGACTGGCAACGAACTGATGGAATCTAATGAAGCAGGTGGTAAATTTAACTTCCTGATTAAGAAATCATAAGATTTCATATTTAAAGATTACTTTGAGTAATCTTTAAATAAAAAACCCGAAGCATTTGCTTCGGGTTTTTTTATGCCCGTTTAAAAACTTTTTGTTAGACCAAGGCCAAGTATGTGGCCATCAGCTTCATAGTTTCCATTGTATGCCGATGTACCATTAGACTCTTGTGGTGGGGAACTTATAGTATATGAAGAAGTAGAAGATTCTGTATGTCCATCAGGAAGGACATACATATAACTGGCTTCGAATAACCAACCAGGCATTTTCCTGGCAAGGCCAAAACTAAAAGTTTGCCGATCTGAATCAGGTGTGCGAGCAGAGAACTGTGCATCACCTTTAATTGGTGTTTTATCTAGTGCATACCCAAAACGTAGCTGGGTTTTATGGCTGAGATCATAAGTCATACCAAAACGGTAAGCGTTACTGTTTTCCCAGTTGTAAGTGCTACGAGTAGCCAAAGAACCATCTGCGGTATATCTAATAGTGATATCTTGAAGTTTACTCCAGCCGGTACGTTCAATATCAAATTCAAATGCCAGCTTGTTGTTGAATTGATAATGGAAACCAAACTGCATAACGGAAGGCAGGTCGAGTCCCGCTGTGACCGGGGTTGATGCGAGTGTGCCCTTAAGGCTTACATGAACAGGAGTGCGGTAAGAGAAGCCAAAATTAAGATCTCCCGCTTCCTGTAAAAAAGCGACAGTCCAACCGTGATGGTGGCCAGTACCAGTAATAGGAATGGACTGGCTATTCAGATTGGCAGCCTGTACATCGTAGTAGTTGATGCCGATGGCAACACTGAGATATTCATCAAGCCGATAAGCGATATTGGGATTGTAATTCAGTACCTCAAGCTTAGTCAGGCCAACTTCCAGTTGGTCAATACCGGCAAAGGACGGAAAGGTATTATCGGGCCACTTTGTTTCCAGTCCGAAGGGTGTGTTAATTGCCAGTCCCCAACTCCAGTCATTATTAATATGATCCATCACATACAGGTTCGGGATCACATAAGAATCTTTGCCAATATTATCTGTCTTTGTTCCACCAACCGGAGTGACACTCAGATCAAAGGTAAGATAACTCAATCCAGTTACCAGGTTCATACCTTCATGAAAACTCATTGCTGCGGGGTTGTAAGCAAGTGCTCCGAGTTCTTTATTGTTCGCAACTATGGCATTGGATAAAGCGATACCAGCAATGGAACTTTCAGGCAGACGAAAGCCGGAGGCTTTAGCAGAATTGTGATTGGATGACAGTAGAATGCAAATAAGCAGACTGAATAAAATATTAAAATTAGATTTAACCTGAGATCCCTGTTGTGTCGAGTGCATGGCTTAAATTCCTGCTATTTATGTCCTTATTTAACAGGGAGTTTAAATCAGCCAGAAGTGGTTTTACAGAAATATTAAACTAAACTTGGTCTAGTATTTTGAATGATTAATATAAGTATTATCTAATATTTGTGTGATTGAACTCATTGTTTAATAAGTACCAATAATAACCACTATTAAAATAATGGAATAATAAGCCTTGAGAAGAAATTTTTATCCTTAGATAACAAAAAATTGCTGTAATTTTCGAGAAAATACTAAAGTAATGATATGTAAGTGGCGATATTATCAGGTGATAAAACATAACTACATCGGAGAGAGATAATGAACACATTTAATAAAAGCCTTGTTGCCTGTGCGGTTGCAGCGAGTCTGATGGTGCCAATGACGGCATCAGCAACCAACGGCTACTTTTCTCATGGCTATGGGATTAAACATAAAGGCATGGCTGGTGCCGGTGTAGCCGCTCCCCAGAGTACCATGTCTACAGCCACTAACCCGGCAGCAATGCAAAGCCAGGGTAATCGCGTTGACTTTGGTGTGGAGTATTTTGCTCCTAACCGTACAGGGGTAACGCGTAGTGATAATGTAAGTTATTCCGGTGATGGTGATAGTGCTTTCTTTATTCCTGAATTTGGTTATAGCAACACAATTAGTGATAGCCAGTCCTGGGGTATTGTGGTTTACGGTAATGGTGGTATGAACACCAAGTACCCATCCATTGCGCAGTATTCCGGTAGTCCAACAGGCGCAAATACTGGTATTGATATGGCGCAATTATTTATCGCGCCAACGTTCTCAATGAAAATTGATGACAAACATACTTTTGGTGTGTCACTGAATCTGATTTATCAAACTTTTGAAGCGACAGGTTTGGAAGGGTTTGCAGGGTTTACTTCTGATCCAAGTACTACGACAAATCTGACAGGTATGGGTAAAGATTCATCTACTGGCTGGAGTGTCAAAGTAGGTTGGTTAGGTGAGTTGACTGATCAGTTTTCAGTTGGTTTTGCCTATCAAACCAAATCTGAAATGTCAGAGTTTGATAGCTATAAGGAACTGTTTGCTGAAAATGGTGACTTTGATATTCCTTCAAACTGGACTTTAGGTGTTAAGTTTAAGGCAACACCAGAATTAAATGTGATGTTTGATGTTCAGCAAATTAATTATTCGGACATTGCTTCAATTTCGAATGAGAATGGTTCGGGCGGTGGTACAGGTGTCCTTGGTGCCAGTAATGGTCGCGGTTTTGGCTGGGAAGATATGACTGTCGTGAAACTGGGTGTGGATTATCAGGTTAATAATGATCTGGTAGTACGTGCTGGTTATAGTTCGGGTGATCAACCGATTGGTGCTGATGATACGGCATTCAACTTGATTGCACCTGCGGTGATTGAAGATCATCTGACTTTAGGGGCAACCTGGACACTGGCTAATAAGGGTGAGTTAAGTGCGTACTATATGCATGCCTTTGAAAATGAGGTGATTGGTACTACAAATGTACCGGGAACAAGTGGTGCTGCAAATATTAAGATGGATCAGGATGCGCTAGGTATAGCCTACGGCTGGAAGTTCTAAGCCCTATAAACTCCAGAAGGGCTGGACATTCTCCCGCTTTCTGGATATAACTACTAGCAGTCACAGGAACTCAAGCTTCGTTTCGACTGTTTAGAAATTGAGAGCCATTGTGCAAACAATGGCTCTCTTTTTATTACTATATAATTAAAATCTAATATCACCAAATTCAATTTTGGGAGAGGACTCATACGATGAAAAAAATTCGTTTTATATTTAGTGTAACTATGGCCCTGTTGGTAATGGGTGCTGCTCATGCTGGTGGGAAGTTCAAACCATTTATAATGGGTGATGCTCAGGGTAGCGATATGGCTTCAACTGTTGCTGCCGTTAAAAGCAAACTGGCAGCCAATGGTTTTGACGTAGCTGGTGAATATACACCTTATGATTCGGCCACTATTATTGCTATTACTAACAGTGCGTTAAAAGATGCCGCTGCCAAGAGTGATTTCGGTGCCTTCGGTGCCGCTACTCGTGTCACCATTACCAAGTCTAAAGATGGCAACATCCAGGTAGCATATACAAATCCTAATTATTTCGCTGCGGCTTACCGTATGAATGCAGATCTGAACGCCGTGGCTTCACAGCTTTCTGCTGCGTTGGGTAACAAAGGTGAATATGGCCCTGAAGATGGTTTAACTGCGGATGCACTGAAAGAATACCAGTACAAATGGTTAATGCCTTACTTTACTGATCGTCTGGAACTGGCTGAGTCTGGTTCGCATGAAGAAGCGATTAAGAAAGTTGAAGCTAGCCTGGCAGCAGGTAAAGGTGGTACTTCCAAAGTTTACCGCATTGATGTTCCAGGAAAAGATGAAACTGTTTTTGGTGTTGCTATGAAAGGTGCTCCTGAAGAATGTGCTGGTGACCAGTACATCATGTCACGCATCGATTTCAAAGATACTAACTCTACAGGTCATCTGCCTTATGAAATCGTAGTAAAAGGCAACAAAGCTTATGCATTACCTGCTGAGTTCCGTATTGCAATCAGCTTCCCAGATCTGTCTATGGTTGGTAGCAACAGCTTTGCTTCTATCATGTGTGCTCCTGGTGCCATTGAAGCCACTCTGACTGCGGCTGCTGGTGGTAGCTCTGGTAATGGCTATTAAGTATTAGTTGTTACTAATATAACAGATTGTAGGAGGTTGCTTTTCCCGCAGGGGAGAGGATAATAATAGCCACAAACAATTTCTTGGTACCTCCTCCACGTACCAGTCAACCCCTCTCACACTGTGAGTGGGGTTTTTTTTTGCCTGAGATTATTGTGGTGTCGATAAGGCTAAATACATCATTCAAAATGAAATTTTGCGCTGAATCAGGTAAGCTTCGCTACTTTGAATCAGCTGAGGCCGAACTTTGATGCGGTTTGAGGTAACTACGGCAGATTATTTTTAACTTGTTGAATTTAAATAACAATTTGTTTTAGAGGATAATATGTTTAATCAGGATATGAAAATTGCGGGCTTCGATGATGAACTGCATCAGGCGATCGAAAATGAAAAACGTCGCCAGGAGGAGCATATCGAGCTGATAGCCTCTGAAAATTATACCAGTCCACGGGTGATGGAAGCGCAGGGTTCGGTTCTGACCAATAAATATGCAGAAGGTTACCCCGGCAAGCGCTACTACGGGGGCTGTGAGTATGTTGATATTGCAGAGCAACTCGCGATTGATCGAGTGAAAGAACTGTTTAGTGCCGATTATGCCAATGTGCAACCACATTCCGGTTCCCAGGCCAATGCGGCGGTCTATATGGCTCTGCTGCAACCCGGTGACACTATTTTGGGCATGAGTCTGGCCCATGGCGGCCACTTGACCCACGGTTCCAGGGTGAATTTCTCCGGTAAAATTTATAATGCTTTCCAGTACGGATTGAACGAGGAAACTGGTGAAATCGACTACGAGCAGGTCGAAGCTCTGGCTCAGGAACATAAGCCAAAGATGATCGTAGCCGGCTTTAGCGCCTATTCTCGTGTGGTCGACTGGCAGCGTTTTCGTGATGTTGCTGATAAAGTCGGTGCTTATTTATTCGTAGATATGGCCCACGTAGCGGGTCTGATTGCTGCCGGGGTTTACCCATCACCAGTCAATATTGCGGATGTAACGACATCCACGACTCACAAAACCCTGCGTGGTCCTCGTGGCGGTATTATTCTGGCCAGGTCCAACCCTGAAATTGAGAAAAAGCTGAACTCACAAGTATTCCCCGGTACACAGGGCGGACCTTTAATGCATGTGATTGCAGCAAAAGCCGTTGCATTCAAAGAAGCTCTGCAGCCTGAATTTAAAACCTACCAGAAGCAGGTAGTCGTGAATGCCCAGGCCATGGCCAAAGTCTTTATTGAACGTGGTTTTGATGTGGTTTCAGGCGGAACAGATGATCATTTATTCCTCGTTAGTTTCATCAAGCAGGGTTTAACGGGCAAAGAAGTAGATGCCTGGTTGGGTTCAGCCAATATTACCGTCAACAAGAATACAGTTCCGAATGATCCTCAGTCACCTTTTGTTACCAGCGGTATGCGTATTGGTACACCTGCTGCCACTACACGTGGATTTAACGATGAAGACTGTCGTAATCTGGCTGGCTGGATGTGTGACGTGATTGATTCCAAAGGTGATGCCAGCACGATCGAAAGTGTGAAAGGCAAAGTTCTGGAAATCTGCAAGCGTCTACCTGTTTATAAATAAACATAGTGACGAGGGACGAGTGACAAGATGCGAGGAAAATCTTGTATGTATTTATTTGATACAGAGCAGCATGTGAAATATAACTCTGATAATTTGATGAAGGGTTTTGTATTTTCTCGTTCCTCGTCCCTCGTCCCTCGTCCCTGATTCACCATGCATTGTCCATTTTGTGGTGCAGATGATACCAGGGTTATTGATTCACGCTTAACGGCGGAAGGTGCTCAGGTACGTCGACGTCGTGAGTGCATCACATGTTCAGAACGATTTACCACGTTTGAAACGGCTGAACTGGTGATGCCGCGTATTGTAAAGAATGATGGCAAGCGCGAACCTTTTGATGAAGACAAGTTACGCAATGGTATTTTACGTGCACTGGAAAAAAGACCAGTTGAAATGGATGCCATCGAAAAATCCGTCAACCATATTATGAAACGCATGCGTGCAACTGGTGAACGCGAATTACCTTCACCTAAAATTGGTGAATGGGTCATGGAAGAACTGCGTGATCTGGATCAGGTTGCCTATGTACGTTTTGCATCGGTTTATCGTAGCTTTGAAGATGTAAGTGCCTTTCAGGAAGAAATTGAACGTTTGAAAAAAGTACCTTCACCGGAAGAAAAACGTCAGCAGCAGTCTTTATTACCGGAAGATGATTAGGCTCGGGAATAAATGAATAACAACATGCCACTATTTTCTGATGCTGATTACCGTTATATGTCGCATGCCTTGCAATTAGCAAAGCGGGGTTTGAATACAACGGATCCAAATCCACGAGTGGGTTGTGTTGTTGTTAAACAGGACAGCATTGTTGGTGAAGGCTGGCATGTCAGAGCTGGTGAAGCTCATGCTGAAATACATGCATTGCAGTCAGCGGGTGATAATGCCAAAGGGGCGACAGCCTATGTTACTTTGGAACCCTGTTCTCATCACGGACGTACGCCACCCTGTAGTCAGGCTTTGATTGATGCCGGACTGTCACGAGTGGTGATTGCCATGCAGGACCCTCACTCACGTGTTGATGGTTCGGGTATACAACAACTACGTGATGCTGGTATTCAGGTTGATTCAGGCTTACTTGAAGATCAAGCAGGTAAATTGAATCCGGGTTTTATAAAACGCATGAAAAATAAACGTCCCTATGTACGTTTAAAAATGGCCATGAGTCTGGATGGTCGTACAGCGATGGCATCCGGTGAGAGTCAATGGATTACTTCGGCCGGGGCTCGTGAAGATGTGCAACGTTTACGTGCACGTAGTTCGGCAATCATTACCGGTGTCGGTACGGTGTTAGCCGATGATCCTTCAATGAATGTCAGACTTGAAGGTACAGAGCGACAACCACTCAGGGTTGTGGTGGATACCAACCTCAGCATGCCAACAACGGCCAAAATGCTGGGTCTACCCGGACGTACGGTGATTATGACCTGTTCGGAAGATGATGATGCCATACAGGCATTAACTGAAGCAGGGGCAGAAGTGCTGTGTATGCCTTACTGTAATCATAATGTCAGTCTGGCCAATGTACTGGATACACTGGCAGAAATGGACATCAATGAAGTGCTGGTTGAAACTGGTGCAACCTTGAGTGGTTCAATGTTGCAGGAAGGTTTGATAGACGAGCTTATTATCTATATGGCACCAAGTATCATGGGTGATAATGCTCGCGGTTTGTTCCGATTACCCAATATTGAAAGTATGGATGACAAGGTTAAACTGGATATTACCGATATCCGTGCAGTAGGTTGTGACTGGCGAATTAGCGCCAAAGTGGTAAATAGGTTAAGTGATTAATAGGCTAAATGAAAGTTCCAAATTCCTGACCAGTTGATATCGTTCGTCCTGAGCCTGTCGAAGGATGAACAGGCTAAAACAGGGCTATTTTCATTTATCACATTCATGGTTCGACAGGCTCACCACGAACGTGAAGCTTAATAATGGTCAGGAATTTGGAACTTTTATTTAGAGTGATTATTATAGATAGGTACCATAATTATGTTTACTGGAATTATTCAGGCAATTGGTGAAATTGGCGCTATCGAGCCAAAGGGGTGCGATGTACGTCTGTATATTCGTACCGGCAAACTCGATCTTACCGATGTACAACTGGGTGATAGTATTGCGGTTAACGGTGTTTGCTTAACCGCGGTGGAATTACCGGGTGATGGATTCTGGGCTGATGTCTCTGGTGAAACACTGGATAAGACTAAACTGGTTAATATCAAACAGGGTGATCGCGTTAACCTGGAAAAAGCACTGACTCCAAATACCCGCCTGGGCGGTCATCTGGTGAGTGGCCATGTGGATGGTATGGGTGAAGTGATTGCACGTAATCCTGCGGGCCGTTCTATACAGTTTAAGATCAAGGCACCGGATGAACTGGCTCGCTATATCGCAATGAAAGGTTCGGTCTGCGTGGATGGGATTAGTCTAACAGTCAATGCTATTGATGGAGCAATCTTTGAGTTAAATATTGTCCCGCATACCCTGGTAGAAACAACCATGGATGATTTTAAAGTAGGGACACAGGTAAATTTGGAAGTCGATATCATTGCGCGTTACCTTGAACGGTTATTGTTAGGTGATGATGCGGCAAAAACAGACTCTGGTATCAGCCGGGAGAAACTGGCTGAATATGGTTTTATACGTTAAGGCTGAAATAGATTATGGTTCTCAACAAAATTAAAGAACTCGTCGAAGATATGCGTCAGGGCAAAATGGTGATCCTGATGGATGATGAAGATCGTGAGAATGAAGGCGATCTGATTATGGCGGCGGAACAGGTTCGTGCTGAAGATATTAATTTTATGGCGCGTTATGGTCGAGGTCTGATTTGCATGACCATGACTAAAGAACGTTGTGAAAAACTTCGTTTGCCTTTGATGGTTAATGAAAACAATGAAGCTCACTCTACAAACTTTACGGTTTCCATTGAAGCCGCAGAAGGAGTGACAACCGGTATTTCCGCCGCTGATCGTGCCGTTACTATTCGTGCCGCTGTTACTGCGGATGCGAAACCTTCTGATCTTGTTCAACCGGGACATGTGTTCCCTTTGATGGCACAACCCGGTGGCGTATTAACTCGTGCCGGTCATACGGAAGCGGGTTGTGACATGGCCCGTATGGCGGGACTGGAACCGGCTTCGGTGATTGTTGAAATCCTGAATGAAGATGGCACCATGGCTCGACGTCCAGATCTGGAAGTGTTTGCCAAAGAACATGATATTAAAATTGGTACCATTGCAGACTTGATTGAATATCGCCTGCATAATGAAAAAACCGTTGAGCATATGACCAGGTGTAATATGCCAACTGAGTTTGGTGATTTTACCTTGCATGCTTATAAAAATATGATCGATGGTCAGGTCCATCTGGCTTTAGTTAAAGGTGATATTGAACCGGGTGAGCCGACTCTGGTACGCGTGCATGTAGAAAATAGTCTGTGTGACATGTTTGCCAATCAACGACAAGATTGTGGTTGGCCTTTACATGATGCCCTGAAGCGTATTGCTGAAGAAGGGCAGGGTGTTGTGATTATTTTACGTTTGTCGGATGAATCTGATGCCATTATCTCTCATATAGAGCATTATCGTTTACAGGATGAGGGTGAGGACTTGCCTCGCAGTGATGCGGGAACAGATTTACGAACCTTTGGTATCGGTGCTCAGATCCTGACGGATCTTGGCATCTCACATATGCGTGTACTCAGTGCGCCGAAGAAAATGCATGGCCTTTCAGGCTTTGGTCTTGAAGTCGTTGAATATGTACATAACTGATGGGTGCTCTGTTAATTCCGTTCAGCCTTCGACAGGCTCAGGGCGAACGGAATTAACAGGGTTTGATAACTTTTTAAATTAACAACAACATGGTTAGAACAATGGATAAGATTAAAACAATTGAAGGTGATCTGGTTGTAAAGGGTGCGCGTTTTGGTATTGCTGTCGCGCGTTTCAATAGCTTTATTGTTGAAAGCCTGCTGGAAGGCTCCATCGATACACTGAAACGCCACGGTGCGGATGATAAAGATATCGAAATCGTACGTGTACCGGGTGCATTTGAATTACCTTTAGCGATCAAAAAAATGGCAGAAGTGGGTAAGTATGATGCCATTATTGCATTAGGTGCTGTTATTCGTGGTGGCACACCACATTTTGATTATGTGGCTGGTGAATGTGTTAAAGGTATGGCACAGGTCATGATGCAAGATGGTATTCCTGTCGCTTTCGGTGTATTGACCGTTGATACTATTGAACAGGCCATTGAACGTGCTGGTACCAAAGCCGGTAACAAGGGTGAGGAAGCCACACTCTCTGTTATTGAAATGGTTAATCTGCTTAAGCAGATTGGTTAATCCATTTTAAAATTAGTTAGCAGGAAATCGATATATGAAAATTAGCGCCCGAACTCGAGCACGCCGTCTGGCGATGCAAGGGCTTTATGAATGGCAAGTGGCGCAAAACAGTATTCGTAATATCGAAACTCAGTTTTTGATCGACAAGGATATGAAAAATGTCGATACGGCTTACTTCAGAGAATTATTATCAAAAGTCGCTGAACTGGTTGATGAACTGGATGCCTATATTACCCCTCATCTGGATCGCGGTCTGGATGAGGTTGATCCGGTTGAGTGTGCTGTACTTCGCCTGGGTGCTTATGAACTGGCTAATCGCATGGATATTCCCTATCGTGTTGTCATTAACGAGGCGGTGGAACTGGCCAAGACCTTTGGTGCCGACCAGGGTCACAAGTATGTGAATGGCATTATGGACAAAATGGCGAGCCAGCTACGTCAGGCTGAAGTTAAAGCCAGAACAGCACGCAAATCCTGATGACAATATTCAACTGGTGCAGGAATGCCGGTTTCTGAATTCGACATTAT
>JAPHRJ010000082.1 GCA_026196045.1 Gammaproteobacteria bacterium
CCATGGGTTTCATCAGTGAGCCACCTGAAGTCCTGGGTTATAAGGTGGGTTCAGCCCTGGTGGGTACCTTCCTGGGGATCCTGTTTGCGTATGGTTATGTTGGCCCAATGGCAAAGGCACTGGAAGCTCAGGCGGCAGAAGATGGAATGATATTTAATTGCGCCAAGATTTGTATCATGGCGACGCTTAATGGTTATACACCACAGATTGCCGTCGAGTTTGGTCGTAAAGCACTGCAAAGTGATCTTCGGCCTGCCTTTATGGAACTGGAAGAGCATATCAAAGGTAAGAAAGATTAATTATTACCAACGCATATTAAGCATAGGAATATAAGCTACTGTGGCGGGTTCAGATAAAACACAGCCGATAGTCATTAAAAAGATAATCAAGGGCGGCCATGGGCATCATGGTGGCTCATGGAAAGTCGCCTATGCGGATTTCGTGACGGCCATGATGGCATTCTTTCTGTTGCTGTGGTTACTCGGTATCACCGATGAAAAACAGCGTGAAGGCATATCCGACTGGTTTAAAAACCCATCAGCGATTAAGGGACCGGGTGGGGCCAGTACCAGTATGATCAAACTGGGCGGTACCAAGGATATTCCAAAAGGTGAAGGTCGCAAGTCTGAGCAACATGCTCCTCAGGAAGCGGTACAACCAGAAAAGCTGACTCCAAAAGAAATCCTTAAAGAGAAAATAAAAGAAATTGAAAAACAGCAGGATAAGAAACGTCTTGATCAACTGCTGGAAAAATTAAAAGCGGCTATTGAAAGCAGTGATGATCTGAAAAATTTCAAAGATCAACTGCTATTGGAAATTACACCAGATGGCTTGCGTGTTCAGATCGTTGATAAAAAGAATCGTCCTATGTTTGGCCTTGGAAGTGCAAATTTAAAGCCGTACACAAAAGTTATATTACGTAAGATTTCCAAAACCATTGTGCAGGAAGTACCAAACCTGGTGAGTATCACGGGTCATACGGATGCGACACCATTCCCTAAAGGCTATATTGAGTATGAAGATCGCTATGGCAATGACTATCGTAAGCCTTATTCAAACTGGGAGCTATCAGCGGATCGTGCCAATGCAGCACGTCGTGAGTTAATTCGTGGTGGTTTGCCCAAGGATCAATTAGGTCGAGTCGTTGGCCTAGCCTCTTCTGTGTTATTTGATAAAAAGAATGCACGTAATCCCGCCAATCGTCGTATCAGTATTTTAATTATGAATAAAGAAGCGGCCGAGGCGATGGGGCGTAGTGAAGGGCAGGTTGAAGCCCCTGCACAGTCTCCAACTCAGTCTAATGCCCAACCACAATCTAAAAAGTTATCTGTAAAATCGGTACAGGCGGCTATTGAAAAAGCGGTCAATAAAAAATAGTGGGTTAACCTGTCTCATTGGTTAGCGATTCAAGGATACGCAGGTAACTTTGATAACGTTTTGTAGAGATCTCTCCTTTTTCCACTGCATCCAGAATGGCACAACCCGGTTCGTTTTTATGCATGCAATCGCGAAAACGACATGACTGTTCCTGTTGTGTGAATTCTATAAACCCCGATGCCAGTTGTGCGGGCTGAATTTCCCACAATCCAAACTCACGAATACCGGGTGAGTCAATCAGAGATCCCGAGTTCGGCAGATGATATAGCCGGGCTGTTGTGGTCGTGTGTTGTCCCTTACCGGTGGCTTCAGAAATATCACCTACTTTAGCATCGACCTCAGGTAACAGGCGGTTAAGTAAAGATGATTTACCGACACCCGATTGCCCAACCAGAATACTGGTTTTACCCTGCAGGTGATCGTTTAAGACATTAAATGCCTCATCTTCATGGGCGCTGGTAAATATGATGGAATAGCCAATCTGTTTATAGATATTCAATCGTTGCTGAAATTCTTCTCGTTCTTTATTTGTAAAGAGATCGGTTTTATTGATAACAATAATAGGATGGATCTTAGTATGAGTAGCCGCAACCAGGTAGCGATCCAGCAGGCCTTCATTGAATGCCGGAATTGGGGCGTTGATTATTAATATCTGTTCAATATTAGCAGCAATACTTTTTTGTTTACCCCTCGTGTCGGGGCGAGAAAGCAGGCTACTTCGGGGGATGAGTCCAGTGATAACACAGGATTTCGGATCTGAATAATGCCAGTTGACGTAGTCACCACAGACCAATGGCGGTAAATTACGCCGAGGGACACATCGGTGTTGTTCACCCTGTGCATCCTCAACCACCAGGAGTTTTCCAAAGTGGGCAATGACACGTCCCTGTGCGCTTTCTTCAGATGAAGTTTTCTGGCTTTGTTTTTTGTGGGCTAAACGGGAAGAAGGTTTAGCCATGGTTATTTGCCATACATATCAACTCAGAATTATTTTTTAAATTTATAGAAGCTCTGATTCAGGAAGGTGACAACATCATCAACCTGGTTCTCTGGCCAGACAATACCTAAATTACTTTCACAGCGGTTAACCTGGTTGACCAGTCCATCATAACTATCTATACGACGGTCTTCCCTGGTATAAATGTCATTAGGTTTATCATTCATAATGGTGGTGTGACAGCTCATGCAGTTACCATCATGCAGGGTCTGGCCATTCTTGAAATCACCGGCCTGTACCATATATGAAGATGCACTAAATAGTAGAAGGCTGACTAGTGTTTTATATAATCCTTGTTTCATATCGATAACCTTATATTGAGTTGTCTGGATGACTTTATAGTTTTCCTGATAAATGGGCGATACGTACTGGCGCTGGCGGATGTGAATCATGAAAAGCCGAGTACAGTGGATCAGGTGTTAATGTGCTGGCGTTTTCCTCATACAGTTTAACCAGCGCTGTAATTAAATCATTGGCATTGCTTTGTTCCGAAGCAAAGTCATCAGCTTCAAATTCGTGTTTACGACTTACCCAGGCAAAAATGGGTTGTAA
>JAPHRJ010000031.1 GCA_026196045.1 Gammaproteobacteria bacterium
CGAGTATCACTGGCAGATCTGGCATGAATCCTTGCCGTTTCCTGCAAATCCACATCCATTTCATGCAGGCGCTCGGTTAACTGTTTTAAAAACAGTTCCATTTCCTTTTTTTCATCTACCGCACGGGAATGTGCATCAGCAACCAGTGCAATCGTGGATTCCAGTCCCTGTTGCAGGATTTTGTGTTCATCACAGGGTTCCATGCGTTGCCGAATTAATCCTGCCTCGACGCAAAGATCATTGGGTAACTCCATTTTCTCCAGCAACTGGATCAGAATTTCTCCAGCATAGGTAATATCACTAACAGACAGGGCTTCCATAATCTCAACAGATTCATCTTCTTTCTGTGTTTGACTACTTTGGCCGCCCTTCTCACGATGTTCCGCTTCTTCGTCTACTTCTTCAAACTCTGGCAATTCTTCTGTATGAGTCTGACTACTTTCCTGTTTATCAGTTTCTGTTGTATCCAGGTTTGTCTCTTCTGAGGTAGGCGATTGTGTTGCTGCTTTCTCTTTAGTTGGTTCTTTTACTTTTAATTTCTCTTCTACCACTTCGCTTTCTTTATCACCAAACAGGCTCTTTAAGAAACCACTTTTTTTTTCTGGCTCCGCCTGAGATTCTTTCTTATTCTGCTCTGAAACTTGATCCATTGTCAGACCGAGTAACTCGGCCATAAGTTTTATCAGCTCATCAATATTGTTATTGTCAGATTTCTGAATTTTCTTACGAACATGTTTTTCCTGTCGCTGGAGGGCTTTTGGTATTGTTATCTCATCTAACAGAGAACCAAGTATTTCGGCAGGATTATCAGATTGAACGGATTTTTTTGTTTTTTTGTCCTGCTGCAGAATCGCCTGTGAAATTTCATCTATCTGTGGGCTTAAGCGCTCCATATCTCGCCCATCACGTAGATTATTACGTAATCGATCAAGACGTTTTTCTAGTTGTTTATCATCAGGGTTCGTAATGAGTATCAGGCGGGTGACGAGCCGACGTAAGATTGATTCCAGTCCTTCCCAGCCTTTTTCTTTCTGCTCCAGTTCCTCAAGGCTATCATAGTACTTGCGTTGCCAGTGATCGGCCTTGCGACTGCTTTTTAAATCTTCACTACTCATCAGGAGATGTTAGATTTTTTTGTGCTTTTTTCAAGCAACTGACTCTTGTAATGCTCATCACGAATAAAATTCACATCATCTGGCAACTCAATTTCCATACTTAATGGTAAATGGTCAGATACATCATGACTTAAAGCCTGCATATTTTTCACTTTAAGATCTGAGGTTACGAGGATGTGATCGATATGAGACTGTGGACGCCAGCTAGGAAAAGTGTGTAACTCTTCTAATGGTTCGCGCAAACCTGTCTTATCAAATAGTAAGCGCATCTCACGGCTATTCACTTTACAGTTCATATCCCCCATAACAATCGCATGAGGAAATTCATTTACCATTTCACTGATATATTCCAGCTGTTGCAGTCGTGCACGTTTGCTCAAAGCTAAATGTAGTATGAATACGGCTAACGGGGACTTGCCTGAATCATAAACGGCCATGATGGCCTGTCTACCTGGAATCAATCCTGGCAGTTTAATATCTCTTACTTCACCGGGCTTAAAATGACTTAACAGTCCATTACTGTGCTGTGCTATACGACCAAGATTACGATTGACCTGGTGATACCAGAAAGGAAATTCAGCTCGGTCGGCCATGTACTCGGCCAGATTAATAAAATTACTACGAATACTGCCCGCATCCACTTCCTGCAAGCCAACGATGTCATAACCATGAATCATGCTTGCCGCCTGATCCAGATTAGTCAGACGTTGTGTGTGTGGAAGGACATGCTTCCAGCTACCGGTTAAATAATGCCGCGCACGTGAGGTCGCAATCCCAACCTGGACATTATAACTCAGGACACGCAAAATCTGATTCTGGTTTTCCAACAACGACACCTTAATACATCAGGTTTTAAGACAATACTTTATATTGGGCAGACCATCTCGCCCAGTTTACCGGTTAGCTTCATATTTTCACTATAATCAACAGGGCAATCGATAACGCTCACGGTATTGTCCGCCAGTGCCCGCTTAAGTATAGGTAATAAATCTTCGCCTCGTTCAATTCTATAGCCCCTGGCACCAAAAGATTCGGCATACATCACAAAATCCGGGTTATTAAAATCAATGCTGGACTTACGCCCAAATTGACTCATTTGCTTCCATTCAATCAACCCATAAGCGCTATCATTCCATATTAAAATCACCATCGGTGTTTTAATACGCAAGGCTGTTTCAATTTCCTGGGAGTTCATTAAAAAACCGGCATCTCCAGTTACCGCTACAACTTTTCTATCTGGACTAGCCAGCTTTGCACCGATGGCACCGGGCACAGCAATTCCCATGCTGGCAAAACCATTGGAGATCAAACAGGTGTTTGGCAACTCACAACGAAACATTCGTGACATCCACATCTTGTGAGCACCCACATCGGAAATAGCAATGTCTTCCATTTCCATGGCGGTACGTAAATCCCAGATGATCTTCTGCGGTTTCATCGGAACTGAGTCCTCGCCCTTGTGCTGATTCATATCTTCAATCAAGGCTTGCCTTAACCCACGCATTGCATTCCCAGTAGAGGGTGAAGCTACTTTCATAATACGTAATAATGAATGTTTAATATCACCAACAACACCAACATTAACCGGATAATAGGCATCAACCTCAGCCGGTGATTGATCGATATGAATAATAGTTCGATCTTTACTGGGATGCCAAAGATAAGGATGGTATTCCACCAGGTCATAACCAATACATATAATGACATCGGCCTTACTGAAACCACAGCTAATATAATCATTGGCCTGAAGGCCAGCACTACCTAACGCCATTGGATGTTTGAAAGGGATGACTCCCTTGGCCATAAAGGTATTGGCAACTGGAATTCGTAAACGTTCCGCAAAGTCGGCTAATTGTTGCCAGGCTTTATTACGCACTACTCCGTTACCGGCCAGGATAATTGGATTCTTGGCATCAGAAATAATCTTCGCCGCCTGCTCAACTTTTTCACGGGGCGGTTCGGGAATGGAGGGCTGCTTAACCACCAGCGGCTCATCATCCACATCCATTTCAGCAATATTTTCCGGAAACTCAATGAAGCAGGCCCCGGTTTTTTCTGTCTGCGCCACCTTAAAAGCCTTGCGTACAACTTCGTTGATAACGTTTGGAGTTAAAATACGTGAAGAATATTTAGTTATAGGCTGGAACATTAATTCCAGATCCAGAACCTGATGGGACTCTTTATGCAAACGATGAGTACTGGCCTGTCCTGCAATCGCGACCACGGGGGCATGATCCATATTCGCGTCAGCCACACCGGTAACCAGGTTGGTGGCCCCTGGGCCTAAGGTAGCTAGACAAACACCCGCTTTACCGGTCAGTCGGCCATATACATCGGCCATAAAAGCCGCACCCTGTTCATGGCGTGTCGTAATAAATTTAATGGGGGAATCAAGGAGTGCGTCCATGACGTCCAGGTTTTCTTCTCCTGGTATGCCGAAGATGTATTCAACACCTTCATTTTCAAGACACCTGATAAAGAGCTCGGCTGCCTTCATGACGCATTATCTCCTTGCTACTAGGTTGTTTGAATGAGGCTATGTTTCAGCCGAGGTTTACCCAAGACCGTTCTGTATTCGACGTCTTTATATACTTTTTGATTATCGGCTATCAGCACATATTCTTTATCGAAATGCACTGACAGCCGCCAGGCAGCGCTATTTTTACTTCGAAGATTTTTTAATCAGATAATCAAGGACTTCCATCATGCCTTTACGACCACCTGCCATTGGCCCATCTGTTACATACTGACCATTGACGATGAGCGTGGGTACACCACTAAGTTCGTACCGACGAGAAAGCTCTTTGGCTCGACGTATTTTGGCATCAACCGCAAACGAGTTAAAAACACCATCAAACTCTTTACCGTCTACGCCGTGTTTAACAAAGAAATCACGCACAGCTCTGGGAGTGGTTATGATTTGCTTTTTCACCTGCAGGGCATGGAAAAATGGCTCATGAATCTTATCCATCACGCCGAGGAATTCGGCGGTGTAATACACCTTGGCATGCAATTCCCAAACAGGTCTAAAAACGGCCGGGATACGAATAAATTCAACATTATCTGGCTTCCTGTCCAGCCATGCTTTGATGTCTGGTTCAAGATGGAAGCAGTGTGGACAGCCATACCAGAACATTTCCACCACTTCGACTTTGCCCGGAGTTTGTACCGGTACCGGTGACTTCAGGCGTTTATATTCAATACCTTCATCCAGCTCCCGAGCCATCGCAGGGGATAGCAAACTTACCAGAGTGATCAGTATTAAGGATGAACGAAACAGCTGCCACATAACTCTCTCCATTATTATTAATTCAAATTCAGGTTCTATTCTAATTCAATTGATACATAAAAAAAGGGCGGTAATCATACCGCCCCTTCTATACTATGACTTACCTGACCCAGCAAAGTTCCCTCAAACAGCACCGTTTCCTGTGCCGGTAATGAAACTCTACTAAATCATGGAAGCATCACGAGTGGCACTTCCGTGAGTCAGTATTTCTACTTAGTGCAAACCGCTGATGTAAGAAGCGACCGCTTCTATTTCTGCATCAGTCATATTCACAGCAACACCCTGCATCATTTTGCCTGGGTCATTAGCTCTGGCTGCACTTCTGAAGTCTTTCAATGCCTTAATAGTGTAGGGGGCATTTTGTCCCTGCAATGCAGGGTATTTTGCAGCCGGGTTGCCTGCACCAGATGGTCCATGACAAGCCATACAGGCCGCAACACCGGTGGTCTTGTTACCACCACGGAAAAGCTGCTCACCTAAAGCTACTTTAGCTTTATCAGCCTTACCTGCAGGCGCTTTCTGTGCCGCAAAGTAAGCACCCAGATCCGCCATGTCCTGCGCCGATAAATTAGCAACCTGTGCAATCATTAAAGGTTCTACACGAGCACCACCTTTAAAATCAGCCAGTTGCTTACTAATGTATGCTTCATGCTGTCCTGCCAGTGCTGGCCAGACTGCATTAACACTACCGTTACCATCAGGACCATGACAACTCAGGCAAACTGGAGCCTTGGCTTTACCTGCTTCAGCATTACCCGCTGCATAGCTGGGGTTTGCTACAAATGCTGCCAGTGCAGCGATAGAGATAAGAATCTTATACTTCATGAGAAATGAAACCTTATTTTTTTTGAAACGATAAAAGGGTCAAAGCACGCTTATTTGCTTTGGCCGACCATGTATGTGATTGCAGCTTTAACATCATCATCACTGATGTCCGCACGACCACCTTTAGGAGGCATAAAACCGGTTTTGCCTTTGTAACCTTTCAAAGCATGCTTTTCTAAAGTAGCCATACCCTGGGCAATACGATCTTTCCATGCGGCCTTGTCACCAACTTTCGGAGCACCTGCTGCACCCGTACCATGGCATGCAAAACAGGCCATCTGGTATGTTTTCTGACCGGCATCAGCCTGGGCAGTCGTCGATACAGAGGCCATTAATGCCCCTGAGGCAGCTAACGTTACAACCAGTTTATTCATCAACTTCTCCTAAAAATATTCAATCTAATTCGTATACAATTTTTCTGCGGTCAATCCTGGATACGGGCATGTGTGGCAACCTGATAATCCAGACAAACGCTTGATAGAATTCTCACACAGGCAGTGCCTGTATAAAATGGCCTTACACCCTAAATGCGGCGCAGATGCTCACGGCGCAAGAGTATATCTCACTTCGGGCGATGACGCACATCCTTAAAGCCCGACATAATTCCTGACAAAATCTCTGTTACAATCCCCGGCAAAATCCGAGAGTTGCTATGCATAATCCCTTTAATGATATCGAGTTTCTAATCAGTGTCCCTGCACCCCATCAAGCTCCGCCTGATACGGGTAGTGAAGTGGCTTTTGCTGGGCGTTCAAATGCGGGAAAATCCAGTGCTCTTAATACTATCACAAACCGTAAGTCTTTAGCGCGCACCAGTAAGACTCCCGGCCGTACTCAGCACCTGGTGTTTTTCCGCCTGAATGACGAAACTCGCCTGGTCGATCTGCCCGGATACGGTTATGCCAAAGTCCCTGAAAAAATGAAACTCACCTGGGGCCAGGCCATGGCGGAATACCTGCAAACCAGGAAGTCTCTTCGTGGTCTGATTTTACTCATGGATGTCCGCCATCCTCTCACTGATTTTGACCAGCAAATGCTGGAGTGGTGTCATCATGCTGAAATGCACGTCCACATTCTGCTAACAAAAGCAGACAAGCTCAAGCGTGGCCCTGCGCAGAGTACTCTACTCAAGGTAAAACAAACGCTGGCCAATTACCCATTAGTCACATTGCAGCTCTTTTCTTCCCTCAAAAAACAGGGGGTTGAAGAAGCACGAGAAAAATTGAAAAGCTGGCTTGATATGGACTGAATCTGGAGTTGATCCCAGGATCTTGAAGCTTTCGCACAGGCAAAAAAATCCCCCGGCAGTTCAGGGATGTGGGGATGGGATCTGCCAGGGGTCTTAAAGGGTATGCTTACAACTCAAAAGAAGAACACTTTAATACAAGACTAAAATACTCAACTTTCACTTTTATATTAGACCATTTACCTCATAATGCACCCTGGAAAATGTTAAATAGTGCAAACCCGGTGAAATAATGGTTTTTTGAAGACAAAAAAAACCCCGGAAGCAATTGGGGATAAATGCGCTTCCGGGGTATAAGTTGCCCGACTTGGGGAGCCGGGCTTAAATTCCCACCAGGGAGGGTTGCGGGAACTATGCTCTACTGCACACTAACTCTGACCCAGCCCTGTAAAAAAAGTTCAGGAAAATAATAATAATTTTTACTTAATGGGATTCATCCCAGTTATCACCAATACCCACATCAACCACCAGGGGCACGGCCAGTTCAGCTGCCGTGGCCATACTGTTTTTAATAATATCCACCGCCGCTTCGACCTGACTTTCTTCTACTTCAAACACCAGTTCATCATGCACCTGCATGATCATTCTGGCATCCAGTTTTGTGGTCTGTAGAATTCGATCCAGCTCTATCATGGCACGCTTGATAATATCCGCTGCCGTTCCCTGCATGGGTGCGTTAATCGCAGTGCGCTCGGCATACTGGCGACGCATGCCATTACGTGAATTGATCTCGGGTAAATATAAACGCCGTCCGAACACGGTTTCGACATAACCCTGCTCATGTGCCAGTTCACGTGTTTTTTCCATGTAGTTTTTCACGCCGGGATAACGGTCAAAATAAAGATCAACATACGTCTGCGCTTCAGCACGACCAATATCCAGTTGTCGGGCCAGACCGAATGCGGACATGCCATAGATCAAACCAAAGTTAATGGCTTTGGCTGAACGACGCTGATCTTTTGTCACCTCATCCAGGTTTACCCCAAATACTTCAGCGGCTGTTGCCTGATGAATATCTTCTCCAGCAGCAAAGGCTTTTAATAAACCTTCATCACCCGAGATGTGCGCCATGATGCGTAATTCAATTTGTGAGTAATCGGCCGCGACCATGCGATAACCCTTCTCGGCAATAAAAGCCTGTCGAATACGACGACCCTCTTCTGTACGCACTGGTATATTCTGTAAGTTAGGATCCGATGAAGATAAACGACCCGTTGCGGCCACTGCCTGATGATAAGAAGTATGAACACGGCTGGTATCTTTATCGACCTGCCTGGGTAACTTGTCTGTATAGGTTGATTTAAGTTTGCTTAAAGAACGATGTTCAAGAAGCAGCTTAGGTAAAGGATAATCATGTGCCAGTTCCTGCAAAACAGACTCAGCCGTAGAGGGTTGTCCTTTGGGTGTTTTAGATTTAACAGGCAAGCCTAACTTATCAAATAAAATTACCTGTAACTGTTTGGGTGAAGCCAGATTAAATTCTTCCCCGGCAAGATTATATGTTTCCTGTTCCAGTTCCTGTAAACGTTGAGCCAGCTCACCACTTTGTTTTACAAGCATGTCCGTATCCAGTTTAACGCCATTGCATTCTATGCGAGATAAGACTGGTACTAAAGGCATTTCAATTTCATGAAATATTTTTTCAAGCGCGGCGCTTTCCTGTAAGCGCGGCCATAATGACTCATGCAAACGCAAAGTTATATCCGCATCTTCTGCGGCATAGGGTGCCGCCTCTTCAATGGCCACCTGATCAAAGGTAATTTGCTTCGCACCCTTGCCGGCTACATCTTCGAAATGAATCGTTTTATAACCCAGATGTTTCAATGCCAGCGTATCCATATCGTGGCGACTGGCCGTACTATCGATGACATAGGATTCCAGCATGGTGTCAAACTTGATCCCCTGCATCACAATCTTATAACGCGCAAGCACATTCATATCGTACTTAAGGTTCTGGCCCAATTTGGCCACAGCAGGATCCTCAAGCAATGGTTTGAACTGGGCTAGCACATCATCACGATCAAGTTGTGCTGGTGCATCAATATAACTATGCGCCACAGGAACATAAGCCGCTTCACCACTTTTTACCGCAAAGGACAGGCCGACAATTTCGGCCTGCATATAATCCAGGCTGGTGGTTTCCAGATCAAAGGCAAACACATCCGCTTTTTTGATTTTCTCTAACCAGGCATCCAGAGCTTTCTGAGTAAAAATAGTTTCATATTCACCGGCTTTCTCAGCATCTGACGATGCAACAGGATCACCGGAAGTGCTGTCCAGTATTTCAGATAACCAGGTTTTAAATTCATAGCGTGAGAACAGTTCCTTTAATTGAGCCATGTCTGGCTTATTGCGATTAAGTGTTTCTGGAGAATGTTCAAGCTCAACATCGCATTTAATCGTGACCAACTGACGAGACAGAGGTAACTGCTTCAGGCTATCGCGCAGGTACTCTCCCACCTTACCTTTTACTTCATCAGCACGATTAACCAGGGCATCCAGATCACCATACTGGTTTAACCACCTGGCTGCCGTCTTCGGTCCTACTTTGGGAACACCAGGCACGTTATCTGCGGTATCACCGACCAGAGCTAAATAATCAATAATCAACTCAGGTCCGACTCCAAACTTTTCCACCACTCCATCAACATCGCTCACACTATCTGTCATCGTATTAATTAAGCTGACATGCTTGTTAACCAGTTGCGCCATGTCCTTATCGCCGGTCGAGATCACCGTCTCTATGCCTGCTTTAGCGGCCTGTTCTGCAAGTGTGCCAATAACATCATCGGCCTCTACCCCTTCCACACAGAGCAAAGGCAAGCCCATGGCTTCTATAATTTTATGTATTGGCTCAATCTGTTCACGCAGGTCATCGGGCATGGGAGGACGATTGGCCTTGTATTCAGGATACAGGTCATTGCGGAATGTTTTGCCCTTGGCATCAAACACAATTGCAATATGTTCTGGGTCATAGTCCGCCAGTAAACGACGGATCATATTCACTACGCCATAGATTGTCCCGGTATGTTCACCATCGGAATTCGTCAGGCCGGGCATCGCATGGTAGGCTCTGAACAAATAGGAAGAACCATCGACCAGAATAAAGGGCTTGCTTGATTTTTTTGACATATAAAACCTGATTGTTGAATCTCAGACCAATTCTGAAATCACCTGTTCAATTAACAATAAAACTTATAGTGAATATCTGATTATTTCCTGAATATCATATTATTCTGGCAAGCAATCTCCTGCCATTTGGATTATTCTAGAGATAGTCGCCAGGAATATATACTTAGGAATAAATACCCGGAACTAATATTAAAGTACCATTTTACTAAAACAGCCTGAACTAAAATACCACTGCTTTAAAAAGAGAACTAAAATTCAATGCAAGACAAAAGCAAACATCCCGGTTTAGCCCACATTAATGATTCAATCCTGACCCGTGAATCCTGGAAAATTTTCCAGATCATGGCTGAATTTGTAGAAGGCTTCGAACGTCTGGCCGGTATCAA
>JAPHRJ010000036.1 GCA_026196045.1 Gammaproteobacteria bacterium
ACAGTGGTTACATCTGGCCCATATGATCTGGACATGGCGTCAGACTCCTGCGGCTGACAGGCCATTTGGTTATTCTGTTTACAGAACAACCTGGCCATTGTTCCGACTGGCACAGCATCTTGGGCTTTGTGCAGAAGATGTTAGTGGGCTGGATAGAAATTCACTTGATAATGCAATCTCGTTGATTGGTTCAATGGATAAACACCGTCGGGGCTTTATCTGGTTGCGGGCTTACGAACATCATTATCGTGAACAGCTTTTTAATGCGGTAGTCAATAATCGTGGTCGTGGTCGATGGAAAACTCGTGAACACCGTCCGGATGCGCAGGTTGTTTTCTGTATGGATGATCGTGAAGAAGGCATGCGTCGACATCTTGAAGAACATAACCCCAATATTGAAACACTCGGTGCAGCAGGTTTTTTTGGCGTGCCAATCAACTGGCAGGGACTGGATGATGAACATATAACGCCATTATGTCCGGTGGTGGTGACACCTGCGCATCATATTGATGAAGTTGTACAGGATGATGCGCTTTATAAAGGTAAACAACATCGGCAGCGCAGACAGTGGCGCAATAAAATTAAGGACCTGATTTTTCAAAGCACACGAAGAAATATTATTACCAGCAGTATTGTCATCGCTGTATCAGCACCACTGAGTTTGTTGACCATGTTGGGTAAAGTGTTTACTCCATATTATATTGGGCAGTTTAATAATTACCTGCGCCAACGTTTTGATTTACAGGTGCCAACTCAGATCAAACTCAATGCAGAAGATGTTGGTGTGGATGCAACCATTGAAAATCCACGCAAAGGATTTACCGATCAGGAACAGGCCGATAAGGTTTTTGGTTTTTTACGTACCATTGGTTTAAAAAAAGGGTTTGCTCCTTTTGCCGTGATGATGGGACATGGTTCGGGAAGCCAGAACAATCCTCATATGGCGGCTTATGACTGTGGTGCCTGTAGTGGTCGTCATGGTGGACCCAATGCCCGCGTGTTTGCGGCAATGGCTAATCGTCCTGAAATTCGCAAGCTACTGGTAGAACGTGGGATCACGATTCCAGAAGATACCTGGTTCCTTGGTGCAGAACATAATACCTGTGATGAAGAAATTACCTGGTACGATCTGGATCATGTTCCTGATTCGATGCAGGCAGGTCTAAATAAATTACAGCAGGACTTGCATATCGCAACACTGGGTTCGGCCCATGAACGTGCACGTCGTCTTGCTTCTGCTCCAAAGAATCCTCGACCACAACAGGCTTTACAACACATGATGGGACGGTCTATGGACTTTAGTCAGGCACGTCCAGAGTTGGGACATGCCACGAATGCCGCGGCCATCATTGGTCGACGTTCAATTAGTCAGGGCGCATTTTTTGATCGACGAGTTTTCCTTATTTCCTATGATCCAACACAGGATGAGGAAGGACTGGTTATTGAAGCTATTTTATTAGCGGCTGGCCCTGTTGGTGCCGGGATTAATTTAGAATATTACTTCTCAACTGTGAATAACGATGAATATGGTTGTGGTACTAAAGTTACTCATAATATTACCGGTCTATTAGGTGTGATGGATGGAACCTGTTCGGATTTACGTACTGGTTTACCCAAACAGATGATCGAAATTCATGAAGCCATGCGTTTACAGGTTCTTGTAGAAGCAAAAATTGAAACCCTTACAAAAATCTATATGCGCCAGCCACCGTTACAACAGCTAGTTGGTAATGGCTGGTTATTGTTAAGCGCTATTGATCCGGATACGGGTGAGATTACGGTATTTAAACCAGAGCAGGGATTTGTGAAATGGGATGGTAAACAGGAAACACTAACTACAGTAAAAAAATCACCCGACTGGTATCGAGGCCATTCTGAACCATTAATGCCAGCATTAATTGAACAGGAGGTGGCGGGTGCCTGACGTTCAATCATCTGTTTTATTTTCTATGTTCTGGTTAATTCCAGTTGTACCGTTATTTGCGGCATTCTGGATTGCACTTGGTTATGTTGGTGGATGGAATCGTGGTGAAAAAGGGGAACTATCAACCGCTAGAATTGCTGTTTGGTCTGCGTTGCTCGTCGTTATTTATTTACTCGTTATTGATGTTTCTGTATTGCTAAGCGGGCAGACGCCTGGTTTAGTTGAACTGGGTACCTGGTTTAGTTCCGGTGATTTTAAACTGCCCATTAGTTTTATGCTTGATGGACTTGGGCTGACAATGGCTACGCTTGTCGCCGTGCTTTCTCTGATAAGCCTGCGTTTTGCCGTTAATTATTTACATCGAGAAGCCGGCTTCCAGCGTTTCTTTCTGGTCATGAGTTTATATATGAGTGCCATGTTGACCATTATGCTGGCAGGCAGTGCAACCTTGACCTTTGTAGGTTGGGAACTGGCCGGTCTGAGTTCCTATCTGTTAATTGCCTATGCCTTTGACCGTGATACGGCAACACAAAATGCTACACGAGTTTTTATTACCAATCGTATTGGTGATGCCGGATTTATTATGGCGATTGCCCTGTCGTATCTCTGGATTGGTGATATCAGCTGGAATGCTATTGGTCAGGATGAGCTTGAACTGAATAATTTAAAAATTGGACTGATTGCGGCCAGCTTCATTTTAGCTGCACTCGTTAAATCTGCACAGTTTCCATTTTGCCCCTGGATTAGTCGTGCACTGGAAGGGCCGACGCCATCAAGCGCCATCTTTTATGGTGCCTTATCTGCTCATGCGGGTGTTTATCTTATTATTCGTTTACAGCCACTTTTTGAACAGGTTCCAGAAATGTTATGGATACTGGGCGCTATCGGTGTGCTTAGTATGATTTATGGTTTCTTTGGGCAACTGGTACAAACTGATTTTAAGAGTGCGTTAATTTTTTCTACAATTACACAGATTGGCCTGATGCTGGTTTTTTGCGGATTAGGATGGTTTGAGCTGGCGAGCTGGTATATGTATGCACATATTATCTGGCGAGTATTCCAGTTCCTGAATGCTCCTTCTTTAATGCACCTGAAGAGTGGTCAGATTCGTCCAGTACCCAGTTTTATTAAACAGTGGCGGTGGCTTTATATTGCGAGCCTGCAACGATTCTGGCTGGAAAATCTGGGTGACTGGTTATTAGTTAAACCAACACAGTCACTGTCTCGTGATCTTCAGTACTTTGATGACCAGGTCGTGACTCGGATGGTGGGACTGTCGGGCTCAGCAAATTCAGTATCGTCACTGGCTCAATGGGAAGAGTATCAACTGGATAAAAGTGGGCGTGTGATTGGAGATACCGGCGATATTGGCCACGGTCGTGGTGCTCTTGGACGTATGATGCAATGGGTCGCCTCACTGTTTTACTGGTTTGAAGAACATCTTTTACTAACGGGTGGTGATCAGGGTATACAAACCATGATGCAACGTGTGGGTAAGATGTTTATGAAAGTTGATGAGCTGTTAAGTCAGCCTCGATATCTGATGTTATTAATTATGGCAACGCTGGTTGTAATTCTGTAGACATGATAATTAATGAAATACAATGGGCTAGTCAGTCTGCTTATCCAATTCTTGGTATATTGCAGCTTGTTCCTTTAGTCGCGACCATTCTTGTCCTGTTATTGAAAGACAGCAAGATACTTTATCCGATGGCTGTGGCTCTTGCAGTAATCGAGCTGTCTGTTGCTATCGATCTTTTCTGGATTTTTGATCAAACTCAATCTGTATTACAGTTAGCTGAGAAATGGGTACTGGTTTCACCTCTGGCTTATCATGTGGCTGTGGATGGTATGTCGGTCCTGTTTGTTCTACTCACTTCGTTACTGACATTAATGGTTGTGATTTATGCCGGCGTACGTCAGTTGGCGTTCCTGTCTCGTTTAATGGCTATTATTTTTGCCGTACAAACAACGTTACAAAGTATGTTTGTGACTCAGGACCTGCTCTGGTTTACGTTGCTTTCAGGTGTACAACTGTTTTTAATTGGTTATCTGTTAAAAACCTGGGCCAATGCGCCTCGGGAAGATCTGGCCATGCAACGCTATATGCAATTTATGGGCACGGGTCTGTTATTGCTGTTAATCGCACTTGTCATGCTAGGCTGGAACTATGCGGATTTAAATCAGGGGAGCTGGTCGTTTAATTTACAGGATCTGGTGACTGCACCTATACCGAGTGCCGTGCAGTCGGTTATTTTCTTCCTGTTGTTCTATGGTCTGGCGATTCGCATTCCTTTATTTCCCTTGCATGGTTGGCTACCAGTGATTGCAGAGCATGGCACGGTCGCGATTGTCGGAGTGTTCATGCTGGGCTTGAAGGTTGGCGTCTATGGCCTGTTACGTTTTGTATTCCCATTAGTTCCTGATGCCGTTATGCAGTGGCATGAGTATGTTGTTACTTTTGCGGTAGTCGGAATTTTCTATGCCGCCTTGTTGGCACTGATGCAGGATAACCTGCGTCGTTTACTGGCCTATGCTGTTGTTAGTCATACCAGTGTGTTGATGATAGGTTTGTTCAGTCTTAATCATTTTGCATTTCAGGGCAGTGTCATGTTGTCAGTTAACTTTGGTCTGGCAACCTCTGGTTTGTTATTTATGAGTGGTTTTGTTTTTCGTCGTACCCGAACACTGTCATTATCCCGTCTTGGAGGATTGTTTGATCATATTCCGTTAATTGGCGCGACATTCCTGATTGCTGGTTTATCTATTATTGGTATGCCGGGAACACCGGGTTTTGATGCAGTCCATTTGATCATGGAAGCGGCGATTGAACGGTTTGGAGCATTGATTACCATTGCCGCAGCACTAGGTAACGTTGCCGCTGCTGCATTCCTGCTTTGGGCATTCCAACGCGCTTTTCTTGCACCATTGAAAGAAGGTGTGACACAACGGCCTGTCGAACCAACAACAGCAATGGAATTTCTTCTAATTGCGATGATGATTGTGGTGCTGTTAACGGCTGGTTTTTATTCTGAGCCCTGGCTGGAATTGATTGAGGGCTCCTTTGTTAATCTGGAAGCCCTGTTTGAACACCCGGTCGACGCTGAAGCAGGAAGTATGAGTCATGAAGGCCATTAGTATGCCTGTAATTGTGTTATTTAAAACCCTGTTGAATATGGGACAGACTAAAGAATGAGTGTGACGAGTTTACCTTTAATCAGTTTGATGATCATGAGTTTGCCTGTTGGGGCAGCATTAATCTGGCTAGTGCGTGATGATAAACAGGCTCGCATTATCGCGCTGGTAACCGCGATTATTGACTTAATTCTGGCGCTGCTCATACTGATGGGCTTTGATCCTTCACAGGATGGTTTTCAGTTAGTAGAAAAAGCCAACTGGATACCGACATTAAATATTCATTATTATGTCGGCGTTGATGGTATGTCAGTGCTATTTCTACCCTTAACGGTATTGTTATTTATTGGAGTGATTCTGGGGACCTGGCGCAGCGTTCGTACTCTGCCACGCCTGTATTATTCTTTATTATTGTTACTGGAAAGTGCCACCCTGGGTATTTTCTGTGCACTGGATACCATGTTGTTCTTTATGTTCTGGGAACTGACACTGGTGCCGATTTATTTCCTTATCAGCCTGTGGGGACTGGGTCCTAATCGTCGTTATGCGGCGGTGAAATATACCTTGATGATGTTAACGGGTGGTGTTCCTTTATTATTTGGTTTCCTGTTACTGGCATTTAATCATGCGGGACTTACTGCTGCAGAACTACCGTCAGGTCTGGTATTTGATTACCCCACCTTATTAGCACAAGCACTGCCGGTTGAAATGCAAACCCTGATCTTCTTTTTATTGCTTTTAGGTTTTGCTGTTAAAGCACCCGTCTTTCCTTTCCATACCTGGTTGCCGACTATTGCTATGGAAGGTCCTGTGGCCATTGCCGCGTTAATTACAGGCTTAAAGCTGGGTGTGTATGGTTTGATGCGCTTTGTTGTGCCTCTGGCTCCAGATGCAGCACTGGAGTTTCAATGGTTACTCATGGGGCTGGGTGCAGTAGGTATTTTATATGGCGCCTTGCTGGCGATCAGTCAAACTAATTTGCGCCGTATGCTGGCTTATTTAAGTATTAGCCATGTTGGTCTGGTCGTCATGGGGATTGCCTCTTTTAATTTGCAGGGTTTTCAGGGTGCCTTATTTCAGTTATTAAACTTTACAGTGATTGCTGGAGGGCTGTTTTTATTAACTGGTTGGTTGCATCACCGTACGGGTTCAACCGAAGTGATAAGCCTGGGTGGGGCCGCACGTAGTATGCCCCTGTTAGCCGCCTTCTTTTTATTTTTAGGCCTGGCCGGAATGGGGTTACCGGGGACAAGTGGATTTCCCGCTGAGTTATTATTGATTATTGGCGTATTAAAAACCTATACCGGTGCTGGACTGGTTGCACTGTTTGGTATTGTGCTGGATGCGGGGTATTTCCTGAATCTATATCGCAAGACGTTCTGGGGACCATTGAAACAGAATGTTGTTAAAGAGGCTCTGGATTTAAAACGCAGAGAACTGATGATTATTGGAGTGTTTGCCTTACTCGTGCTGGTACTGGGTTTTTATCCCAATGCGATTCTAAACACGATTGAAACTACAAGTATCAGCTGGGTAGAAAAACTCAATACACCATAACTCAATCTACCCTGACAGATTTTATTTTTTTAATATTTCTTTCAGCAAGCTTAATTCACTTTTTATTTGTGTAATTCGTGCTTCAAGCCGGCTACTGTCATAAAAACTCAATCCCCTGGTTTTCAGGGCCTGAGACAAAAGGGTAATAGCCTGATGTTGTTGCCCCATCTGATAATAATATTCCCCCATTGCTGCCTGTGAATCGGCTTCATTTCCCAGTTTGTTTTCAACCTGAGAAAGAAGCTTATACAGCGCCGGATCTTCAGGATACAGTCGCAGGTAATCGCGGAT
The DNA here is from genome assembly GCA_026196045.1 of Gammaproteobacteria bacterium. Lineage (GTDB taxonomy): Bacteria > Pseudomonadota > Gammaproteobacteria > UBA6429 > Thiohalophilaceae > JAPHRJ01. The sequence continues at coordinate 6,908 of JAPHRJ010000036.1, forward strand.
GAGTTGTTGTGCGGCCTTGAAATCCTGGGATAACAATAGCGCTTCGGCATAGTGCTTTCCTAAAGGTTGGTTGCCCGGATAGATCTCTAACGACTTTTTATATATTCCCAAAGCTACTTTGTAACGTTTGGCCTGTGTTTCCAGATCAGCATGAGCCAGCAGATAGGCGATACGCTGAGGCTCTTTTTTTAATAAAGCCTGGATGATTTGTCGAGCTTTTGTATATTCCTTGCTTGCGATCAGGCTCAGGGCATAACCATAGTTTTCAGCATCCTG
>JAPHRJ010000121.1 GCA_026196045.1 Gammaproteobacteria bacterium
ACAGGCATTATCTGTTGATCCGTGGTTACTATTGCCTGTGATTACATTGCTATTGCTTGGCCTCATTATGGTTGCTTCAGCTTCGATTTCAATAGCTCAACAGCAAATGAATGAGCCGTTCTATTTTCTGATACGCCAGACTATCTATATTGTGTTGGGTGTATCTCTTGCGATGTTGCTTTTAAGAGTTCCTTTAACGCTGTGGGAGAAAGTTGGTCCATATCTTATTATCAGCGGTATTTTTTTATTGTTGCTGTTGTTTATTCCGGGACTTGGTAAAGAAGTGAATGGGAGCTTGCGCTGGTTGGCGCTCGGCCCTTTTAATTTGCAAGTTTCAGAGTTAGTGAAACTTTTTGTTGTTATTTATCTAGCAGGTTATCTGGTTAGACATAATGAAGCTGTTAGAAATGATACCGGTGGATTTTTAAGACCACTGGGTTTGTTAACCGTATTGTCATTTCTATTACTGCTTGAACCAGACTTTGGTGCGGTAGGCGTGATGATGGTAACGGCAATGGGAATGATGTGGTTAGGTGGAGCGAGACTTTTCCAGTTTTTATTGTTGGGAACTTCTGTTGTGTCTTTACTGGGTTTATTAGCTGTGGCAGCACCATATCGTATGGCGCGATTAACTACCTTTCTAGATCCCTGGGCTGATCCCTTTAATAGTGGTTTCCAGTTAACTCAGGCACTGATTGCATTTGGTCGCGGTGAATGGTTTGGTGTTGGTCTGGGTGCTAGTGTGCAAAAACTGTTTTATTTGCCCGAAGCTCACACTGACTTTGTTTTTGCCGTGATGGCAGAAGAGCTGGGTTTATTCGGTGTGGTTGTTGTGATTGGTTTGTTTCTGTTGATCATTTTGCGTGCTTTAAAACTGGGTCAACGCGCACAGCAGCAGGATAAAGTATTTGCCGCTTATGTGGCCTATGGCATTGGTATCTGGATTGGTCTGCAGGCTTTTATTAATATCGGTGTGAATATGGGCGTACTACCAACTAAAGGTCTTACGCTGCCTTTAATGAGTTATGGCGGAAGTAGCATGATGGTGATGTGTATTGCTATGGCTTTGTTAATGCGCGTAGAGCTTGAAACTCGCGATGCAGGTCTGGCAGCAACACGGCGAAAAAGTAGTAGCCAGCATAAACGAAAAGAAAAGAATACAGGGAGGGCTAAATGGTAACAGTAATGCCCACTCGTATTTTGATCATGGCCGGTGGTACCGGTGGCCATGTTTTTCCAGCTTTGGCCGTTGCAGAGCATTTACGCCAGCAAGGTGTGAAAGTGAGCTGGATGGGAACCCACCGTGGTCTTGAGTCACGTTTAGTTCCAGCCGCCGGATTTGATATGGAATATATTTCGGTTAATGGCTTGCGCGGTAAAGGTATTCTGAGCTGGTTACTGGCACCCTATAAATTAAGTCTGGCTTTATTTCAATCCTTACAGGTATGTCGACGTTTACGTCCACAGGCCGTACTGGGCATGGGTGGTTTTGTTACTGGGCCAGGTGGACTGGCAGCCTGGTTGCTTGATCAACCACTTCTAATTCAGGAACAGAATGCCATTGCTGGGTTAACTAACCGTTTACTAAGCCGTATTGCGAATAAAGTGATGTCGGCCTTTCCGGGAGCATTTCGTTCTTCTACAAAGGTTGAAATCACAGGTAATCCTGTGCGCGATGCGATCATAAATATGAAAGCACCTGAAAAGCGTTTTGCAGAGCATAATGGTCCATTAAGATTATTGGTCATTGGTGGTAGTTTAGGTGCACAGGCATTAAATGAAATATTGCCCTATGCATTGAAACAAATACCTGAAGCGCAGCGGCCTGATGTATGGCATCAAACCGGGGCGAATAAACAAACTCAAACCAAAGTAGATTATGAAAAAGCCGGTATACAGGCGCATATTGATGAATTCATTGATGATATGGCAGCAGCCTATAGTTGGGCAGACCTGGTAATTTGTCGTGCTGGAGCGCTTACCGTGTCTGAAGTTGCTGCGGCTGGTCTGGGTTCAATTCTTGTACCATATCCCTATGCCGTTGATGATCACCAAACCGCTAATGCGAATTATCTGGTTAATGTTGGTGCTGCAAAACTGTTACCGCAATCCACTATGACCGTGGAAAGTTTACAGCTGTCGTTAATAGAGCTGTTAGACAAAGGTCGAGATGGATTATTAGCGATGGCTCAATCAGCACATGCAGCCGCCGTGCCTGAATCAACTTCTATTGTTGCTCAACGATGTCTGGAGGCCGCCCATGGTTGATTATGGATGTCGTGCAACGGATCTAACTAATGCTACTGGTGAACCGGGAATGGGTCGTATCAAGCGTATCCATTTCGTCGGTATCGGTGGTGTTGGTATGAGTGGTATTGCAGAAGTGTTACTTAATCTGGGCTATGCAGTGAGTGGTTCGGATTTGCAGGAAAATCCAGTTACCAAACACCTGAATGAACTGGGAGCCATTATCAATTTTGGTCATGATGCGGCTTATGTAAAAGATAGTGATGTGGTTGTCACTTCCAGTGCAGTAAAATCAGAAAACCCTGAAGTTGTAGCTGCACACGAATTACGTATACCAGTAGTACCACGAGCTGAAATGCTGGCTGAATTAATGCGATTCCGTTTTGGTATTGCTGTCGCAGGAACCCATGGTAAAACCACAACAACCAGTTTGATTGCCAGTGTCCTGGCAGAAGGTGGCGTGGATCCAACTTTTGTTATTGGTGGTCGACTAAATAGTGCAGGTACCAATGCACGTTTAGGTGCAGGCCGTTATTTAGTTGCCGAAGCAGATGAAAGTGATGCTTCATTCATGCACTTGCAACCCATGATGGCCATTGTGACTAATATTGATGCTGATCATATGGAAACCTATGGCGGAGACTTTGACAACTTACGTCAAACTTTCCTCGAATTTTTACATCATCTGCCTTTTTATGGTTTGGCTGTTTTATGTATTGATGATCCAGAAGTGAAAAACCTGTTGCCAGAGATCATTCGTCCCGTATTAAGTTATGGCCTGGATAGTGACGCTGATATTTATGCAAGTAATATTACTCAAGAAGGTCATACCACTCACTTCAAGGTATCACGTCAGGATAAAAAAGACTGGCTGGATATCACCCTGAACATGCCAGGTCGTCATAACGTACAGAATGCTATGGCTGCTATTGCGGTAGCTCATGAGATCGGAATTGCTGACGAGGCTGTGAAGCGCGCACTGGAACAATTTGCCGGGATTGGGCGGCGTTTTCAGATCAATGGTGAATACAACATCAATGGCAACAAGGTATTACATGTTGATGATTATGGACATCATCCTCGTGAAGTGGCCGCAACTATTGAAGCAATCCGAGATGGCTGGCCAGAAAAACGTCTGGTACTGGCATTTCAACCTCATCGTTATACCCGTACTCGTGATTTGTTTGAAGATTTCACCATGGTGTTATCTGACGTGGATGCACTGATTTTACTTGAGGTCTATCCAGCCGGTGAAACGCCGATCGCCAATGCCGATGGTCGCAGCCTGGCTCGTGCCATCCGTATGCGTGGACAGGTTGAACCTATCTTTGTTGAACAAATTGAAGAACTGGCGGACACCTTAAAAGGAGTGTTAAACGATGGTGACATCTTGCTGACACTGGGTGCCGGAAATATCGGTGCAGCGGCAAATAAATTGAGTGAACAGTTACAGGAAGGAACAGTTTGAGGTTATGCAGGTAATGAATGCTGACAGCTCTAATCAACTACACGGTGAATTGCGCCAGAGGGAACCCATGGCCAGGCATACTTCATGGCGTGTGGGTGGTTGTGCCGAACAGTTTTATCGTCCTGCTGATATTAATGACCTGGCTGATTTTATTAAAGGCCTTGATAACAATGAACCTTTGTTCTTTGTTGGGCTGGGAAGCAACCTGCTTGTTCGTGATGGTGGCCTACGTGGTACGGTGATCTGCACCAGTGGTGTGATGAATAATATTGATTTTCTGTCAGATGAAAAGGTTTATGTTGAAGCCGGATTGGCATCGCCTCAACTGGCGCGCCAATGTGCCAGGCGTGGCTTGCGTGGTGTGGAATTTCTCTGTGGGATTCCAGGTACTGTTGGTGGTGCACTGGCCATGAATGCAGGTGCACGTTGCGGACAGGGTGGTGGCGAAATCTGGGATATTGTTGAGTCAGTACAAATGGTTGATCGTAATGGTCAATTGCATAACCGGACTATAGATGAATTTGAAGTGGCTTATCGTAGCGTGAAAGGTAAGCAAGATAAGCAACAGGAAGAGTGGTTTGTTAGTGCGATATTAAAATTAACAAAAGGTGATGCAGATGAAAGTCAGGCTCAGATCAAAGCACATCTTGCTCAACGCAGTGCAACACAACCAACTCAGTGGCCAAATGCGGGTTCAGTTTTTCGGAATCCAACAGGTGATTATGCGGCACGTCTGATTGAAAATGCCGGGCTCAAAAATATGTGTGTTGGTGGAGCTTGTGTTTCAGAAAAACATGCAAATTTTATTATTAATACTGGAACAGCAACGGCAAATGATGTTGAAACACTGATTGAAAAAGTCCTGATGCGCGTAAAACAGGAATACAACATAGATCTTATTCGGGAAGTCAGAATTGTTGGAGAGCCTGATGAACTCAAATAATCAGTTCAACACAAAACAATTTGGCAAAGTGGCTGTATTAATGGGCGGCTGGTCAGCTGAGCGTGCAGTATCACTACAAAGTGGACAGGCTGTACTGGATGCTTTGAAACATTGCGGTATAGATGCCTATGGTGTTGACGCCAGAAAATCGACTGTTTTAGAAACCTTGCGTCGTGGAAATTTTGATCGTGCCTTTATTGTCATGCACGGCCCGGGTGGTGAGGACGGAGTCATTCAGGGCGCGCTTGAAGTATTGGGTATTCCATATACTGGCAGTGGTGTACTGGCATCAGCCGTTGCGATGGATAAATTACGTTGCAAACAGTTACTGGAAGGTGCCGGTATTCCGACACCCGCATACATTGTTTTGAATGAAAACATGGATATGGAGTTTGTTAGTGCCAGCTTAGGTTTACCCATGATAGTGAAGCCAGCACTGGAAGGTTCCAGTATTGGTATCAGTAAAGTTGAACAAAGTACAGATTTACAAAAAGCCTGGCAGGACGCGGCACAATATAAAGGTGATGTGATTGCAGAACAGTGGATAGATGGTGCGGAATATACAGTAGCTATTATAGGTGATCAGGCTTTACCTGTGATTCGTCTGGAAACCAGTAATGACTTTTATGATTACCAGGCCAAGTACCAGTCTGATGAAACTCGTTATTTATGTCCCTGTGGTCTTAGTGCAGAAGAAGAAGCAGGGATGCAACGTTTGGCATTATCCGCTTTTCAGGCCGTTGGAGCTAAAGGCTGGGGACGTATCGATATCATGAACTCGAGTGATGGTACGCCCTGGGTGATTGAAATCAATACGGTACCCGGTATGACCAGTCATAGCCTGGTTCCAATGGCGGCCAGGGCTGCAGGTTTTAGTTTTGATGAACTGGTCTGTCAGATTCTGGCACAAACACTGGAAGACGTAGATCACAATCATAGTGAGGTGGGACATGCGAGCTAATCAGGCTGTCTATCAATCACATCACAACCACACTGTTCCGCGTTTTAAAGTTAAACGTCTGGTAACAGTATTATTACTTCTGTGTGTTCTGGCATTAATGATCTGGATAAGTATGATTCTGACAAATCCAGCGACATTGCCAATTAAACATGTTCGTGTGCAGGGTGCGTTTGTACATATCGAAGAAGGTATGTTGAGTAAAGCCGTGACAGAAATAAAGAATCAGGGCTTTTTCAGTCTGGATGTACAGGCTGTTCGCAAACAGGTTGAAGCACTTGCCTGGGTTGACCAGGCCTCAGTGCGCCGTGTCTGGCCAAATAGTCTTTCAATTAATATTGTTGAACAACAGGCGTTGGCACGTTGGTCAGCAGGTGGTTTGGTCAATAACAATGGTGAGTGGTTTAATCCAGAGGAACATACCTATCCAGCAGGCCTTCCAGTTTTTAGTGGTGCTGAAAATATGCAGGCTGAAATCAGTGATTACTATATGGATTCCAGAGCCTTATTAAAGCCATTAGAACTTGGCATTGTTCAGGTTGAGGCCAATCAACGCCGGGCCTTGAACCTGTATCTGGATAACGGTATCAAGCTGGTATTAGGAAGGGCACAACAACAGGAACGGCTGCAACGATTTATCAAGGTCTACCCTAAATTATTTGCAAGTCGTATTAATGAAATTGCACAGGTAGATCTGCGTTATAGCAACGGAATGTCAGTAACATGGCGTGAGAAACAGGATGGAGCAAAATAATAATGATTGTTCAAACAAGCACCCGGGTGAGAGTGTAAATCCATGACGAAAAAGATAGAAAAAAATCTGCTTGTTGGACTGGATGTTGGTACATCCAAAGTGGTGGCTATTGTCGGCGAAGTGACCGATGACAATGAGATTGAAGTGATTGGTTTAGGGACTCATCCATCACGAGGCCTTAAAAAAGGCGTAGTCGTAAATATTGAATCTACGGTGCAGTCCATACAACGTGCAGTCGAAGAAGCCGAGTTAATGGCAGGTTGCCAGATTCATTCAGTGTATGCCGGTATTGCAGGTAGTCATATTCGTAGTCTCAATTCACACGGCATTGTTGCTATTCGTGATAAAGAAGTCAGTCCTGCGGATGTGGATCGAGTCATTGATGCAGCACGTGCGGTAGCAATACCTGCGGATCAAAAAATTCTACACATCATGCCACAGGAATTCATAATTGATGATCAGGAGAGTATTCGTGAGCCTGTGGGTATGTCAGGGGTACGTCTTGAAGCCAAAGTTCATATGGTGACTGGAGCCGTTAGTGCGGCACAGAATATCGTTAAATGTGTACGTCGCTGTGGTCTGGAAGTGGATGACATTATTCTGGAACAACTGGCATCGAGCCAGTCAGTATTAACCGAAGATGAAAAAGAGTTGGGTGTGTGCCTGGTGGATATTGGTGGTGGTACAACTGATATTGCCGTGTTTACTGAAGGGGCCATTCGTCATACGGCGGTGATTCCAATTGCCGGTGATCAGTTAACCAATGATATTGCCGTGGCTTTGCGGACGCCAACCCAGTATGCCGAAGAAATAAAAATCAAATATGCCTGTGCCCTAACCCAGTTGGCCAGTGTTGAAGAAACGATTGAAGTCCCCAGTGTAGGGGATCGTCCTCCACGTCGTTTAGCCAGACAAACGCTGGCAGAAGTGGTGGAACCTCGTTATGAAGAATTGTTTACCCTGATCCAGGCAGAATTACGTCGTAGCGGTTTTGAAGATTTATGTGCAGCTGGAATTGTCTTAACAGGTGGTAGTTCAAAAATGGAAGGTGCGGTTGAACTGGCGGAAGAAATTTTCCATATGCCCGTGCGCCAGGCTTTTCCCCAGTATGTGACCGGTTTAATTGATGTTGTACGTAACCCAATTTATGCAACCGGTGTGGGCTTACTTTTGTTTGGCTATCGCAATCGTTCTATTCGTGAGTCTGAAGCACGCATGGGAGGCGGTTTAAAAGGGGTGCTGTTAAGAATGAAAAGCTGGTTTCAGGGCAATTTTTAATTTTAATTTTAATTTTTTTATTACTACAGATTTTTTAGTGAGGAGGGTGAGATATGTTTGAATTAATGGATACCTACAATCAGAGTGCTGTGATTAAGGTAGTTGGTGTTGGTGGCGGCGGTGGCAATGCTGTCGAGCATATGGTGCAGGCGTGTATTGAAGGGGTCGACTTCATCTGTGCTAATACTGACTCGCAAGCCTTGCATAACGCGACGGCGAAAACAGTATTACAGCTTGGCGGTAATATCACCAAGGGGCTGGGTGCTGGTGCAAATCCGGATGTTGGCCGCCAGGCTGCAATGGAAGATCGCGAACGCATCCAGGAAGTATTAACTGGTGCCGACATGGTTTTCATTACTGCCGGTATGGGGGGGGGCACGGGTACTGGTGGTGCGCCAGTCGTTGCTCAGGTTGCAAAAGAAATGGGAATTTTAACGGTTGCCGTAGTGACCCGACCTTTCCCATTTGAAGGCAAAAAACGCATGGATGTAGCTAGTGATGGGATCGAGGAGCTCAAGCAATACGTAGATTCACTGATTACCATTCCAAATGAAAAGCTGCTCAGTGTTTTGGGCAAGAGCATTAGTTTGCTGGATGCCTTTAAAGCAGCAAATGATATTTTGCTGGGTGCCGTTCAAGGGATTGCAGAACTGATTACTCGTCCAGGTTTGATCAATGTCGACTTTGCAGATGTTCGCACAGTGATGTCAGAAATGGGCATGGCGATGATGGGACATGGTCAGGCGAGTGGTGAAAATCGAGCTCGTGAGGCCGCAGAAGCCGCAATTGCAAGTCCACTTCTGGAAGATGTAAATCTGTCAGGTGCTCGCGGTATCCTGGTAAATGTAACCGCTGGTCTGGATATGGCTATTGGCGAGTTTGAGGAAGTTGGCAACACAGTTAAGGAATTTGCCTCCGAGAACGCGACAGTTGTCGTTGGTACTGTAATCGATCCAAATTTAAGTGGTGACCTGCGTGTTACGGTTGTAGCCACTGGTTTAGGTAGTCTGGCACAGGCACAGCTACCAGCAGAGGATTCAGTAAAACTGGTCGTTAATAAGGATAATAACGGTGAAGTGGATTATGGTCAGCTAGACCGTCCTACTGTGATCCGGAACAAGGTTGCCGCTGAGAAATACAATGAATCCAGTGACTCCAATATGGAATATCTGGACATTCCGGCATTTTTACGTCGCCAGGCAGACTAATAAAACGTCAAAAATTTGTGATGGAGTGTTAAGTTTTTAGATTTCAAGACGCTACAGAAGTATGTGTTGATGTATAGTGTGAAAGTATTCTATTATGGCGGGTTTATGGCACTGCCATGAACGGAATGTAACAGGTGCCCTGATTGATATTAGATAGAATCTGGCCCAGTTTTTGCACTATTTCAAACTAGGGCTAAATGTAAGGAAATTTGACTTGTGATTAAACAACGCACACTTAAAAATGTTATCCGCGC
>JAPHRJ010000029.1 GCA_026196045.1 Gammaproteobacteria bacterium
CGTAATACATCGACTACGAAAGGTTCATGGCCTCGTTGTTCACAGGCCTCTACAAGACGTCGGGTAGAATAGAGTTTTCTATTTCGAGATAAAATTGCAATTTTCATTTATACACCTTTATTTGTTTTATTATCCGTTTTCTTTCCAAGGATAAATGATTTGTCTGGATTGACAATAACTCGTTCTTTCATGGCGGTTCGACCAAGTAGCATACGAAACGTCATAGAATCACGATTGGTTAATGTAAGCTCAATAGGCCATTGCTGTGAACCAAGAACTAATTGTGTTGAAATTACATAACGTTTTTCCTTGTGCCCACCGGAATCAGTTACATCGCGTTCATCAACTATTTTGGCTTCGCAATAAATTTCAGTATTGGTATCCTTCTGATTTGGGTGCATTCCAAAGCGTACCCATTTTTGCCCATCTCTTATGTAATCTTCAGTTGAAAAGGCATGTAGGCAGGAGGTTCTAGCACCAGTATCGATCTTCGCCTTAATATTATTTAGGCCAAGTTCGGGTAAAGAACACCATTCCCGCCAACCAATAGTTATTATTTCATTGTTTGTCATATTGTATGTCGGTATATTTAAAACCAATGTTTCTTTTTGAAATAAGTTATCATACCTATAACTATAGATATCATAATAACCCATATTAAAGGGTATCCATAATACCACCGAAGCTCAGGCATTGCCCATGGACTCTCTGGATGGTTAAAATTCATTCCGTAAAGTCCAACGACAAATGTTAATGGAATGAATATGGTGGCAATTATTGTAAGAATTCTCATGACTTCATTCAGCCGATGGCTTGACGAGGAAAGGTATATGTCCGTCATATTTGTTGTCATATCACGGTAGGTTTCAATGAGTTCCATAATCTGAATCGTATGATCATAACAATCACGTAAGTAAAGTAGAGTTCCCTCGTTGATTAGTTCATTTTCATCTCGCAGTAGACTATTTATAATGTCTCGTTGTGGCCAAAGATTTCGCCGCAACAAAAGGAGTTCTCGTCTGATGTGATGGATCTTCTTTAAGGTGATTTGTTTTGTTTTAGATGATAATAACTCATCTTCAATTGCTTCTATAACTTCCCCATAACTTTCTAGCAGAGGGAAACCCATATCAATCACAAGGTCAAGTATACAATACAGAAGATAATCTGCTTTTTTCTGTCTAATGCGACCCACTTTCTTCTGTAAACGACTACGTAATGGTTCAAATGGATCACTATCACCAGTGCAAATACTGATAATATAATTTTTTCCTAAAAATAATGAAATCTGTTCCAATGTTGTATTATTGATATTACCTGGAGCAGACATAATAATGAATAATTGCTCCTCATATTCTTCAATCTTGGAACGTTGTCCTGTATTTAAAATGTCCTCCATAGCAAGTGGGTGAAGTCCAAACTGATTGCCTATGTCCAGAATCATGTCAGCCTGGATCTGTCCCTGCAAATGAATCCACGTTACGCTATCTTTAGTAACATAGTTTGAGCACTCATCTGCACGTTCTAATATCTTGTGACTATACTCGCTGCTCGTGTAATCAATGAGTCTAACTGACAATCCGTCAGATATGGCATCTCCATACGCAACAAGAGTGCCCGGTGGGGTACCTGGTGGGTGGTAGGTTTTTTCAAAATAGCCCATATAAGACTCTTTTTCCTGGGAATAACCAATATATACTAATAATAGTTTGAGCCTAAATTAGTAAATTTTCCAGTGAAATTAGTCTAATCTTTAATCTGGGTTAGATAGCATTTATAAGGTATCTGGAGCTTGTTAAAATACATACACCGCCGTCTTGCGAAGCAAACAACAATATCCTGTTTTTTTACTATGTTTGTGGCGACATGTGCAATAGGAATACTGGATTATTTGATAGGTCCCGAGCTATCATTTTCAGTTTTTTATACCATACCAATAATGCTGGCTGCCTGGTATGGAGGCAAAATTATTGGATTTTCTATTGCAATAATATCAGCTGGAGTCTGGTTAGCTGCCGATCTGGCTGCTGGTAACCAATATTCATCATTATTGATTCCTGCCTGGAATACATCTGTCAGACTGGCTTTTTTTCTTATCATTTTATGGTTATTGTTGATAATAAGGAAGAAGTTAGCCCTTGAAGAAAGTTTGGCAGATACCGACCATTTAACAGGACTGGCCAACCGACGGTACTTCTATGAGCAGCTAGAACATGAATGTACTTTGATTCGTCGTTATCCTAAGCCGTTTACTATTGCATATATAGACCTGGATAATTTTAAATATGTAAATGATACTTTTGGTCATGACACCGGCGATGAATTATTACTTGCTGTATCAGAGAATTTGAAAAACAATCTTAGGGACACTGATATTTCAGCGCGGCTGGGTGGGGATGAATTCGCTGTATTATTTCCTTTCCTGAATGGTGAGGATGCTGTACCGTTATTAAATCAATTACAGCGTAAATTGCTAGATTTGATGAATGTTAATAAGTGGCCTGTTACTTTTAGTATTGGTTCGGTTACTTTTTCTAAAGTTATGGGTTCAAGTCGTGACATGATAAAGCTGGTGGATGATTTGATGTATGACGTAAAGAAATCTGGAAAAAATAATATTCAACATAAAAACTGGCCGGGGTTATAAGGATAATTTATTTGAAATTTAAGTATTATTCTGGTGTTTGAATAATTGAGCGTGACATCTAATCACACGCCAGTGACGTAGTTTTTGTCTTCGATGAGTCAACCAGGTAATTACCGGCCAAATAATTTCTCCCAATTAAGACTGGATAGTTTTTTTTATGCCTGTCTGTCAGGTTTACTTCGACTTCTTTTTTAATTTTACCGATACATATTTCGAGCCTGATAACTGGGCGGATTTGTATTTTCCCAAAATCGCGTTTAATTTTTGTCTCTCTTATTATTAGTCTTTCGAATATCACTGGCTTACCGTCACGTCTTCTGACTGAAAAATTAATATATTTCTTTCCATTTTTATGTTTGATTTGGATGTTGCTGGCATCAATTGATGAGGTTTTTGCACCAGTGTCAATTCGAGCTTTGAATTCTTCCCCTTCAGGATGAATGCTAACTTTTTCTACCCATCCTATTATAGGTGTCGCCATTGACGTCGGTACTACCGCCACCAACAGGCAGAAAATTAGAAAAAAATATTGTTTTAAGTTTGTTGAACTCAACATAATTACACTACCTTTTATAAGGATGCCTGTTACGCATATAACATTGGTTATGTTTTGTCTGCTGTACTGTTATTTTTCAGGTCCTGTGATGGGTCTTTTACAATAGATTCACGTATCCACTTAAATAATTCGAGGTTGCTTAGTTTTTTCCCTTTATAAACACTAAGTAAAAGAGCTGAAGACAATGTAAACAGGTGAAATTCAGGATATTTCAACAGGAAATAGCCAAGGAAATCCATTTGAAACAGGAAAAAAGATATCACGGCTACCGTAATTGTCCAATACAATCGGGTTATTGCAATGTGTGCGCCCGATTCATCTAGAACGGTGTAGAATCTATCTACCAGCATGGTCATGATAACCATAGGTACAAGAACAATCTGGCCTTCTGTTTGAAGTTGAAAATACTCCATAATCGAAACACTTAATATCATACCAAATATTACAAGTGTTATGACCATAGTTAATCGCGACATTCTTTCTGGTTTTCCTGGAATAAAGGATCGTCCTGTTAATGCTATGGAACCTACCACAGCAGCTAGTACAAGAGCCGTTATCCAGTCAGAATATATTGCTGATAAGGCCAGCAATGATGGTGTGAATGCACCATATGTTCTAATGCCAATTACCTGTCTAAAGAAAGTATTGATTAATGCTCCAAGTGGAAATAAAAGAAGAATGAAAAGAGTATTTTGCATGGATATGGGTAATCGTGTTAAGTCAATTACATCAAACAGGCTCTTATCATGCAAACTCAACTGCTCACGATATTCATAGTCATATTTGATTTTATAGGTGATATTTGTTTTTACGGTTTCTGAAAGCGTGATAATGTTTTCATCGCCCCGTTTAACCGGGATGTAATTAGGTGGAAGCTGATTTTTGTATCCATTTTCCGGATCGTAAGGTATCCACTTATCTTCATCATATATTTCGACCCAGAAATGAGGCGGAGAATATGACGATTCCTCAAGACGAAACCCGGTAACTATTCGTGATGGATATTTGGCTGCTCTGCTGAGGGCTATCAATAATCGTGCTCGACCACGTGGTGTTGTGTGTTTGGTTTTAATAATGTGGAGTAGAGTATCGTTTTTTAGTTTTTTATCGGTGATAAGTTTATTGTGTGTATAGTTAAATATATTGTCGAGTAGTTGTTGCTTATCAGCGCTATTTTTTGTTAGTTCTTCAATTAGTGCCAGAATCTGGATATTAACTGTTTCTTCCTCGGGTAGTAAATATTTATCACGATCTTCAATTGTTAATGAGGCTGGTTTTACTGGTGATTTCTTATAGGCATCTTTTGAAACCTGTATGATAAACTCTGTTATTAATTTAACCGTGCCTTTTTTGTTGGTCTTCGCAACAAGCTCCCTGTTTAAAACATTTTTAGTTTCTGCGCGCCTGATCTTGAGTCCAGGGTGAAATACATTTTGAGCAACAACTCGTGCATACCGAGTATCCTTTGGTAAAGCATGGACAACTGTCACCGCTTTATCAGTAGCATTAAACTGTGTCTGTATGGTCAAGTTCCATATACTGTCTTCCTGATGAAGTCCATTTTCACCAGTTAATCCCCACCGCAATAAAATGCTAATAGTCCCCATTATGAGTAGTATTACCACAATGATATGTATCTTCTGTGCGTGATTATTGAATAATGTTTTTTGTAAGTTCATTAGTTCAGACCATACCAGGAAAGATATTAAATTCTATCAAAAGATTGTAATCTGTCAGCTATGTATATGAACAAGCAAGTGAACGCAAATCAATTCTATGCTACTAAGTTTTATGCACTAGATATATTATAAATTATGCATTTATATGTAAACAGGAACAATTCAGGACTAGGTTGCTATTATACTGGAGCATTCTATTCCAGTTTGTTATTTTATTGATATGTGTATGTCTTAGCGTTCTATTGTGTAGAGCAAATCCGCACCTTGATGCTCACCACTAACTCCCTTAAGTTGCCATTTATCAGATATTTGATAACGAACATTTAGTGTATTGAACGATTCAATCAGGCCAACCCCATAACTGATGTAAAGTTTTGGGGACAGGTAACGTCCCATAGCTAATGAAGCCTGATCACCACTATCACTGCTTTCGATACGCATTTCATCCAGCCCGAAACGATCTCCCAGTTTCCGTGCCAGGCTATCGCCACCACTCAGGCTCAATGCCAGCGCCGCTTTGGCCATCATGGATCCTTCTTTATTTGATGCATTTTCGATAGGTCGTCCCAATATTATGTAAGAAAGGATATCGGTTTGCCCCATGGCCGGGATCGAAAATAGTTCCACCTGAGGTTGTTTGAGATTACCCCTGACTTTAAGGCCAGTAGTGATATTACCGATATGACGCACGGCGCGTAGATCCAGACCTGGGTTGGTGAGTGGTCCACGAGTGTATAGCAAACGGCCGTGCTCAACATTCAAGCGCTGACCATATGCATTATAGCGGCCTTCAGTGATGTTGATTTCACCCGTAGCTCGGGTAGGCTGGCCGGGTTCATCTTCTACTAACAGGCTACCAGTAAAGCGCCCATCAAACCCAAATCCAGAATAACTTACCCGTTCACCCAGTGTTAACCGTATATTACTGTGAATTTTCCACTTTTCCTCGATGGGTTGTTTGCTCCCCAGAATAATCGCATCATCTGATACCCGTGCAGCGGTGGTTATGTCTTTTGGATGTAATCTGGCATAGGGAATGTCAATTTTTCCGTTAACATCAATTTTACGTTGTGTCAGTTTGATTGTTAGATCCGGTGAAATTTGCACGCGTGCTTCAGGAATTCGCGCCACGTCAAAGTTTTCACCTTTTATTATGAGCGCAGTCGGCCAGCCCGTATTTCTGTTCAGTTGGGTAGTTCCATTGATATTGATATAACCTTCACCTGAATGAGCATCAAGTCGAAAGCCAAGTGTTCCAGTACGGTTACTTTGTGCATTTAGACCAAGTCGGTCAATCATCAGGCCCAACCTTGGTATACGTAAAGATCCATTACGTAAATGGGCGTTTGTAGTGATCTGAGGTTGATCAAGTGTTCCAATCGCAGAAAGATGGACTTCTACTTCGCCCTTAAGATCCTGCACTTCGGGTAACAATGCTTCGATTATACCGAGGTTATGTAGCTTGAGTTGAGCATTGGCCTGCAGAGTCTGGGTGTGTCTGTTTATGTTAAGCGGATTTATATTGGGTAATACTAATTTTCCATTCAAACGATCACCATTGTCCATGTTGATCTCAGAAGTTGCTTCCAGACCCTGTTGATTCAGTGTGGCACTAATTTTAGCATTACGATATTCCCAACGATCACGATTACCTTCAATTAATGGATAGCTAATAATTCCAGCAGGTAAGCTTATGTTGAGCTGGCCCTGAATTTTATCGGAGGTGTCAAACTGTAATTCGGCTACTGCATCTGCAGTACCTTCAAGTTTCAGATCAGGTGGTAGCAAGGGATTGAAAATGAAAAGAGGTAGCTGCTGTGTTTCGAGCGAAGCCTGCCATGTCCTGTTCTTATATTTTAGATCGGTGCATAGTCGTGAAGCCTGATTTTTCCAGCATAGCGTTTCAAGTAGAATAGTATTTCTGACTATCGTCAGACTTGCGGGGGCGTTGAGTTTCCAGTCCGAAAATTCAGTACTCAGAATGTCAGCTTTCTGAATTTCCCCCTGCCACCCCTCTGAGCTAGCTTTGCCTTTGAGCTCAATCAGAGCAGTCGCTTTTTCAGAGACCGCATTTAGCCGCAGGGATTGTGTGTCAGCATCAAGTTTTAGCGACTGGAGAATATAATCATTGAACCTGAGATTTTCTGCATCAAGTTTGATATCAATGTTTTGCCACCTGAAAATATCGACACCAACACTGGCATCAATACGGCCAATTTCGTAACCAGACAGGCGTAATACCTTGCCGTTAATTAAGGCATGCACCTGAGGTGCTGTTTGTGATCCAGTGAATTGCCCCTGAGCCTGGAGCTGGCCCTCGGCTTGTGGATAAAGTTCGGCCAGGTCGGTGGTGTTGATAAGCCAGTCCAGCTTCAGTGTTGGTCCAATGCGTCCCCTGGTACTGATATGGGACGTAGCAGAATAAAAATCAAAGTTGTGAATATTAAGTGTATCTCTGTTCCAGTCCAGATGCGTTTTAAGTGAAACAGGGTAGTCGCGTAGCTTGCCGGTTAACTGCTTAATATTAGTGTCTGTGACCCACTGGCCATTGTTATATTGACCCGTGCTGGTGAGATTGGCATTAAGCTGTCCAGACCAGTTTGGCCACAATTTACCGGGGTTAATATTTGAGGTGGTGGCCTTAGCCTGCCAGGTTAATGTGGGTGACCAGTTCAGCTTCCCCTGTATATTAGCTTCACCATCAAGAGTGATGATGCGCAGCTGGTGAAAATTCAGACCGTTGAGATTGCCGTCTGCACGAGCCTGCCAGGTAGAAGGAGGGGCCTGTGGCCAGGGGCGTGAGGTGGTCAGATTCAAGTGGTAGTTGTTGACATTACCCTGAATATAACCATTACCTTTTTCACTATTAAACCAGGTGGGATTTTGCAATGGCCATCGCAGATTTTGCCAGTCTAAACACAGGTCTATCGAACCATCATTCTCTCCAGGTATCCACATACCCTGAGCATTGATGTGTGTCTGACTGACTGACGAATTCAGGATAAGTTGTTCTATCTGCATGCTATTGTTACTCAAACGTTGAAGTTTGAATTGCGCATCGAAAGGACCCTGTTCAGGATAATGCCCATCTGCCTTACCTGAAACTGTCGCGGTAGTAAGATCACCCTGTGCCTGTATCTGAAGTGTACCGCTAATGGCAGGCCAGCTGGCATCCAGATGTGACGCATTGAAGTCACTGATGCTTAGCTGTGCCTGCCACTGTAACTGTTGCAGCAGGTTGCGCAGATCGGCGTTCAGGATTAGTTTGGCCGGGCCACTGATCTGTTGTTGAATGTGGGTTGCAGCAAGATTGCCCTTAATGTGCCCTTTGCCTTCAACGGTGGGCTGGGAAGGGAATTCGGCTCGCCACTGGACATCCAGTTTGTGTTGATAGTTATTTGTGGGGTTGAGTTTTCCATTAAGATTTATCTCAAAGCCATCCATGACCACATAAAGTTGCGCAATGTCGATCTGACTGAACAGTGTACTGGCATCAAGTTTAATCTGATTAACTTTGAAAGTTTGCTCAGCCTGATGAATGTTTGTATTGTTAATCAATACACCATTTAGTTTTAATCTCCAGGGTAGGTGGATCTCTGGCAGCTTAAAAGGCTGCTCAGTTCTGGTCGGCTGAGGCAGAGTGATGTTCAGGGACTGGACATGGAGCTGATGGATATCGATCTGACTGGTGAGCAGGGAGGAAGCCTGCCAGTCCAGTGTTAGCTGTTCAGCGTTGAGCTGGATGTCATTATGTTGAAACTGAATACCTGTGATGGTGATCGGGCCGATTAGTCGGCCTTCAAGTTTGTCGATATTAATGTTGCCGGGTAAATAAGGACCGGCCAGTTGGTAACTCCAGCGTAGACCACTTTCAGTTGCCGTGAGCCAGACAAGGAAGAAGGCGACCAGTATCAGTATCAGGGAACTGCCCAGAGCTGATCGCTTAAATAGACCTGACCAGTTCATAGATCGGGTCCTATATTGATGTGTATACGCCATGGATTACCATCACGACTTACAGCAGAAGCCAGATCAATACGCACGGCTCCAATCGGGGACTTCCAGCGTATCCCCATTCCTGCGCCCCGTTCCAGTTTGTCTTCGAGGTTGTCGATAGCATTGCCCGCATCATAGAACAGGGCGAGTCCCCATTTGCCATTGAGACTGTGTTCGTATTCGAGACTGCCAATCATCAGGTGCTTACCACCGATCACCTCTCCACTTTGATTGACTGGCCCCAGTGACTGGTAGCTATAGCCACGTACACTTTGTGCACCGCCAGCAAAAAAGCGTACCGAGGAAGGAAGTTGATGAAAACGATCGGTCCAGGTGCTACCCAGTCGCCCGCGAGCAATAAAACGATTCTTCTGGTTAATGGATGTAATGGCTTTGATACCGCTTTGAACCTGAAAAAAATCGGTATCGGATATCAGTTTTTCACTGGCACCACGAAGATTAATATCAAAGCGCAGGCCGTCAATGGTATAGATAAAGCCCTCACCCCAGATACGACGCCAGCTTATGCCTGGCATAAGCAGTGTTGAGTCACCGTGGTCATCGGCGATGGTATACTCTTCCTGCTGGTAGTTAATAGCAATGGATTCACGCCAGAGACCTCGACTGCGGTTAAGACTGGCCCCAATTGTGCGTAGAATGCTGTCACTGGTATCGGTTGTTTCCTTAACAATGCCTGCACTGTATACCATTTGGTCAGTACGTGGATTTAGAACGGGGACACGATATTGAGCACCTAGGCTGTAACCAATTTCAGAAACCCTGGCTTCGGTATTAATACGGTGACCTGCCGGATTTAATCGCGGCATTTCCCAGCCAAACCTGGCTCGGGCACCAGTGTCGGTGCCATAACCGAGACCCATGGTGTAGCGATGAGGTTTGCGAGGAGTGAGGGTAATATTGACAGGAACATCTTTAGTTTCAGATCGAGCTTGATCGGGAGAAACCTCGACTGTACGGAAATAGTCACTGTCATTGAGTGCTTGTTGCAGATCAATAAGTGCACTGAGTGTATAGGGATCACCTTGTTCGAAAGGGATATATTTTTGTAACAACGCTGGCTCAAGTACATTTTGTTGCAGGTGTACATCACCAAAAAGATAACGATGGCCACCATCATAGTGCAGGTGAACACGGGCTTCATAAACTTCAAGATCAATTTCAACGCGATGTTCGATAAAGTGGGCATTGAAATAGCCATGCTCTGCCGCAAGTCGAGTCAGGCTGGTCTTGATACTTTCGTATTCAACATGGCTGAAGACCTCGCCTTTACCTAAATTAAGATTCTGAACCAGATCCTGAAACTCAGAATCTGTTTTAAGTGTTTCACTCAGTACAAGTTTGAACTCACTAATAAGTAAAGGTGGGCCAGGATCAATAGTATAAGTTGCCTGCCACTGTTCAGGGGGGGTGTGGGTTAACTCGGTTTTAATATTGGCTCGGTAATAACCATAGGGTTGCAAAGCCTGGGCTATTTCCTGTGGCGCTTTGGTGTGCAAGCGGCGCAGGCGGCCTTCGCTCAGAAGAGGATGATTTTTATGTTGTTCAATACTTAGGAACTGGCGAACATTCGCTTCTAGTTGACTATTTACGCCACGAATATCAATAGTAATATTGGCTTGCGCAAAAAGCGCATCAGAAATAAAGAAGGCTACCAGAACCAGCAGCCATTGCGGCGCCTTGCACATCCAAGTTCCTTAATAGTAATAAATCAGTTCTTACCTGATTCGTTGTTTTCGACCTGTTTTAATGGGAATGGTTCAGTAACGCTACCAGTATAAATACTTCGATGAGGGAAAGGAATTTCAATATTGTGTTCATCAAAGGCATTTTTAATTTCTTCATGGATGCTGTTTTTTAGCTCAAGAAAATGTTCCCTTTTGGCCCAGACAGAATACTGGATATCCAGGGAAGACTCACCAAAGCCCTGAAAAATATAAAGTGGCTTGGGTTCTTCCAGAGATAAGGGGTTCTTATCAGCAATGGTATCCAGTAGCTCCCGTACCTTTTTCAAATCTTCCTTATAAGCAACCCCAACTTGCACATCAAGGCGACGAATTGGGAAGCGGGTAAGGGTGGTTACTTCTGATTTTATAAGTGACTCATTGGGAATGCGTACAAACAAATTATCAAACGTCCGTAGTTTGACAGAAAGCAGGTCAATAGAAAGCACTTCCCCTGTGGTGGTGCCGACACGAATAACATCCCCTACGCTAAAAGGTCGTTCTGCAACTAGAAACAGACCACTAATAAGGTTAGAAGCTGATGTTTGTGATGCAAAGCCGATGGCAACCGTAAAAATCCCGGCAGCACCCAGTAGTACACTGATATTTAATCCGAGCTCATCAAGTGCAGAAATGACAAACAGAATGAGAATTAAGTAATAGCTACCTCGTTTGAATAGCATAACACGATGTTTGTCAGCTTTCTTTTCAACCACTTTTTGGATAGACGAACTCACCAGCCTGGCGATAATCAACCCTGCAACAAGCAGGATAAGGGCATAAATAATACTCAGTATTTTTTCGCCGCTAACAAAGTTGACAATATCAGTCCAATATTCGTTCATTATTATCTCCGGTTGGGACGTTATGTGAAGACCGCATTAAATGCTCGAATTAATATATCCGTTTTACCTGTTTGTCGAGGTTGGCTCAGTTGAATGCCACCGTGTGCTTCAATGGGTGCCGAGGTGTCTATTTTCAGTCCGGCCATATCACCATCTTTTTCTCGCACCAATGAGATTGTCGGTGTCCACAGGTGACCATTGGATGAAGCATAAAGTGAGAGTAGTGGAGTGGGTACATTTAATCGATCTACCGCGAGCATGGTATTGGCCTGATTCTGAATAATCACAGGAGTAATGGCACGATGAGGTCTGTGTGGCATTTCTTCAAGATTAAGACGACAGTGGGTGGTGGAGGCATAGCAAAGCTCACCTTCGAGAGTTGATGGGCCGAACCAGGTATCGGATGGTCGCTGAATTGCAATTTCAGCTAATTTTTCCTCAGTGTTGTCTACGCCTAATCTTAGCCATAAAGGAGTACTGACGTATAGCTTAACCTCTTCTCCCGGGGTCAGATTAAAGGTGGTATTCGGACGGGAGATGACAGGCCGATCTGCCAATAATGGTGTCACAGTTAACAGACCACTTGTTTCTCGAAAGATGTAACGGGCAGTATTCTTCAGGGTTTCTGAAAATACATCAATTTCGTTTATTTCATATGAAACATTATTTTCATCAAAGTCACGATCCTGTTCGTAAGCAACCTGCCATTCATGTTGTAAGCACTGGACATTAAGTGTCAGTGCGCCAATGCGCCATTGGCGGATCTGTGCCATATCAAAGTTAAATTTTCCCCACCAGTAGGATGGTATTTGGGCTGTGTTCAAAATAAGTTTCCTTTTCTGTCAGGAGTGATGCGTGGTACGTCGGCATGAACCAATGGCATTTGTTTTGGAGATGACTCCCTGTGTTAATTGTACAGTCAAAAAACTTATTGGGTTAGCAAATCTTGTTAATTAATCCTTAATACTAAATATTACCTCGTGACTAAGAACAGGAGTGCCTATGGTTTGAAGATAGGTACAATTTATATTTTGCTAAATCAATGAACGTGGTAATAGCAATTTACCCCTGTTTATCTGGTTGATTTGCCAATTGTTTTTTGTCTTCGGTTTGTTTTAATCATGTGGTATGTTTAGAAAAGTACCATCTGGCTTTTTTAAGGGAATCCATCATGAAACCCGTCTCCAGGTTTAGTTTGCCAACAATGACATCTCGTTTCCTTTTGTTTTCCTTCATCTGGTGGATACTAACCGATGGTGCCGTGAATTCCTGGTGGATTGGTATACCAGCGGTTATTCTGGCTACATTGACAAGTGTTGCCCTGATCCCACCGGTGAAATTGGTCTGGTATGAGGTTGTCAGGTTTGTACCTTATTTTATTTTTCGCTCTGTGACTGGTGGTTTTGATGTGGCTAAGCGAGCATTTCATCCTGCTATACCTATTGCGCCAGATCTGGTTGAGTACCCGTTACGATTGTCGCCAGGATTACCTCAGGTTTTTCTGATTAACACAATTAGTTTACTCCCCGGTACCTTAACTGCTGAATTAAACCAGAATATTCTGAAAGTACATGTGCTTGATGCACAGGCAAATTTTAAAGCTGAAATAGAAGCAGTGGAACAGCGTGTGGCTCGCATGTTTAGTGTAAACCTCACAAATCGTGGCGGAGGAGAATGAAATGAACAGGTTTAAAAATATCCTTTGTGTTGTAGAGCCGGGTGAAAAAGCCAGGTTAGCACTGGCAAAACAAATTGATGCCAATCTGGTTGTTATGGGGGCAGTGGCTCGAACAGGAATTCCTGGATTCGTTATGGGTAATACCGCAGAGACCATTCTTAATCAGCTCGATTGCTCAATACTTGCGATCAAACCTCCAGGTTTTAAATCACCTGTTACCTTATAGGATTGGTTATATGCAAACGCTTTACTTTGCTCTGGCACTTTTCCTTCTACTCAATCTCTTTGCCGGTATGTGGCGCATCCTTAAAGGACCTACTGCCGCTGATCGGATGCTGGCTGCACAGTTATTTGGTACGACTTCAGTGGGTGTACTGCTATTACTTGCACAAGCCTCAGCTAATACAGTGTTACATGATGTTGCATTAGTCTTCTCGCTTTTAGCCGCATTAACCTCTGTGGCATTTGTGCGACGTGCCTGGTTAAGCAAGGAATAAGAATGTGATGCTTACTGAATATGTTAGTGCCGTATTGCTTGTTGCAGGTGCCATATTTTATCTTGCGGGTACTATAGGTTTATTGCGTTTCCCTGATGTTTATACTCGGCTTCATGCTTTAACTAAAGCTGATAACCTGGGTTTAGGTCTGATCGTGATTGGATTATCTCTCCAGGCCAGCTCCTTTGCAGCAGCAGGTAAATTATTCCTGATTTGGTTGTTGGTACTGTTAGCGGGAGCAAGTGTGTCTCATCTGGTTGCCAGGGCAGCATTACATAAGGGAGTTCATTTATGGAAGCGTTAGCCCTGCTGCAAGATGTATTTGATATCCTGCTTGGTTTTGGGTTGTTGTGGTTAGCCTGGTTAGCACTTTTTTCTCTGGATTTATTTAGATCCATTGTATCGTTTATTTCATTTGGATTATTGATGGCGATTATCTGGGTAAGGCTGGATGCGCCAGATGTTGCTCTTGCTGAAGCGGCTATTGGCGCAGGATTAACTGGTGCCTTATTTTTAGCGGCATTTGCAAAACTGCAACCTGCTTCAGTTAACGGGAAAGGCAGCAGCATAAATCCGCAAAAGCAATCTTCCAGGAAACAACTTCTACGCTGGTTACCTGCACTTATCATGCTATGGATCGCATCAGGATTAACCATTGCAATTTTAGCTTTACCACCTCATGCGACAGGGTTGACTTCAGAGGTGACCTCGAATCTTACTGCAAGTGGTGTGAGCAATCCTGTTACCGCCGTGCTGCTTAACTTTCGTGGTTACGACACCCTGTTGGAGATAGTCGTGTTATTACTGGCATTATTAGCTGTCTGGTCTATTGGTAGCTCAGTACCGAGCATCGAATCTGAGCCTGGCCCTGTACTTGATACCTTATCTCGTTTGCTGGTGCCAATATTGATCATGGTTTCTGCTTACCTTTTATGGGTTGGAGCCCATGCGCCTGGTGGCGCATTTCAGGCTGGGGCTGTGTTAGGTGCAGCGGGGGTATTGTTAGTTTTATCAGGTTGGAAACTTTATCCTGGGCTCGAAGGTTTTCCTTTACGACTTGTACTTACGGCTGGGTCTATCACCTTTGTTGTGATTGCTATACTAACAATGCTAGTCAGCGGGACATTTATGCAATTTCCTCCAGCGCAGGCCAGTATTCTAATCCTTATTCTTGAAATGGTGGCGACCCTTTCCATTGGTGTAACGTTGGCCGCACTTTTTATTGGAAGTCCACCTACCGATATAAAAAAATTATGAATACGGTATTTCTCTATGCACTGGTGGGTATAGGATTATTTTGCCTTGGATTATTTGCTTTAATTGTGCAGGCCCACTTACTACGAAAGATACTGGCAATCAACATAATGGGTAGCGGGGTTTTTCTTATATTGGTTGCATTGGCCAGGCGTACTGAAGGAGGCATCCCTGATCCTGTTCCTCATGCCATGGTGATTACTGGTATTGTTGTTGCCGTATCCGCGACCGCACTGGCACTGGTTATGATCCTGAAGGTAACAGAGAGCAGTGGACAACCCGAGTTTCCTGACGAGGAAAGTAAGTAGACTGATGGGGATAACATTTATAGATTTCCCCTGGGCTATTGCACTCATCCTGTTGCCGTTAACAGGAGGGTTAAGCTGTTTTCTTTGGCCTTCTGTCAGCAAAATACTGGGTCTAGTTACAGTAATTGGTGTCATGCTGTCGGCGACAGGTCTTGGCTGGTTGGTAATAGATAAAGGTGTATATCACTATCTTGTCGGTGGTTGGGGTGCCCCGTTAGGTATTGAGCTGTATGTTGATGGTTTGAGTTTACTCATGCTGATGGTAACTGCCCTGGTTGCATTAGGTGTCAGCATCTATTCAATACATTATTTTGAACTCAGTTATCAGCGTCGGTTCTGGCCACTCTGGCTATTTTTGTTGACAGCACTTAATGCCCTGTTTCTTTCGGCAGATATTTTTAACCTTTATGTTACCCTGGAACTGATGGGATTAGCGGCGGTGGCATTAGCCACGCTAACCGGTAGCCACGATGCCTTCACAGCGGCGATGCGTTATCTATTGGCAACCTTATTAGGCTCCCTTGCATTTCTATTTGGTGTGGTGTTGCTGTATCACAGTTTTGGTAGTTTGGATATTGCAGTCCTAAGTGAGAGATTCGAATCTAACATAACGGCCTGGGCGGCATTTGGACTCATAAGTGCAGGACTTGTATTAAAAACAGCCCTGTTTCCAATGCATTTCTGGTTGCCTCCTGCACATGCCAACGCACCCGCACCTGTTAGTGCAGTGTTATCCGCACTGGTCGTAAAAGCTTCCTTCTATATTTTACTGCGCTTATGGCTAGAGATATTTAGTCAACTTGATACCGATGTCGATATTTTGTTTGGGTTTTTGGGGTCTATTGCAATTATATGGGGGTCTTTGCAGGCTTTACGTCAGACACGAATCAAGTTGTTAGTGGCGTACTCAACGGTAGCTCAGGTGGGTTACCTGTTCCTTGCATTTCCGTTAGCGGAGAAAGTGGGTGTTACGGCATGGAGTGCTGCCGTGTATCTGATACTTTCTCATGCCCTGGCTAAGTCTGCCATGTTTCTGGCGGCGGGTAATTTGTTGCGTTTTGGAGGCCATGATCGTATTGCCGATTTAGACCGGGTAGCACAACGTTTACCGATTACCGTGGCTGCATTTGCATTGGCCGGTGTAAGTATTATGGGATTACCGCCAAGTGGTGGTTTTATCAGTAAGTGGTTGCTGCTTCAATCAGCTCTGGTTCAGAGTCAATGGGGGCTGGTTGGCGTCATGCTTATTGGGGGAGTATTGGCAGCCGCGTATATCTTTAAAGTACTGGGACGTGCTTTTACACAGGCACCCTTACCACATGAGCCAGGTGTTGTACCTGCAACAATGGAGTGGGCCGCACTATTACTTGCAGGTGGTGCTATCTTACTCGGGTTTTTTGCGTCTGAAATACTGGCAATCATTGAAATAGGCAGTCCATTTGGAGCCGGTGAGGTTAAGTTATGAACTGGAATGCATGGATCCCGCTGTTGGTGGTTGCCAGTTCGTTGTTGCCGGGGTTAATCATATTCAGGTTGCCAGAAGAAAGAGTACGAACACGTATTACACTCAACCTGATTGGTGCATTTTTAAAACTGGTATTAGTCGGCTGGATGTTATGGGGCGTTTACCAGGGACAACATTTTGAAACACGCCTGGCGCTATTACCTGATCTGGATCTTGTGTTACGTGCGGGTCCTTTATCGTTAATTTTTGTTAGTCTTTCTACGGTGCTTTGGCTCGTTACAACTGTTTATGCTATTGGTTACCTGGAAAATTCACCCCATCGAAGTCGTTTTTTTGGATTTTTCAGTTTATGCGTTACGGCTACTGTCGGTATAGCACTATCCGGAAACCTGATCACCTTTTTGATCTTCTATGAATTGCTGACGTTGTCTACTTACCCCCTGATTGTTCATCGAGGTACTGAAGAGGCGCGCCGGGCGGGACAAACATACCTTGCATATACCATTTTTGGTGGTGCCTTATTATTATTGGCGACAGTGTGGCTTTATACTCTGACGGGTTCTCTTGAGTTTACACCACGGGGATTTATTCATGGGCTAGGAGAAGAACACCGCACGGCTTTAATTATTATTTTTGCATTGTTTATCACTGGCTTTGGTGTGAAGGCAGCACTGGTGCCCTTGCATGGCTGGCTACCTCAGGCCATGATTGCTCCGGCACCAGTTAGTGCTCTATTACATGCTGTGGCGGTAGTCAAAGCGGGCGCATTCGGAATCATACGGGTGGTTTATGATGTATTTGGTATCGAGTCAGCCGCTGAATTAGGAGTGATGTCTCCGTTGGCATGGTTAGCCGCCGTGACCATTATTTATGGATCTTTACGGGCTTTGTTTCAGAATGATTTGAAACGTCGACTCGCATTCTCGACCATCAGCCAGGTGTCCTATATTACACTGGGAGTGGCCATTGCTGGGCCTATTGCCACAATAGGTGGTGTCGTACATCTGGTACATCAAGGTATCATGAAAATTACCTTGTTTTTCTGCGCGGGTAATTTGGCAGAAACGCTGGGTATTCATAAAATAAGTGAAATGAATGGTGTCGGCCATCGCATGCCCTGGACTATGGCCGCCTTCACTGTTGGTGCGCTCGGCATGATCGGTGTACCACCGATTGCGGGTTTTGTTAGTAAATGGTATCTCGGGCTTGGGGCACTGGAAGTAGGAGAAGGGTGGGTAATGTTCGTGCTTGCGGGCAGTAGTTTACTCAATGCTGCGTATTTCTTACCAATTTTGCATCGTATCTGGTTCAGAAAACAAACGGCGGCCTGGCCACATGAACACAACTTTGGTAACAAGGAGACCGCCTGGGCATTATTGCTGCCTCCCGTTGTGACAGCGTTGATGGCGTTAGCTGCAGGTTTGGTGGCTTCCGCTCCATTCAGTCCTCTGGAATGGGCACAACTGATTGCTCAGCGTGAGTTTTATCAGCCATGAGTAACGAAATTTATAATATTTTCCTTGGCTTTGTTGTGGCCTGGCCATTACTTCTGACTATTCCGGCTTTACATACGCGTCTACCATGGCCATGTTTTTGGGCTATTTTTCCAGCGGCTGTGTTAATGATATTACCGGGAGAAGCTTTCGTGGCTCCGTCCTGGTTTCTGTTTGGAACGGGGCTTGGTGTCAACAGTGAAGCTCGCTGGATCCTCGCTATGACTGTTATCGTTTGGAGTATGACGGTTGCTGTTGTTAAATTCTCAAGTGAACAAACTTACAATTTTCGCACTCCGTTCTTTTTTCTTACTCTTGCCGGTAACCTTGGTGCAGTATTGGCAACTGATCTGGTTGTATTTGTTTGTGCCTCAACACTGATGGGTTACAGTTTTTATGGATTGTTGCTACAAAGAAGAAATGAATCATCATATCAAGCAGGAAAAATTTATCTTATTTTCCTGATTATTGCCGACCTGACATTATTTGATGCTCTCTTGCTGGCCGCATTTGAAACAGATGATTTAAGGTTTGAGTCGGTACGGCAAGCTATGACAAGCACAGCAGATACTTCTATAACCTACCTATGGTTAGTGTTAATCGGATTTGGGCTCAAAGCGGGTGTTTGGCCATTTCATCTATGGCTAATAGAAACATTCAAGTACAGTTCGTGGCCAGCACGTTTGTTGCTGGGTAGTGTTCCAGTTGCGGTGGGATTACTTGGTATTGTGCGATGGGCACCTCTTGGAGGAGCAACTTATTATATTCCAGGATTAATTTACCAGGGTCTGGGTATTGTTGCCCTGCTTTATATAATAATAAGGGCTTTTAGTCGCATTCAAATAACAGAAATTCCAGCCTGGACTATTGTTGCAGTAACAGGCCTGTGTAATGTTGCTTTAGGAGTCGGATTGGCATACCCATCTTTATGGCATAAATACCAGTATCTGGTGTATCCATTAATTGCATTAACAGGCGTCTTCACAATGTTTCTTAGTTATGGTCTTAGCCGTACTAAAGATGAAAGCATTTCTTCAACTCATCGATCTTCTTTAAATATGTTCAAAGCCTGGTCTGAGAACTGGGCAGGTTTAATGCAACAAAGGAAGCAAAATATAAAAACCAGGTTTGTGTTACTTTGGGGCACTGTGGTTCTAAAGTTTAAGTTTCTTCATTGTTTTCAAAAATGGGGTATAGCTCCAGGAGTTTTAGAACAGCAGTTGCAGTACTGGCCTAATGCGATCACATTATTTTTAATACTGGTGATCGTAGTAGCATTATCAGTATTCTTATGAAGAATACTATTGGTTCATGACTACATGTGTGCTTTAAATGCAGTGTCATTAACAAGTATCCAGTATAAGATATGAAATATGTGATTTAATTATCTATAGTTTGCCATTAATGAGGTAAGAGTGATTTTAAACGTCATATCTTCACCAAAAATATAAGATTCGATAAAGTTATCCTTGGCAGGAATAATATAAGATTCAGAAGTTGTAGTTATAATAGGGGACAACTCCTGACATTTGTTTTTAGGTAATTCTCTGATTTTAACAAGCTGTGGCTGTATTTTTGTATGCATAACCCTGGCCTCAATATTTTCCCCTTCTAGCTTATGGCTAATTTTTAAACCTGAAAAATGATCTTTTAACGATAACCGTTTTTCTGTTCCTCCCGATTTGTTTTTGTGACAGCTAAGCGTGAGGTAACTTTGCCGAAGGCCTTTACTCCAGGTCTTCGATTCCTGTGAAACCAGGAATCTTCCGGCTTCAATTTTTCTTGCTCCCTGGATAAGTTCAAACTTAACCAGAAATTCTTCAGTAGCATTTGCAGGGGTACCTGTTGCTAAGGAAATGCCAACCAGTAAGATACGTAACAGCATAGATTCACCTTTTGATCTTAATATGAAATTATCAACGATTGTTAAACTGTCTGAGATAATAAGTTTACAGAAAAATAGATACCATTATTCTGAAAGATTAGAAACCATTATAACTTTCACTTTTATTGCTATTTACCCCAGTTCGAAAATTTTTCAGTAGCATTTTTTCAAAGCCGATGGAAATGGTATCAATACAGTAACGACTATAACCCGTAACCAGGACTCAAGGTTTAAGCTGTAATAGAAAACAGAGTCTGTATAAATGAGAGGTTAGTAAATCTCAGCCTGATTAGCAATAATAATGCTATTGCATAAGGATATATAGATCACCAATACGGTAACAGGTAAAATGATATCTAAGCCAGAAGTATATCCAAAGCCAGAGATTGGTGAGGTAGTGCATTCTTTGCTAACCGTCATGATTATGTTGAAATGACAAGATCGAAAGTTTCAAATGACCGGTGTCAGGTTAGGTATTATTTCAGGGGGCTGATTAGTCGCTATTAAACTCACATTCCAATTAATGCCATGGTTGAGCTGTAGATCAGATAAAATGTGAAATATATAATTTTAAGTGGGACAAAGCTATTAGAGATTCTATACTTAGTATGTATTCTTTATTATATATGAATGAGTCAATCTTCTGAACAAATTTCTATCAATATTAAACCGCAATAAAAACTGGATATGAGGAGTGGTGGATGGTTTCTGTAAAACGACTGGTTCTTGATATTCTTAAACCTCATCAGCCAAACGCCCTGGAGTTTTCTGGTACCCTGGCCGAAGTTGGTGATGACTACTATGTAAGTTTGACCGTAATTGAGATGGATGAAAATACTGAAACGGTTCAAGTCGTAATTGAAGGGGGCAATATCGATTTTGAAGCCATTCAACTGGCGATATCGAACATGAGTGGCTCTCTACACAGTATAGATGTTGTGGAGGTACAAAGCACACCCTCTAATAACAATTAGATGATTTTTAAAAACATACTGTCATGAAACCATTAAGTCAGATACGATTTCTGCTACGAATTACCCGAACTCACGGTATCATTCGTCGCTATTTCGTTGTGAATGGTTTTGATGGTGCCCTCACTATGCTCGGGATTATTGTCGGTTTTCATTTTAGTGCACCAGCAAGCTTATCTGTAATTATTAGTGCCTGTATTGGGGCTGCCATTGCTTTGGGCGTCAGCGGCGTAAGTAGTGCCTATGTCAGTGAGCAAGCAGAACGACGTCGAGCACTAAGTAAACTGGAAGATGCTATGGTTACTGATTTGCAGGAAAGTGCACATGGCGACGCTGCGCGTTGGGTGCCCTGGTATATTGCGCTGGTCAATGGATCCGCGCCTTTGGTTATTTCGCTGTTAATTATCACCCCCTTATGGTTGTCAAATTCAGGTACACATCTGTTTATTTCACCGCTTTACGCAGCCATTATTATTGCCCTCATACTTATTTTTTTCTTTGGCGTTTTTCTCGGTCATATCTCCGGTATTTCATGGCTCCGAAGTGGTGTTCAGACTGTGTTAATCGCACTGCTTACGATCCTGCTAATTTATTTATTTACAGGGGTATAACATGGTGCAAGTTAATTGGCACACTCTTGAGACTGATGAAGCGCTGAAGCGTCTTGAAAGCTCAGAATATGGCCTGGCGGCTGCCAGGGCTCAACAATGCCTGCTTGAGCAGGGCCCTAACGTTATGCCAGAAACACGGTCGCGTTCCCTGTTTAAAATGTTGTTGGGTCAATTTACCGATTTTATGATCCTGGTGTTGCTGGTGGCGGCACTAATATCCGGTTTCATAGGTGAACCCCAGGACACCATTGCTATCCTGGTTATTGTTTTACTCAATGCAATTATTGGTACAGTTCAGGAATATCGAGCGGATCGAGCTGTTGCTGCACTACGTGAAATGGCCGTTCCCGATGCCCGAGTGATCCGTGATGGTGAAGCTGTCACAGTGGCCACATCTGATCTGGTGCAAGGGGATATCGTTTTACTGGAGACAGGTAATATAGTGCCAGCCGATCTACGGCTTATCGAAACAGAAGAAATGCAAACAGATGAGTCAGCTCTGACCGGTGAATCACTAGCTGTTGAAAAAAATGAAGCCGTACTGACTGAAGCAGACCTGCCGTTGGGTGACCGATCTAATCTTGCATTTAAGAGCAGCATGATTACCCGAGGGCGAGGCAAGGGTGTGGTGATCGCCACTGGACTGAATACTGAAATAGGGCACATTGCTGAATTACTTCGTAGCGAAAAGAGTGTCAAAACACCACTACAGAAACGTTTAACAAGATTTGGACGTTATCTTGCGATGGCAGTATTGGCGATCTGTAGTGTGGTGTTTATTGCGGGTTTGCTACAGGGCCAACCTGTCATGTTGATGTTTCTCACTGCAGTGAGCCTTGCTGTAGCGGCCATACCTGAAGCATTACCGGCAGTAGTGACCGTGTCGCTTGCTTTCGGTGCACATAAATTAATTCGCCAAAATGCGTTGGTGCGTAATTTACCGGCTGTTGAAACGCTGGGTTCGGTCACTTACATTTGCGCGGATAAAACCGGTACGTTAACGCAAAATCAGATGACTGCAGAATTGTTTTTTGTCGACGGACAACGTCAAACGTCATTAAGTGAAGTTGATACCCAATCACCGTTAGTGGATCTGGGTTATGCAATGGCATTAAGCAATGATGTTGAAGAGATGGATGGTAAACCAACAGGTGAAGCAACTGAGTTGGCCCTGTTTGAAGCCGCATTTTCGGCAGGATTTGATAAACAGAAATTAGAACAGGAAAAACCACGCCTGGCCGTTATCGCTTTTGATAGTGATCGTAAAAGGATGACAACGCTTCATCAGCTGGATGCGGGTGTTGTGGCTTATATAAAGGGGGCACCGGAACAGGTACTCAGTCAATGTATTAATGCTTCCGGCATGGATGGCATCATAGCATTTGATTCTGAGAAAGTGCTTGCTGAAGCGGAGCAGTTAGCGCAGGAAGGTTACCGAGTACTTGCGTTAGGAAAACGTGAATTTGATAAACTGCCAGAACCAGTTGCTTCCGCAGAGATTGAACAGCAACTTACATTTCTTGGCCTGGTTGCGTTGATTGACCCACCCCGACCAGAAGTTCCACAGGCTGTTGCTGACTGTCTGACGGCAGGTATTACCCCAGTGATGATCACTGGGGATCACCCGGGCACAGCTATGGTTATCGCCAGACGTCTGGGGATAACCGACAATGATCAGGCTATGCTGACAGGTGATGAACTTGCCAAATTGTCTGATGATGAGTTTATCCCGATTGTAAAAAAAATACAGGTTTATGCCAGAGTTAGTCCGCAACAAAAATTACGTATTGTAAAAGCGTTACAGTTGAACAATGAATTTGTAGCGATGACAGGTGATGGTGTAAATGATGCGCCTGCACTGAAACGAGCGGGTATTGGAATTGCCATGGGGCAGAAGGGCACTGATGTTGCTCGCGAAGCAGCTGATATGGTCTTGCTGGATGACGATTTTAGCACCATTGTTCGAACGATCCGATCCGGGCGGCGAATATTTGATAACATCCGGAAATTTATTAAAGATACAATGAGTTCTAATTCTGGAGAAATCTGGACACTTTTTCTTGCCCCGTTTTTTGGTTTACCAATTCCTTTATTACCTATTCATATTTTATGGATCAATCTGGTCACCGATGGCTTACCTGGATTGGCCTTTACGGCTGAACCCGCAGAGCCAGGGATTATGCGTCGTCCACCCAGGCCGACAGATGAGAATATTTTTGCACACGGTATGTGGCAACACATTGTGTGGGTTGGCCTGTTTGTAGGCGGAATATCTATTGCGTCACTAGCATGGGGAATTTCTCGAGGTGTTGAATATTGGCAAACCATTGTCTTTACCGTTTTAACCATATCACAGTTGTTTCATTCGTTAGCTGTGCGAAGTGAAACCGCATCATTATTTTCAATCGGTCTGTTTAGTAATCTACCAATGCTGGGTGCTGTAATTTTTACCATTCTTTTACAGATGGCGGTCATTTATATGCCGTTATTAAATGGGATATTTCATACTCAGCCCTTACCTTTGTATGACCTGGCCGTTTGCTTCATGCTTTCATCACTCGTACTTTTTGCAGTAGAGATTGAAAAATTCCTGGTACGTAAAGGCTTAATTTATGTAAATACTTACAATAGAGTAAGTAATGGTGGTTAATGAAATATTTTTGCATAAGAGATTAATGTTATGAAGAAACGACTACTGAATAATAAAAAATTACGTTTAAGAAGGTTTATTGATGATATTTCTACTCATACGCCTTTTACAAAAATGCTTTTTTTACTGGTTTTTCTCTGGTTGTTATTTTCTTCAGGGCTGTATTATTTTGAGAGCCTAACTGAAGGTGCAAGTATAACCTCATTTGGTGAAGCGCTGTATTGGGGAGTGGCGGCATTTTCTACTGCGGGAATAGCTGATACACCAAAATCCAGTGTTGCACAGTTGCTTGGTGGGGTCTGGATAGTGATTGGGTCGGCTATGTTTTTTGGGACTATTGTCGCAACGATTACTACTTACTTTATGCGCCCAATGCAACGACCCCATAAAAAAATTATTGAAACCATCGAATACAATCTTGAACAGATGAATGACCTGACTGTTGAGGAACTTGATTTATTAAAGGAAACAGTTGATACATTAATCGTGCATGTAGAGCAACTCAAAGAAAAGCAATCCAGAAATAAAGTTGCAAAATAATTTGAATGCGCGTTCGGTGAAATAGTAAAGTACTAGTGCGCAGGATTATCTGAAATAGGCCTTGGACACATACTGACTAATCATGCGCTCGGTGTTAAAAAAAGATCCATTGATGGCAATCGTATTGCGCATTATATCTATATAGGCATCGCGGTTATGGTAGTACATGGGGATGATAATGTTTTCCAGCTTGGAATAGAGTACATCGGCTTCACTGCTTGCTCCCAATGTTGTATCGAGAGTTTGTTGTTCAGTATCACTTATGGCCCATCCTGTTATGCCTTCGATGCAGCCTTCTATCCACCAGCCATCTAGAACGCTCAAGGAAGGCACACCATTAATAGCCGCTTTCATACCGCTGGTGCCTGAGGCCTCCATCGGTGGCAAAGGTGTATTAAGCCAAAGATCTACTCCAGAAGTCATTAAGCGGCCAATTTCCATATCGTAGTCAGGAAGATAGGCAATACGAATATCTTGATTCAGAGCCTCTTTTATCCTGAAGATCTCCCGGATCAATCTCTTGCCCTGTGTATCATCAGGATGTGCCTTGCCCGCGAATATAATTTGTAATGGCCCACAATGACTGGCAATCGTTCTTAGACGATCAACATCGGTAAAAAGTAACGTGGTTCGTTTATACGGGGTGGCGCGCCGGGCAAATCCTAATGTCATCACGCTTTGGTCCATTCCCGCATTGCTGGTTTTATTTACGTATTCAATTAGACGGCGCTTGGCTCGCTGATGTGTCTGCCAGATATCATCATTATTAATGCTCATTGCATAGCGAAGACTTAAATTGTCTTCCCGCCAGTCCGGGATTTTTTTATTAAACAATGCACGCATAGCATCGGAGGCCCAGGTGTAAGCATGCACGCCATTGGTAATAGAATTGATCTGATAACCTTCAAACATTTTTTTTGAAGTTTCTTGATGCTTCTTTGCCACACCGTTGATGTAATAACTCGCCGACAGTGCGAGGTGGGTGAGATTCAGCTCATTGTCACAGTACAGTTCTTCAGCGTAATCCCTGAACGGCTTGCATTGTTTCAGTACCCGGTGGGCGAGCGATGCAGGAAAGTGATCATGCCCGGCCGCAACTGGTGTGTGGGTGGTAAAAATACATTCACGCCTGACCTGATCAATATGTTCAGACGTTGTTTTGCTGTCGCCCAGCTTTTGTGTCAGTTCCGCCATGAGCTCGAACACCAGCAGGCTGGAATGTCCCTCATTCATATGATAACGCTCGATATCGGTATGCCCAAGGGCGCGCAAAATTCGGATGCCGCCGATGCCAAGTATCGCCTCCTGGCAGAGTCGATAGTAGGCATCACCACCATAGAGCTGGCCAGTTAACGACCGGTCATAATTTGAATTGCCTTCTACATCAGTATCGAGAAGGTAGACCGGTACGATGTGATCACTGTGGCCTTTGATGTCATAGCGCCATGCACGTACGGTAACCTGTCGATCTTCAAGTTCCACAATGGCGTGAGCATCGATGGGGAGAAGGTAATTATCGACTGGCCAGTTGACCGGCTCTTCCGATTGCTGTCCCTGCGCATCCAGTCGTTGTCGAAAATAGCCCTTGCGAGATAACAGGGTGATTCCGGCCATCGACAGACCGGCATCAGCAGCAGAACGCAGGGTATCTCCAGCCAGTACTCCCAGTCCCCCTGAATAGGTTGGGATAGTCGATTCAAGGCCAATTTCCATGGAGAAATAGGCAATAGAGATTTCGTTATTCATTTGTGTTCAAGTTTCATAATGGGCATTAATGTAATTTAGTTATTGACTAAAGACATTACTAATAAGGCCATTTCCAGTCGATAATTTCAGGCATATCCTGACCCTTCTTGTAGATATATTGTTTGTGTTCGATAAGCTTGTCGCGCACAAACTGTTTCAGGTAGGCCGCCTTGTAGCCTAGTCTGGGAACTCGGTCGATCACATCACCGACCAGGTGGAATCGATCCATATCATTCAGCACCGCCATATCAAACGGCGTCGTCGTCGTGCCTTCCTCCTTATAACCACGAACGTGCAGGTTTTTATGATTGCTACGGCGATAGCAGAGACGGTGAATGAGATAAGGGTAGCCATGAAAGGCGAAGATGACCGGCTTATCAGTGGTGAACAGGGTGTCGAAGTCCTTGTCGGTCAGACCCTGAGGGTGTTCCTCCCGAGGTTGCAGGGTCATCAGGTCGACCACATTGATCACACGCACCTTGAGTTCCGGCACATGCTGGCGTAGCAGATCCACGGCCGCCAGGGTTTCCAGTGTCGGCACGTCACCGGCACAGGCCATAACCACATCCGGTTCGCTATCCCTGTCATTACTGGCCCATTCCCACATGCCGATACCGGCGCTGCAGTGCTTGATGGCCGCGTCCATATCCAGCCACTGCGGCTGGTGCTGTTTGCCGGCAATAATGACATTAATGAAATCACGGCTGCGCAGGCACTTATCAGTAATGTATAACAGGGTGTTGGCATCCGGTGCCAGAAACACGCGAATGATGCTGGCCTTTTTGTTAACCACAAGGTCAATAAAACCGGGGTCCTGATGTGAAAAACCATTGTGATCCTGGCGCCACACGTGTGAGGTCAGCAGGTAATTTAACGAGGCTACCGGGCGTCGCCAGGGGATCTCCTTGCTGACTTTGGTCCATTTCGCATGCTGATTGAACATCGAGTCAACGATATGGATAAAGGCCTCGTAGCATGAAAACAGGCCATGACGCCCGGTCAGCAGGTAGCCTTCGAGCCAGCCCTGACAGGTGTGTTCGGAAAGGATTTCCATCACCCGGCCGTCAGGCGAAAGGTGATCATCCTCCGGCAGCGTCTCTGCCATCCAGGTGCGATCGGTGACTTCGAACAGTGCGCCTAATCGGTTGGAAGCGGTTTCATCCGGCCCCATGACACGGAAATTGCGCTTATCCATGTTGCGCTTCATCACGTCACGCAGGAACTGGCCCATCACCCGTGTGGATTCGGCGATGGTGTGGCCAGGTTTGCTCACTTTAACCGCGTAGTCGCGATAGTCCGGTAGTTTCAGATCCCGGAGTAACTGACCACCATTGGCGTGGGGGTTGCAGCCCATACGCCGCTGACCCTCAGGTGCAAGCTCACGCAGTTCCTGTTTGAGATAACCGCTGTCATCGAACAGTTCTTCAGGCCGATAACTTTTCAGCCAGGTTTCCAGCAGCTTAAGGTGTTTCGGGTTGTCGATTACCTCAGCGAACGGCACCTGGTGCGAACGCCAGTAGTCTTCGGTTTTTTTACCATCCACTTCTTTGGGTCCGGTCCAGCCTTTCGGGCTGCGCAGGATGATCATCGGCCAGCGTGGCCTTTGCACTTTGCCGTTGATGCGAGCCTCATACTGGATATTGCGGATTTCATCGACGATGATATCGAACGTGGCGGCCATTTTCTGGTGCATCTCTTCTGGATCTGAGCCCTCGACAAAGTAGGGTTTGTAACCATAGCCGATAAACAGACTTTCCAGTTCATCGTGGCCAAGTCGCGCCAGCAACGTGGGGTTGGCGATCTTGTAGCCATTGAGATGTAGAACGGGCAGCACCGCGCCATCATGCGCCGGATTCAGGAACTTGTTGGAATGCCAGGAAGTGGCCAGCGGTCCGGTTTCCGCTTCACCGTCTCCGACCACGCAGCACACCAGCAGGCTCGGATTATCAAAAACCGCGCCATAGGCATGGGAGAGGGCATAGCCCAGCTCGCCACCTTCATGAATTGACCCCGGGGTCTCCGCAGTAACATGGCTGCCGATACCGCCGGGGAAGGAGAACTGTTTGAACAGTTTTCTCATGCCATCGGCATCGGTGGAAATGTTGGAGTAAAACTCGCTGTAGCTTCCCTCCAGCCAGGTATTGGCCACCAGGCCTGGGCCGCCATGCCCCGGTCCGGCAATGTAGATCATGTCGAGATCATGGCTTTTGATAATGCGGTTACAGTGGGCATAGATGAAGTTCAGCCCGGGTGTCGTGCCCCAGTGACCGAGTAGCCGGGGTTTGACATGTTCTTTTTTGAGAGGCTGTTTCAGCAATGGATTGTCGAGCAGATAGATCTGACCGACAGACAGGTAATTTGCGGCACGCCAATAGGCGTCAATCTTGCGCAACTGTTCCGTATTCAGGGGATTGCTATTGATGGCGATGGCGTCTTTCATGCTGATTTCTCTCCGTTGATAACAGTATAGATACTCGTAGAAAGATATAAAAAGATAGTTGTTTTTGCAGTCGTTGCCAAAGCAGAGAGTGCTTTGGCAATCTCAGGAGTTGCTAGCTGTAGTGGTGAGTGCTAGCGTCTGGCGGGCGATCTCCAGCTCCTCGTTGGTCGGTACCACCAGTACCTTTACTTCGCTATCTTCCCTGCTGATAATTTGGGTGTCGCTTTCATTGTGCTGGTTTCGTTGCGGATCAAGGGTAATGTCCAGCGCCGACAGGCTATTGCAGATAGAGTATCGTATCACGGGATCATGTTCACCAATGCCAGCTGTGAATATTAGTAAATCCAGTCCGCCCAGGGCTGCGTAATAGGCACCGATATATTTACAGATCCGGTAGCAGTACATCTCAATGGCCAGTCGCGCCTGCTCATTTCCCTGTTGCGCCAATCGATGCACTTCACGCATATCGCTGGCACCACATA
The DNA here is from genome assembly GCA_026196045.1 of Gammaproteobacteria bacterium. Classification (GTDB taxonomy): domain Bacteria; phylum Pseudomonadota; class Gammaproteobacteria; order UBA6429; family Thiohalophilaceae; genus JAPHRJ01. The sequence goes on from JAPHRJ010000029.1 coordinate 29,486, forward strand.
TACCCTTCATGCCGCTATTATGGTGTAACAGAACTTCGATTTCATTGAGCTTCATACCAACGGTTCTATTGAGGTAGAAAGGCAGGGCAGGATCCAGATCGCCACTGCGAGTCCCCATGATCAGCCCTTCTAGCGGCGTCATGCCCATGGAGGTGTCAATGCAGATACCATTTCGGATCGCGGCGGCACTGGCACCATTACCCAGGTGCAGGGTGATGATACGCAAGCTTTGTAGTGGTTGTTGCAGATAGAGAGCGGCCTGTTGGGCGACATACTGGTGTGAAGTGCCATGAAAGCCATAACGGCGTACATGATAGTCTTTGTGCAGCTCATTCGGCAGGGCATAGCGATAGGCATGAGGGGGCAGTGTCTTAAAGAAAGCGGTATCGAATACGGCCACCTGCGGTACCTGTGGCCACAGCGTGCGTGCAGTCTCGATGCCGACCAGATTGGCTGGATTGTGTAATGGTGCTAGCGGACTCATCTCCCGTATACCCTCGATGACTCTGTCATCAATGAGCGTAGGATCCTGGAAGGTCTCGCCACCATGGACGACGCGATGGCCAATCGCATCCAGTGATTTCATCGCATCGGTCGCGCTGCTGTTTTGCAGAAAAGCAAAGATCTGTTGCAGGCCAGCGACGTGATCCGCCACCGGTGAATGCTGTTTATGTTCTTTCACATCAGTCTCGGCAGAATGCTGGCGATAAACACTGCTGGCGTTGGCTTCACCTATGCGTTCCACTGTGCCCGATACCAGCAGTACTTCCTGAGCCATGTCATAGAGGCGGAACTTGATGGAGGAACTGCCTGAATTGATGACAAGTACGTGCATGGAATTAAATGGCCTGTTGCAGCAGGGTTTGCGTTGCCGGCTGAAACATTGTCATATTCTATTCTGCGTAGCTCATGTTTGTTGGCCAAATTTGGTGTATTTTCGCAGCAACAGCTTTTCTATCTCCACCAGTATTAGCACCGAAGACGTTACCGCGATGACACGCAGCCAGGCATCGAGGTTCATGTCGGTGGTGGCAAATAGCATTTGCATTGGGCCGAGATAGGTAAAACTCAGCTGGATTATTAGCAACAGGCCAATGGCGTAGAGCGCATAACGGTTGCCGAATAGTCCCTCAAAAGTCAGTGCTGGTGCCAGCAGATAGCGGGCACTGAACAGGTAAAATATTTCGAACATCACCACGGTATTCACGGCCACGGTGCGTGCCAGTTCGATGCTGGCACCGTGATCCCGTTCCCACAGGAACAGCCCGAAGGTGCCGGTGACGATGATTAGCGAGACAAAGATGATACGCCAGACAAGGAAGCCGGAGAGGATGGGCTCTTTGGGATTTCGCGGTGGCCGTTGCATGACGTTACGTTCAGCGGGTTCGAAGGCCAGGGTTAACGCGAGAGTCACTGCGGTGATCATGTTGATCCACAGGATCTGGGCCGGGGTGATAGGGAGCATTCGTCCCATAATGATAGCCGCAATAATGATGAGGGCTTCGCCACCATTAGTTGGCAGAATAAAAAGGATTGATTTTTTCAGATTATCGTAGACAGTACGACCTTCTTCCACGGCGTGGGCAATGGAGGCAAAGTTGTCATCGGTCAATACCATCTCAGCAGACTCTTTGGCTACCTCAGTTCCTTTAAGTCCCATGGCTACACCAACATCGGCACGCTTGAGTGCGGGTGCATCGTTGACCCCGTCGCCAGTCATGGAAACCACTTCTCCGCTAGCCTGTAATGCAGTGACTAACTGTAATTTCTGTTCCGGCGAGACACGGGCGAAGATATCGGAACGTTGTACCGCATCCTGCAACTGCTCTTCGTTATAGGCTTCAAGTTCGGTGCCATTAACCACAGTGACCCCGTCGCCTATGCCCATCATCGTACCGATGGCACGGGCGGTGATAGCGTGGTCACCGGTGATCATCTTCACGCGGATACCAGCCGACTGGCAGGCATGAACCGATGCCGTCGCTTCTTCACGGGGTGGATCGATGATACCGACCACGCCCAGCAGGGTAAGGCCATCTTCCACATCATTAAAGGCAAGGCTTTGATGTTCGGCCGCCGTCGGCTTGAAGGCGATCGCCAGCAGCCGTTGGCCACGCGTAGCCATGGCGTGCATGTGGGTTTCCCAGTAGGCCTTATCCAGCGGAACATCCTCACCGCGCATCCGCTGTTTGTGGCACATTTCCAGTACTCGTTCTGGTGCACCTTTGAGATAGATAAAGCCATGGCCTGTGTGATCATGATGCAGGGTCGCCATGAAGCGGTGCTGCGACTCAAAGGGGATGGCATCGGTACGCGGATACTGGCTCTGGCAATAGTTGTGATCCAGACCTGCTTTTTGTGCCAGGGTGACCAGGGCACCTTCGGTCGGATCACCCTGTATTATCCATTGATTATCGACCTCTGACAGGGTGGCATCGTTACAGAGCAGTGCTGCTTGAGCCACCTCATGCAGGAGCGGAAAACTTTCCGTTGTCACATCATTGCCATCGAGACTAAAGGTACCGTGAGGATCATAACCGGCACCGCTGACCTCACACAAACCGGTTCCGGTTGCCAAAGTCTGTACGGTCATTTCGTTACGCGTCAGGGTGCCGGTTTTGTCTGAACAGATAACCGTGACTGAACCTAAAGTCTCTACTGCCGGCAGGCGACGGATAATAGCGTGCTTTTTTGCCATACGCTGTACGCCGATAGCCAGCGTGATGGTCATGATGGCGGGTAGCCCTTCAGGAATACCCGCTACCGCCAGACCCACGGCGGCGAGGAACATGTCGCTGGCCGTAAAATTCTGTAGCAGCACGCCATAGGTAAAGGTTGCGGCGGCAATAACGCCGATGGCGAGGGTGAGCCATCGGGCGAAGGTAGCCATCTGCCGAAGTAGTGGTGTGGTGAGAACCTGTACATGGCGCAACATACTACTGATACGGCCAATTTCGGTGTGGTCGCCAGTAGCAACAACAACACCCTGTCCCTGTCCATACGTAACCAGAGTACCTGAGTAGGCGAGACACTTGCGATCGCCAATGGCTGCTTTTTCAATAGTCGTTTGAGTGGACTTTTCTGCCGGTACTGATTCGCCGGTGAGCATAGCTTCTTCAATACGTAGTTCACGGGTTTTGAACAGGCGCAGGTCTGCCGGGACTTTGTCACCAGACTGCAGTAACACAACATCACCAGGCACCAGCTGTTCAGCAGCAAGGCTGATGAACTTGCCGTTGCGTTTTACCATGGCCTGATGGGAGAGCATATTGCGGATAGCATCCAGGGCTTTTTCCGCTTTGCCTTCCTGAATGAAACCGATAATGGCATTAAGAACCACCACCCCAAAGATGACACCACTGTCTATCCAGTGTCCGAGTAAGGCAGTGACGCCACCAGCACCCAGCAGCACATAAATAAGGACGTTATGGAACTGTGCGAGAAAGCGAGCCAGAGGGCCTTTTTTCTTTGCGGGACGTAGTCGATTGGCACCGAACTCCTGCAAGCGGAGTTCAATGTCCTGATCTGACAGGCCATCTACAGATGAAGACACCATCTGGAGTACTTTATCGGTATCGTAGCTGTGCCAGGGAGAGACCGTTGTGGAACTGTGATCAATCATTATAGGCTTTTCCTTAGATGACTAAGCGCTACCGAGGCGGGTTTTGCTATGAAATATCATTGGTGTGGCGTAGGTTCTTCAGCGGGACTATCGCGCATTTTTATTTTGTCACGTTGAAAGTTGATAGATGTTGTGACGCGGATTGCCCCCAGGGCGAGTAGCAGCACACTGAGGGCATAGGTGTTATCGGTGTCGAGCTTATGATTGAACAGCTCAATCATGATATGTCTAAGAACAAAAACGATGCCTGCATCGATGATGGGGGTCATACGAAGCTGGTGTGAAGAAAAATATTCGAACAGTGATCTGGATAGTTCGATAAGGATAAACAGAGTAAGCACGTCAGTAAAAATATAGAGGTAGTTTCCGGTGATTCCCCCTCCCTGGAGTAGCTCACCAATTCGGTAAAATAAACGTACTACGCCAATTAACATGGTCATAACAATGAACAGCAGGATAACCGCAAATACCAGGTCGATGGTCTTGTCAAAGACCTTTTTGATATTGGTGGATGTTATTAATGCATCAGGCCTGGCCATGCTTAGAATCCTATGTATTTATAGATGAGGTTTCGTGCTAAATAACTGCTCCAAATTCATATCCAATAAAAACCGTTCACCCTTCGACAGACTCACCACGAACGTAATGTTTGGTAGTGGACATGAATTTGCAACACTTATTTAGCAAATAATATCGCTATACATATCTGTAATCAATAATGTGGCATCTTATTTAAAACAGGTTGCAGTTAGCTTTATCATTTAATGTTAACCGTTAGTTTTCTGATTCCATCGCATCCATATACTTTCCATAACGTGCAGCACCATTGAGTTTGGCACGTTTATATAATGCGGACTGGGTTTGTTGGGCATTATTTATTGAATCACCTTTCCATGCCTGCAAAGCCGGTTCCTGTAGCGCACGCCCATAGGAGAAAGTTAATTCCCAGGGTTGCGGGTTCATCTGGTTCATCGCATTAAGATAGGCCGTCGATTGTTCGGGTGTCAGGCCACCGGAGAGGAAATTGATACTGGGAACAGCAGCCGGTACCGTACGACGTAATACTCTGACAGTTTGTGCCGCAACTTCGTCTGGACTTGCCTTTTGTGAATGCTGTTTACCTGGCACCATCATGTTCGGTTTTAACAGCATATGTTCCAGAACTACGTGATGTCGGTGCAGGGCATGAAATACTTCATGAAAAACTGCTTCGCTGACTTCGGCGCATCGGCTCAGGCTGTGGTCACCATCAATGAGTACCTCAGGTTCGACAATGGGCACGATACCCTGTGACTGACATATGGCGGCATAACGGGCAAGGACTTCAGCATTAGCCTCAATGGCAAGCCGGCCTGGCGTGGTCTCAGAAATGTTATATACATCGCGCCATTTGGCAAACCGGGCACCTTGTTCTTTATATCCCTTTAAGCGTAGCTCCAGTCCATCCAGACCTTGAGTGATTTCATCCCCTGGAGAATTCGCCAGAGGAAGTTTACCCGCATCAACCTTAATACCCGGAACAATACCTTGCTTTGTACATAGTTCAGGTATTGTGATGTCGTCATCAGTACGCTGGCCGAGGGTCTCCTCAAACAAAATAACCCCGCTGATAAACTCACCCAAACCGGGGGTTGATAAGATCAGACTTCGGTAAGCTCGCCGATTTTCCTCAGTCGATTCAACATCAATTGCCTTGAAACGTTTGGCAATGGTCGGACTACTTTCATCGGCAGCAAGAATTCCCTTGCCCTTTTGTACCAGTACATCGATTGTGGCCTGAAGTTCGTCTTGTATGTTCATGATGCCCTCTGTGTAGATCAATCCCAGATGAATTTGAATTCGCCTTAATTACCGTGTAGGTATCTTGTTTAAGTGTAGATTATTACACAATATGTCCTTGATTATATTTAATACAGAATACGATAAATGTCTTGTTTGGCAGTAACAGGAGTTATTAGTGTGTTATTTGTCCTGTTTTTTGTGATGATTAATCAGCAGAGGGGGTTTCAGCCGTCTGATTTTCGTCATCCATAACATTCAGTTTTTCGATGAGCAGTTTACCTACTTGATGGCTTTCTACACTCTATATTGTAAAACGGTAGCCATGTTCAATAACTTCATTGCCAACCTGGGCTACTTCACCTGAAGAGGCCTTCGACTTCCCAACGATCTTTGTCAAGTTGGGTAATAGCATGAGAAGTTGCGAATGAATCTGTTTCATCTTCAATATCACCCACAATTTCTTCCAGCAGGTCTTCGAGTGTGATGATGCCGACTAGCGCGCCAGGACAATGCGACGTATGGAAAAGTTACATGTAACTTTTTTCTTTCTTTATTAGTCTAAATAGGAAATATTATGTTACTGAACCCTTAATTATGGTCTTATTTCGTTGCAGACAGAGATATATACTATATTGATAAGGTAGTCTGTAGTCAGGGATAGTTCGTTTTCCAGAAGGAAAGATTAATAAGTCATTCTGTGTGTTTAAGTAGGATAATATAGCTAATAAGTCACATCACGAATGCAGTTTTATTATTAAGGTGCGGAGAAAATCATGAAAGAGTCGTATCATGTTCTGGATGGGCTAGTTGTGGGCTTCCAAAATATGACCGCACAGGTACTGGCGTACCTGCCCAAAGCTGCGCTTGCCGTACTGGTACTGGTGTTCGGCTGGCTCCTTGCTCGCCTGCTACGACTGTTAGTTGTGCGCGCTGTCGGTCGCCTTGATCTGTTATGGCAACGGCTCATCACAAAACAAAGTCTGCTGCATCTGCAACCACGTCACCCACCTGCTCGTATTGTGGGTGAGCTGGTATTCTGGCTATTGATGCTCCTTTTTGTAACTTTGGCCACCGAGATTCTGGGGTTAAGCATCTTTGGTCTCTGGCTAAACAAAATAGTTACTTTTTTGCCCTTAGTTGTTGCTGGTTTGCTTATTGTGCTTATTGGTTTCGTTATCAGTTCACTGGCTCGTGACCTGGTAGTATCTGCAGCAAGTTCTTCAGGATTGACCCAGGCTGACCTGCTTGGACGTTCGGTTCAAATTATTATCCTGTTTATTGCAATTATCATTGGTGTTGATCAAATCGGCATTGATATTGCGTTTCTTTCCGTTGTGGCCGGGATCATTCTAGCGGCGTTACTCGGTGGTATCGCGCTAGCATTTGGTCTCGGAGCACGAACACATGTTAGTAATATTATTGCTGCCAATCAGCTACGGCAGATCTATCAGGTAGGTGACAAAGTACGAGTTGATAATATCGAGGGGCGAGTTATGGATATCACTGTATCACGAATGTTAATTGAAACAGAGACAGGTATTGTTGCTATACCGGCAAAGATATTTGATGAGCAAGTGATAACAATTATTGAGAAAGGTGCCTGAGGTGAAAGTCGATAATCCACTGTCGCAGAAATTTCTAGTGCAATATCCAGTAGAAGCGGCACGAGTACTGGAAGAAGTATCGGCTCAACATGTCGCGGCACTGTTTAATGAATTGTCGCCACAAACAGGTATACCGGTGTTGGCTGCTATGTTGCCGGAGAAGGCAGCAGCCTGCCTGGGATTAATGGGAGCCGTATCGGCAGCACGAGTACTAACAGATCTGCCTTTATCTACTGCCGCACGTATCTACCGACTGTTGGCTAGCACCAAACAAGATGAGCTATTGGCTCTTTTATCAGGAAAAATTCGTAGTCATCTTCACCAGTTTATGCTGTATCCAGCAGAATCTGCAGGTGCCTTACTCGATCCAAAGGTTGATATATTGCCTGATAATATAACGGTAGCTGAAGCTCTCCGTCGTATTGAACGTCTCAGTCATCCAGTTAGTTGTGAGATCTATATCGTCGATGACTCTCATCATCTGGTTGGCACGATTGACCTTGGTAAGTTACTGGTATCGAATCACCATGCAAAATTAAAAGACACCATGATTCGTAAGATACAAACCGTATCGGTGCATGCCACTGTAGAGTCATTATTATCTCACCCGGGCTGGGCAAAACGGCGCAAATTACCTGTAGTGGCTCGAGATAATACGTTACTGGGTGTGCTGGATTACAGCTGCATGCAAGAGGCAATTAACGAAGCAGGTATGGTCGTGGCGCGTGATCCGTTGGATAACCTTTTATCTGTAGCGAGTCTTTACTGGCTCAGTATGGCACAACTGCTGGATAGTCTATTGAGCATTTCCCACCCAGTTAAAGGAGAGCACAAATGAGTAGTGATGCTATGCCTGCGGTGTACGCCCTGAACCAGACCTTTGTGCGTCGTCATCCATTACCTGCTCAGCACGCGATCAACCAGTTATCTGTCGACGATCTTATCGAGTTACTGCAACGGCAAGCGGTAACGGATATGGTCATGATCTGGGATGGATTAATGCCTGATATGGCCAGTTTGGTACTGCAAAAACTGCCGGAAACAAATGTTAGGCAGATCTTGCAACGCAGTAATCCAGTACATGTTGCTCGAGCGCTGGTAAGAATGGCGACGGAAGAACGCCTGCGTATGATGTCACTTGTAGATAGCACCCGACAGCTCGAGTTGAACTCATTGGTGCAATATCCTGAAGAGAGTGCTGGTTCGCTTATGGATCCACGTTTTCTCTCACTGAATGAAACGCTATCGGTCAGGGAAGTGTTACATAAGATTCGAAAATTCAAACCAAATTTTTCCCGACAGCTGTATATCACCGATAGTAAAGGACAGCTGCAGAGCATGGTCGAAATGCATCGTCTTGCGCTTGCTGAAGCTGGGGATATGCTAATTGCATTGGCACAGCCTGTACCAGGTCTGGTGGAAGCAACAGCGACTCGAGAGGAAGTAGTGGAACAACTGGAAACGCATCGTGTTACCGACCTGCCCGTAGTGGATACCGACGGCCGACTTATCGGTATTATCCGTTACGATGCTTTAATAGATGCGGTGCGCGAAGAAAGTAGTGTGGATATTCTTACTATGGTTGGCGCTAACCGAGATGAACGTGCCCAGTCACCCGTTAGTTTCGTGGTACGTAAACGTCTACCCTGGCTATCGATTAATTTATTGACGGCATTTCTGGCGGCATCTGTAGTCGGCCTGTTTGAATCAACCATCGCCACCTATACGGCCTTAGCTGTTTTATTACCCGTCGTAGCCGGACAATCTGGTAATACGGGTGCTCAGGCACTGGCCGTTACCATGCGTGGTCTGGCGTTACGAGAGATTGGCACCAGCCAGTGGCTGCGGGTTGCACGGAAGGAAGTGGGTGCATCATTTATCAATGGTATCGCTATTGCCCTTGTTACTGCACTGGGTGTGCTGGTATGGAGTTCTTCCACAGGGCTGGCTCTGGTGATTGGCTCGTCTATGGTGATTGCTATGGTAGCAGCAGCCTTTTCTGGAGCAATTATTCCAGTAATTTTAGCATCGATGGGACAGGATCCAGCTCAGTCTTCTTCCATTATTCTGACGACCGTGACAGATGTGGTGGGCTTTTTTGCATTTCTGGGAATAGCAACTCTACTGTCTGGAATGTTGTAGTTATGCAAAATAGTTTTATTCTTATTGGTATGCTGGTTGGTGGACTCGGTCTATTCCTGCTGGCGGTGAACATGATCACCGATGGCCTCAGACTGGCTGCCGGTCATACCTTACGTGACATACTGGCTAAGTGGACCCGTACACCTGCCCACGGCATTATTACTGGTCTATCCATTACTGCCATCGTGCAGTCATCCAGTGCGGTCACGGTCGCTATCATTGGCTTTGTCAATGCGGGTCTGATTACCATGCGTCAGGCCCTGGGTGTGGTCTATGGTGCCAATATGGGCAGTACCATGACAGGCTGGCTTGTGGCTATGGTCGGCTTCAATATCAAGCTTGAAATCTTTGCCCTGCCAATATTGGGCATTGGCATGTTATTACGTCTCACTGGTGGCGACAGCCGGCGCGCGTCGTTTGGTACTGCCCTGGTTGGTTTCGGCCTGTTTTTTATTGGTATCGACGTACTCAAGGAAACTTTTGAAGGCCTGGCGACTGCTGTTGATTTAGAAACATTAACTGTGGACGGTATTGCTGGTGTTTTTTTATATGTAGCTATCGGTTTTCTCATGACTGTGCTTACCCAGTCATCTGCTGCATCCATCGCAATTATTCTGACTGCGGCGACAGGTGGCATCCTTAGCTTAAATGCTGCAGCGGCCATGGTGATCGGTGCTAATGTCGGCACCACATCGACAGCGTTGATTGCGGCTATTGGTGCAACATCAAACGCGCAAAGAGTCGCGGCTGCGCATATTATGTTTAATGTATCCACGGGAATGGTGGCTCTAATAATCCTGCCATTGCTGTTCTGGATAGTGAAAATCACGGGTGAACTGCTGGGTCTGGAGGATATACCCGCAGTTACCCTGGCGTTGTTTCATACGACCTTTAATATTTTAGGCGTGCTGCTGATGTGGCCGGTGACTGACCGGTTGACACAATTCCTGGGCAAACGTTTTGTTACATTGGAAGAAATTGAAGGGCGACCTAAATATCTGGATAAAACAGTAGCCATTTCACCACCCCTGGCTTTAGATGCATTAGCACTGGAATTGTCACGTATTTCAAATATAGCTCGACGCATGGCTTTTTCTGCATTAAGTACTGAATCAGCAACAGGGCAACGTATGTCCAGTGATCATGTGATAGCAGAGAAATTGGCAAATGCTGTAGCCGAGTTTATTACTCGTCTGGGAAGGGCATCACTGTCTCATGATGATGCTGAACAATTGGCGATGATGCTAAGAGCAGAACAACATCTGTTAGCATGTTGTGATCTTGCTCTAGAAATTGCCAGGGAACAAGGAAAGTTAGAGATTGTGACCGATGCAGAATTGGCAAATCACCTTGCTCAATATCGAGTTGAAGTTGTTAATCTATTTCACCTTGCCGACCCATTAATGGAAGGGTTTTCTATAGAAGACTGTGAAACACAGCTACAACAGGTTCAAGTGGCATATGAAGAAGTAAAAGAATTACTACTATATGCTGGTGCAGAGTTACGCACTCCTATACCGGGTGTGATTGATATTATAGAGCAGAACAGCCGTATACGGCGAATGGCACGTCAAATGATAAAAGCTATGCGCTATCTTAGCGGTTTGTACAGAGTGGATGAAGTAACCGCACCAGAGATAGATGAGACTGTGATAGAGTAATAGTTAATTATTAATCATCTATTGTAGATAATATACCAGGCATCAACCAATGGACGCAGTGTCAGAAAATATTCTGGTATGGACAGGCATCCTGTTTTGTATCAGCCAGTCGGCCATGTTCTCAGGTTTGAACCTGGCACTACTTGGGATCAGCCGCCTGCGCCTGGAAGTGGAAGCTTCAACCGGTGATCCTTCCGCCATAAAGATCCTGGCTTTACGTAAGGATTTTAATTTTCTGCTTACCACTATTCTCTGGGGGAACGTATCTATTAATGTTCTGCTTACCCTGTTGTCAAATTCTGTCATGGCTGGTCTAACGGCCTTTTTGTTTTCAA